>CAYLTY010000309.1:0-8459 GCA_964386705.1 uncultured Planctomycetaceae bacterium
CTTGCAAGAAGTGGCCGAATTCGTGTGACAGCAAGATTGCCATCACGGCAACGGCGTAGACGGGACCGTGCGTAGCCCACGTCGAGGCACACGTCGCCACGAACAGCACAAACGCGATCTTCCAATGCCGCTTCAGGCGCTGGCGATACGCGGCCACTCGCAGTTGCCGCTCTTCCTGAGCTTTCGCAACTGCCGCCGCTTCAAAAACCTCAAGGGGTTGCAGGGTCCGCGGTGAAGAATCATCCATGTGAATTGCTGCTGAAGGACTGCCAGACCAAGAGCACCGAGCACGAAACGAATAACTCGTGCCCCGCTCGCCCAGCACCGGCAGCATCACGTGGAAAGCCTTCATCGGGAAGCCACAAGCAACGAAAACACAAATCCGTGCCGGCCATCCCAAGGTCGTCGACGTTACTTGACTCCCACGCAATACAGGTGCTTGTTAGATCGTACGAACAAATCACCGTTGCTGATGGCGGGAGTCGCGCTGAAGTCTTCACTCGCATCGGTGACGCGATTCACCGCAAGTTGTTCAAACGTCGCGCCGGCCTTCAGGACATGCATGTTCCCGTTGCGGCTCACGTAATAGATCTTCCCATCAGCCAGCACCGGCGATGAGTAGTCACTGCCGCCAAATCCGCCGCGACCGCCGAAACCTCGGCCGGGTCGTCCGCCTCCGTTGTCATCACCACCCTCGGAGCTGCGAGCCCCCTGCAGTCGACCCTGAAAGACCTTCTGGCCAGTCTCAGCATTCACGCAGTTCGCGACTCCGTTACCGAAATAATACAGCCGCCCTTCATGAACCAGCGGCGTACCAAACCGGCTGGAATCACGACCGCTCCAGACCACATGGCTCTTCGTGACGTTGTCCGTACCGCCGGCCTTCACCGCGATAGAGCCGCCTCCGCGTCCCTCAATGGCGTAAATCGTTTGCCCATCGGCGACGACGCTGGAATTGAACTGATCCGACTCCATCGCATCGCAGTACCACTTGAGCTTGCCGTTGACCGGATTGATGGCCCAGATCTCGTACGGCGCCCCGATGACGATGTCCGTGCGCGTCTCGTCAACTTTCACAGCGACGGGAGTTCCCCAGACGTTGCCCAGTGATTCTGCGTCGGCCTTCCAAATCTCTTTGCCCGTAGCAGTATCAAGTCCGACAATTGAATTTCGCTCAGGACCAGCCGCCACAATGAGTGTCTTTTCAAACACAATCGGACTGGATGACGACCCCCAGCGACGCGGATCGGAACCGGTCCCTACGGCCGCACGCCAGAGCTCCTTGCCATCAAGATCAAAAGCATGCACGCCGCTCTTGCCGAAAAAGGCGTAAATGCGCTCGCCGTCCGAAACCGGAGTGTGCGAGGCATAACCATGTTCCGGAACTCCGGCCCCCGAGAACTGGTCTTCCGGCAGGTACGGATCGAAAGACTTCTGCCACAGAATGGATCCAGTTGTTCGATCGACGCACACTAGGTGCCGCTTCAGGTCCTTCTGGTTGCCAGGAGATTCTCGACTCATGCCGTAGCCCGAGTAGCATGTCACGAAGATCCGATCGCCCACCACGATCGGTGAGGAGACACCAGCCCCCGGCAGAGCGACTTTCCACTTGAGGTTCTCCGTCGAGCTCCAAGTCACCGGAGTCGCTTTCGTGTCCGGGCTGATACCCGTTCCGTTGGGGCCTCGGAACCGCAGCCAGTCACTGCCCACGGCCGACGATGCAGCAAAGGCGGCAGCAACCACGCCCGCAACAGACAACCACAACGGACAACGAATCAACATGCGAAACTCCCTGCGACAACCATTCCAAGGCTCATCAGACAACTGGAGCCGCAGTGTGGTCTGCGGGAGTCACAGGCGGAACGAACTTCATTCCGATTTCAGTCCCACCAACTCGAATGCCCGTAGCTTCGGACTATTTCGTGATGTTCTCATCCTCTCACCAAAGAGCATCGGTGCGAGAAAATGTTTAATAAGGCGCGGCGAGCCAATGAATGCGACGGGGACACGACCAACGAAACTGTGTCCTTCCGTACTTCGCCGCCATGTAATGGCTAAATCGCCGGGAACGAGAGAGAGTTTACTTGCTGGCTTTGGGCGGCTCTGGTTTTGCGACTTCGATCGTTCCGATCGAGCCGTTCTTCTTCAGGTCCTTGCCAAACTTCAACGAGACTTTCAGCGGCACTTTCTCCAAACCTTTGACCGTCGCAGTGGGAGGTGTGCTGTAACCAGAACCGGGTTCAGTGACGACGATCTCTTTAATCTTGCCATCCACCACGATGGCGTGCGCCTTCGCTGGCGTGTTCTTCCAGAGATCACCCTTTTGAGGTTGATACCGGTAGTAGTCCGACACCTCGTCCAGCCGCTCATTGGTGATACCGTGCGGCTTCAGCACCTTCATCAAGGCTTCTTTGTTGCGACGAGCTTCTTCTCCCGAGGGCTTGCCATTACGAGCCGGCGTGACGCCACTGAAGGCTTCACGGAAGACCTCCGTCTTCACGCCGAGAGCCGCTGCAATCAGCACAACGGGCCGCCCATGATCTTTGGGATCAGTGTCATGGCCACCGGAGAAACTGACCGAGACCTTCGTTTCATCCGCGAGCGCCGAGGTCACGCTGGGACCGACAACCATCGCAGTACCGCTCAAAAGAGTGAGACCGAAAGCCAGAGTTGCTTTTGACGAGTTCCACATAAGCCATGACCTTGTTCGGAATCGGTACGGATCGACCACGCGACTCGCGAACAAGGTAGGCAGAGAACATCCGGCATTAAAGCCAGATTATGGTGCTTGTGGGAACTCTGAGATTCGTCGCTCCGCCGGACGTTCTCTCAAAGACAACGCGCGTTGACGACAATCAGAGGCTTCGAGAACGTCGGGCTCTACGCGGCTCGGCGAACGGACTCAACGGGAGCCTGCAGCGTCTGCTGAACGCGGACCTGCTCCCAATGTTGCAGCGGCATCGCCAGGCTGAGCTTGAGCGCTCCGGTTGCCGCTCCGAAGACGGGGTCGCTGACCACGGTGATATGGGACTCGCCGACAGGCACCAGTGCAGCGGTCAACAGTTCGGGGAAGCCCTTCAGTTGACTGCCCGCTCCCGTGAGCAGCACGTTGGACAGCAGCCTGCGTTGAGCCGTCGGCTCGAACTTACCGATGACTTCCCGCACGGCGCCCACGATCGTGGGAATCAGCTTGCGGCAGGCGATCCGCAGCGGCTCGGTCACTTCCACTTCCTGGCTCGACGTTGCCGAATTCAAACGTGCTCGCGCGGTATCAGCGGGCTTCGGCAGGCAGCCGACGCTCTCTTTGATCTGGCGAGCGGCGTTCTGCGGCAGGTCCACATCCGGGAACGCCAGCTTCATCTGCGTCACGAGTTCCAACTCAATGTGCTCACAGCCTTGAGTCAGCGTGATCTGACAGTCTTCCGCCGGGTAGCCATCCGTCAGCGGGCAGATATCAATCTTTCCGGCGCCCATATCGATCACCAGACAGTCGTCGGTCTGGCCGGCTCCGAATGCAATGCAGAATGCCTCCGGAACGAACATGACTGCGTCGACGTGACCTCGCACCGCATCGAAGAGGGCTTGCTTGCAGGCCAGAGAGGTGTGACCTGGTGTCGTCACAATGCCGTAGATGGTGCTGCCGGGATTGGGTGTTGTGAGCGAGATGATGTGTTTAGCAATCAGCCGCGCGGCTTCGCGATGGCTCTCAATGGCCTCGGGCGTGAAATTCATTTCCGACAGATCAAGCACCTTCTGCAGACCACGGCGGAAGGGCCAGACAACGTCAAGGGGCACGGTCTGTTTGGTGAGCTCACCACCGCACACAAAATCACGACCGAGCCTCTGACGAGCTTCTTCATCGCTGGGCCAGCCGAGCACGCTGGGAACCGCTGTACGACGTCCGTTGGAAGCGGCGACAGCAGACTTGAAACTGCCGAGGTCCAGTCCGATGAATGTGGCCACCTGGTTCACAACTCCGCTCCTCTGTTGATCGTCTGCCGTTCGTGAGCGCACTCAGGAATTTCGGGAACAGCTTGTTGATGAAATTGATGGCCCGCGAGATGACTCCAGCACGCTTACGCAGCTGCTGAGTCCGACAGATTGTGAAGTGATTCCATCAGCTTCACGTTTTGTTCAAACACGCTCTTCACGACCTCAGCTTCGCGCTTGGTGGAGTCGGCCATCGATTCGTCGTCATTGGCGGCACTGACCACTCGCAAAGCAGGCTTCTGCGACGCAACTTCTCGGGAAGGCAGTGGCTCTTCGGTTGCATCTGGTGTCTCTGCGACTTTCGGCGCCGCTGCCACCGGCTGAGGCTGAGCTTCCTCAATGACTGCGGCGGCTTGAGGAACAGGTTGAGCAGGTACGGCTTCCGGAGCGGCACTCTGCTGCTTGAGCAGTTGACGCACGGCAAGCAGGATCATTCCAGCGAACAACACACCGAGGAAGGTGGAGATCGTTTGCACGGTGCCGACCAGCCACAGCGAATGATCGCCGCTGGCTTCTGTCGTCGTCTTGGCTGGCTCAGCCGACAGCGGTGGCAACAGCAACGCTGTCCCGTGCTGATCATCGCTCGCGGAGCCGAGCAAGGGTTTCGCCGAGTTGTGCCTGGCTTCCTTAGGCGTTCCAGAGTGCGAACCGCCAATCTCCAATGGGCCGGACGATGAAGACTGGTGCTTCTCAATGTGAGTGGGGATGGGTCCGACGAGGCTGTCAGCAATGCCCGATGTGGCATCGATCTGCTCTGGCAGTTCCGCAGGCTTCGACCCTTTCGCGTCTGCGGCATGATTGCCGGTTGGCAAAGGTGGATCGGAAGCGTCATGCGTTTCAGCACCGGACGGCTGCGTCACTGGTTTCTCAGCAGAAACTGGCTGCCACGTCTGCAGGTTGTCGATGCGATCCAGTACCGACCGGGCGACGTTCAAAGAACGTTCAGCCTTCGTTGGTTCCGGCTGACCCGCAGCGACTTCGTGCTCTGCAGGCTGCTCAGTCGCCGGTTGCTGTGGTTGTGCGCCCTTGAAGACTCCGACGACGTCATTCGCGGCCTCGGCCGTCTCCAGCAACTGGCGACCGCGCTTGGTGGCTTCCAGGATTCCCCCGGTTTGACCAATGAAACCGGCTGCAGCTTCGCTTGGAGCGATTTCCGTACGGGCAATCGGACGTTGAGGTTGAGGTCGCTGTGGTTCAAAGTTGGCGACTGGCGAGTTCGACGTTGAGCTGGGGGCATTCGCGGCGGTGCTCGGACGCTGCGTCGTTCGCGGCTGCATCGCCCGTGGGTCCGTCGCCGCAACGCCGGCTGGAGCTTGTGGAGCGCGACCCGTTGGCGCGGCGCCAGGAGTACGCGGGGCATTTTGCTGAGCTTGTGTGCGTTGAATAACCGACAGGCGTTTTTCCAGATCGCGAATGTACTCGCTGGGAGTTTGTTCCTGAGCGGGCCATTCCGCGTTTGTTGTGCGCATCGAAGCTTCGTACACGCTTTGAGCTTTCGTCGCCGTCTCAAACGCGGCGTCGTACTGGCCCAGCGATTCAAAGCGGCGAGCGTCCACCATCAACTGGCGGGCTCGTGCGATGAACCGGTTTTCTTCGACTGGTTTCTTCGCAGTAGCAGCCGGAGTCTGACTCTCCGACTTCCGGAAGATCTGAGGGAAACGCAGTCCGCCGAGCGGGCCATCGTTCTCTTGTGCGGTCGCCGTGGAGGCTAGAGAAGCCGCCACCAGCAAGCTCATGTAGATACCGAGCTTGGACGAAGCCGTGGAATTCTGTGAGCAGCGATCCGTCGCCATGGTGCTTGTTGGGAATTCGGACATAGCCGGTGTTTCCTCGATCATCCGTGAACTCAAAGTCTGCGTCTTGCGGGGCGCAATGTCCCGCGCACTCAAACCGCAAGCGGTCTTCATCAGATGTCGGCGCCGTGCCAGCGTGAACTTAAACGGTTTCTGCTGCCTGTAACGATCCTGCGGGCGGCACCATTGATGCTTGTTAAAATGGGGCGACCATCAAAGATGGAGATAAGCAGCGACCCGTTGGCAATCGGTCATTTCTGCTCAAAGTCACCCAGTTCACGACGCAGTTTGCGCAGAACCCGCGACTTTGCCTGTCGAACTGAGTTCGCAGTCAGGCCGAGTTGCCCGGCCACGTCGTCGGTTGTCTTGAGTTCAACAGTGACCAGCCAGAACGCCTGCCAGGTGCGGTCCTCGAACTCGTTGCGGACCAATTCCAAAGCCCGCTGAAACAGATTCGTCAACTGAGCCTGATCGCTCACGTCCTGGGACTGATCCAACCAGGCTTCAGGAATCGCGTTCAGGCGTTCCAAAGCTTGAGTTCCTCCTTCAGCCGCAGCGTTCCCCATCGCAGCGATTTTCCGAAAGTGATCTCTCAACTTATTGCGCGCGATCGTCCATAACCAACCGCGAAAGGTTCCATGTTCGCTCCCCCGCAGAAAGCGGTGAATCGCGCCAGCGACTGCTGAGAAGACCTCTTGAACGAGGTCGCCAGCGTCTTCGGGCGACAGTCCATGACGACGCCCCCAGTGGAACACCAGCGGACCATAGAGATCCGTCAACCGCTGCCACGCCAGCGGATCTCGCGCCTGCACGCCCTGCAGCCAGGTAGTTGATGTCGGTGCATCAGAAGGCAAAGGCACGAGAACAATCCTGTTGAAGTCTGGTTGCTTGTGAATCGGATCAAATTGCCGCGGACAACCCTGAAGCCGCGGCATCCCGCAGCACCGAGTTCATCAGACTTAAGTCCAAGCGCCGCCAGAGGCAAAGAAAACCCTTCGCGACCGGAAAAGTTTACCCAGTCAAATTCTTTGGCGCTTCGTTTCAGATTCTGACAGCAAAACGCCGAAAAGATTGAAGACCGATTTCCCTTCTTGTTCGCCTCGATAGTTCCTGTCTCCCGAGTTTCACACTCGCATCGCCTGCATCCCTTCTCACCAGCCCGCTCGCGGCTGACTCAATCCCCCACACACGTTTCTATCAATCACTCTCGACCGTATTCGCCCGACGTTTGCATCGGAACGCTCAACTGACGCGCTGCTTATACGACGACCCGCCTGATGGCACATGAGTGACGGAGCACTCCATGCGACTCTTATCAGTTTCGCTGCCCGCCTGCCTGCGAGCCATCGCTCCGTGGTTGCTCCTCGCCACGACGAGTGCCGCACTGGCTGCGCCGCCGCCCCCGAGTCGCCCCGTGCCCAAATCCGAGTCAGAGTCGTCAGCAAGTTCCAGCACGAAGATCACTCCGGGTTCAACCGCTGTCGCCAAGCAAGCCGCTCAGAGCAGCAGCACAGCGCCCGCCACGAAGAGCCCCGCAGGCAGTTCTCCGTCCAAAAGTACCGGTGGCTCCTCAAGCGGAATCCAGCGAGCCTCGCACTCAACGATCAACGAGGCACAACCGCAGAATGCTCTGACAGTGCCACCTCCGCCCGCGAACTCGTCAACGAACGTTGCGCCCAACGCGACTCCCACCGGTGAGCCCACTTCGGCCGCCACTGACTTCGCAAACGCAGACCCCACTGAAAGCTACTGGTGGGAAGCACCGCACAAGCGCGCCTTCCGTTTGCGGGCTGAGCATCTGCAATGGTGGACCACCGGCATGAATGTGCCGCCGCTGATCACGTCGAGTCCCATTGGTACGCCAGTGAACCAGGCAGGTGTGCTCGGACTGCCAGACACAACTCTGGTCTATGGCGGCGATGAAGTCTTTGACAGCACGCGCGCTGGCGGACGCTATGTCGCCACAATGTGGTTGGATCAATCCGATCGATTGGGTGCCGAACTCGAATACTTCGGCATCTTTTCGGACACCGAGAACTTCTCGACTGGGACGACCACAGGAATTCTGGCGCGGCCGTTCATCAACGCGCTGACCTCGCAACAAGATGCGAAGCTGATCGCCTACCCAAACTTACTGACGGGCAACGCGGCGATTGATTTCAACTCTCAATTGAACTCGGCAGCAGTTCGCTTGCGTTACGACCTGCAGGAGTTGAGTCCGCTCATGGAGCGGTCACTCTCGAATCAGACAGTGGGCCGCTGGAGTGCCAGTGCTGGCTATCGCTACATGGATCTGCAGGAAGACCTCTCCATCAGCGAGAACCTGATTGATCCGAATCTCCCGGCCACGATTCGCGCCCTGGACCGCTTCGATACGCAGAACCAACTGCACGCGGCTGAACTGGGATTGCTCGGCGAAATCGAGAACCAGAAATGGTCGCTCGATCTGGACCTCAAAGTGGCGCTCGGCGTCACCCAGCAGTCGGTCAACATTCAGGGATCAACGAACACCAGCTCGATGGGCATTCCGGCAGCCTATGTCGGCAGCCTGTACGCGCAATCGACCAACGTCGGGAATCACGAACAGACGAAGTTCTCAGTCGTCCCGCAGGTGGGAGTGACCGTTGGCTACAAGATCTTCGACCAGCTGAAGCTGTTTGCCGGCTATCGGATGTT
>CAYLTY010000310.1:0-3723 GCA_964386705.1 uncultured Planctomycetaceae bacterium
ACGGGTTCGCCGAGTCCCGCAGGAACTCCGGTCGCCACAATCTCCGCGACGCCGCCGATTGAATCGCAGTCCTTCCGGACGGATTCGATCAACTCCACCATGCGCGCCGCGGCGTCTGCGTCCGGGCAACGTACGATGTTTGGTTCGCCGTCCGGCAGCTTTTCGACTTGGTCCAGCGTGATGGCTGCGGGATCGGCGATCGTGGCTTTGATCTCACCCACTTGAGTCACATAGCCCAGCACTCGCCCGCCGAAAGCGTCTTCGATGATCTTTTTCGCAACGACCCCGGCCGCGACGCGCGCAGCGGTTTCGCGAGCACTGGAACGACCGCCACCGCGGTAATCGCGCAAGCCGTATTTGGCGTCGAAGCCAAAGTCGGCGTGACCCGGACGATACTTATCCTTGATGTCGCCGTAGTCGCGGCTGCGCTGGTCTTCGTTCCTGATCAGGATGGCTAGAGCGGTGCCCGTTGTCTTGCCTTCGAAGACTCCCGAGAGAATCTCCGGGGTGTCCGACTCTGCCCGCTGAGTCACGATCTTGCTTTGTCCGGGACGGCGACGGTTCAAGTCGACCATCAGATCTTCGACCGTCAACGGAATGCCCGGCGGCACTCCGTCGATAATCACCACGTTTCCCGGACCGTGACTCTCTCCTGCAGTGGTGATGCGGAAGAGTTGTCCAAACGAATTGCCAGCCATCACTCAAACCTAACGCGGCAACGCCGCAAATCGCTCATGCCGTCAGGTGGGCTGAGGTGCGAAACCCACCTTCTTACATCATTTCGGTCGGTCTCGTGCCTCGACCCTGCCCGAGGGACTAGTGTGGCAGCGCCGCCGGGGCCGCTGCGGCTGCCGACTGGCGTGGCGGATGGAAGAAGATCGCCAATGCCAGTGTAGCCAGCACAGCCGCGCCGCAGGGGACCAAGAACAGCGTCTTGAAGTCCGTACCAGCTTCGGTCGTCATCATGGCCTTAATTTGCGGGCACGCAAAATTGGCGACCAACGCTCCCACGCCCAGAATCATGAAGTTGAACAGTCCTTGAGCACTCGACCGCATGTCCTTCGGCAGAAACTCGTCCACGAAGATGTAAACCGTGGCGAAGAAGAATGCGTAGCAGACTCCGTGCAGCACGTTCACCGTCACGATGAGCCACGGGTACTCCGGCAGGAACGCAAAGACTGCGAAGCGAGCCGCGTGACCGAGAATCCCAAACACCATCGTGGTACGCCAGCCGAGATTCTTCAGCGTCCAGCCAAGGACAAACATCGTCAGGATTTCGGCGATCTGCCCGATACTCATGATGGGCATAATCCAATTGCCAGGGATACCGACGCCGCCTTGTGCGGTAGGTGTGCCGAGGAACTGACCCGTCCAGTTGAAGAAACAGTTATGGACGAACGCGTCAATGAAAGTGACCAGCCACAGCACGAAGATGTAGGGCACCGACAGTAGCCCGAAGGCCTGCATCCAGGTTGATCCGCCTTCGCCCGGAGCGGCCGGCTTCGGTGGAGTGTGTGGCAGGGTCAGGCTGAAAACGGCCAGCACGAGCGACGCAATCCCGGCGACGATGTACGTCCAGCGAGTTCCTGCCTGCATCGCATCGCCGGTCAAGCCATTTCCGAGGACTGCACCCACCCATGCCACTGCGTCCTGAGGATTGGCGGCTTTGACCTTCTCCCAATCGACCAGAATGAAGGTGAACGGCCAAGCTGCCAAAATCCAGCCGATTGTGCCACCCATTCTGACAATACCGAACTCCTTGGTGGCATCTTTCATATTGGTGAAGGCGATCGAGTTGGTGATCGAGATCGTCGGCACATACAGCACGCAGTGCACCAGCATCAGCGCGAAAAAGACAGGGAAAGATGTCGTGAACGCACATCCGAGAATGGCCAAGCCCCCCACCAGATGGCTGAAGGCGAGAAACTTTTCAGCCGCAAAATTTCGATCAGCGAATTGATTGCTGAAAAACATCGCTAGGATGGCAGCGAATGGGAATGCGTTCAGGATCAGGCTCTGCTGAATTTCACTGAAGCCGAGACTAGGCAGGTAGCCGAAGATCAGTGGCAGCCATGCTCCCCAAATGAAGAACTCCAGCAACATCATCACGAACAACTTGATGTGAGTGCCTTTTCCCATGTGTTGCGCCGTCCGAAGGTGTAGAGAGAAGATGCAGGCGTTTGGCCCAGAGGGCGTTCGATTGTAGCCGGGACCTATTATGTTGCATCCAAGAAGACTATTGCTTCTCGCATTGTTGAGCCTGACGACGAACATTTCCGTCGCGTTCGGTCAGAACAAACCTGCCGGACCGGAACGTTTCGCCGTCGACATCGTGACTCTGAACACCCGAGATCAGTATCGCGGGGCGTTTCTCGGACGACTTCCTTCCGGCCAATTGCAGGTTGCGCTGCAGCGCGACTGGCTGAAGAAACAGCATCCCAAGCTGTTTGAAACGGCGACTGCCGAGCAGGAACGGCAACGCAAGGCCGCCGCCGAGCAGTTCGAGAATCGGCTCAAAAGCTGGCTGGACGAGCAGCCTGAACCGGGCACGCTGCGAGCCTTTTTGCAGCTCGAACTGCGGCGAACACAGCAGGCCGCACGTGGAGACGGCGAGCAGCCGGAGCCGCCGCAGTTTGTCATCGTGGAGTTTCCGGAGGCACGAGTTCGCTCGCTGGTCACTCAAGCAACGCAGAACCGGGCCGTGGCGATGCTTGCCTGGCGCGAACGTCTGGCGGGTGTAGAGACGAAGCAGGTGGAAGAACTGCGGAAGGAACTCACGTCGAAAGGCGTGAATCTGAATGATGTCGCCGACCTGTCCGATCGATTGCCACTTCTGCCGCAGGATGATCGCGAGTGGGCGGCGCGGCGGGCGATCCTCGAACATCAGCACGGTGACGGACTGGAGTTTCAGGGATTTGGTGACGCACTGTTTCAGTCCGGTGAAGGAGCGAAGCAGGTCGAATTGTCGCAGTTGCTGGGACAGTTGTTCGAGAAGCAGTTAGGTTCGCAATTGAGCGAACTGCTGGGCGAATCGCAGCCCGCACGCAAAACGACGAACTCGAACGCCGCGCTGCAGAAGGCGGTCGACGCTGCCGTCGCGAAAGGGCAACGGGCGGTTCGCGTGACGCTGCTGGAACTGGATGTTGCGAGCGGCCGGGTCACGGTCACTGGGCGCTTGCTGGCCCGCATGCCGAATGACCGCTGGGAGTCGGTCTGGCAGTCGACCGTTGTCGAAGACGGCTCGCAACCGCGGGCGGACCTCGAACGCCGGATTGAAGATGATCCGCAGATCAAAGGGCTGAAGCAGACCTTGGGTGATTTGGGGCTGCAGCAAGAACTGTCGAAGGCTTTGCGATTTGGTGCGGCCACAATGGCTGCTCAGCAGGCAGCTGATAAGCAGTTCAATCAGTTCCGCGATCAGTACGTTCGCAAGCTGGACGTTCCGCCTCTGCGCTGGAGCTCTGACAACGCCAGCGTGGCTGCGCCTGCGAAGCCGCAAAACTGAACTGCGGAGGTTCGTTGCTGAGACGAAAATGAGCGACTCGGCAAGGGCAAATTTCGCGGCGCGTTCTCAGTTCAGCCGACATCCACGATTTGTGTAATTGGGTTCCCTGAATCGTTGAGTAACCCTGCGACGGTCCCTACCTTCCGAATTCCATGCTCCGCTGTCGATGCGTTAGTGACGAAGCTTCATCAGCGGTGGTGTGGATGGCGAGAGTCGAC
>CAYLTY010000310.1:3733-8326 GCA_964386705.1 uncultured Planctomycetaceae bacterium
CTTTCAAGAATCATCGGACATCAGGACATTCGGAACCCGGCCCAGCGTTCAACAGGACGAACTCGAATCATGGAACTCGATTGGCGCGACAGGAGTCGCAGCGCGGTATCAGGACGATTGGTTACGCTCTGCCGAGCGATTGGTGTCATCGCGTTATCTCTGGTCTTACTGACCAGCAGTCCTGCACCTGCCTTGGCTCAAGAGCATGTGGGCGGTGAGGCCAACCTCAGGCTGCCGGATCTGGGGCAGGCGACCTTCGTGGGTGGGGTTAACGGCCGCGTCTTGCTGGCTACGGGCCTGCTGGTGTCCGTCCTGGGCATTGGCTTTGGGCTGGTCATCTATAGGCGGCTCCAGAACTTGCCCGTGCACAAGTCGATGTTGGATATCTCTGAGCTGATCTATGAGACCTGCAAGACGTACCTGGTCACGCAGGGCAAGTTCTTGATGATCCTGGAAGCATTTATTGCGGCCATCATCGTCTTCTACTTTGGTTACCTGCAGCACTTCGAAGCGACCAAGGTGCTGATCATTCTGCTTTTCAGTTTGATTGGTATCGCGGGCAGTTATTCGGTCGCGTGGTTCGGCATCCGCGTGAATACGTTTGCCAATTCGCGCTGCGCCTTTGCGAGCCTGCGCGGCAAGCCCTTCCCGTGTTACGACATTCCGCTGCAAGCAGGTATCAGCATCGGCATGCTGCTGATTTCCGTCGAACTGCTGCTGATGCTCTGCATCCTGTTGTTCATTCCGGGAGACCTTGCCGGATCCTGCTTCATCGGCTTTGCGATTGGCGAATCGCTCGGTGCCGCGGCACTGCGCATTGCTGGCGGCATCTTTACGAAGATCGCCGATATCGGCAGCGATCTCATGAAGATTGTCTTCAAGATCAAGGAAGACGACGCGCGTAACCCAGGCGTGATTGCGGATTGCGTGGGTGACAACGCAGGCGATTCCGTTGGTCCCAGTGCTGACGGTTTTGAGACCTACGGCGTGACTGGCGTCGCACTGATCTCGTTCATTCTGTTGGCGGTCACCAGCGAACAAGATCAGGTTCAGTTGCTCGTTTGGATCTTCATGATGCGCATCATCATGGTCCTGGCTTCCGCTGGCTCGTACTTCATCAACGACTTCATGGCCGAGGGTTCCTATGCCAATGCGGACAAGATGAACTTCGAGAAGCCGCTGACCAGCCTCGTGTTCATCACGTCGGCCGTTTCAGTGGTTCTGACCTACGCAGCGAGCTTCATCCTGATTCCCGAACTCGGCGGTGCCGACAGCGGTATGTGGTGGAAGCTTTCGACGATCATCACCTGTGGTACCGTCGCCGGGGCGATCATTCCCGAACTGGTGAAAGCCTTCACCAGCGTGGAGTCCGCCCATACGCACGAAGTCGTCACGAGTTCTGAACAAGGCGGCGCGTCACTCAACATTCTCTCTGGACTGGTAGCCGGTAACTTCTCGGCCTACTGGCTCGGCATGACAATTATGGGACTGATGGGCGTTGCTTACTACGTCTCCAACATGTTCCCAGTCGGCGCCGATGGCAAGAGTGTGATGATGCTCGCCCCCGCCGTCTTCGCCTTTGGTCTCGTGGCTTTCGGCTTCCTGGGCATGGGGCCGGTGACGATTGCCGTCGATAGTTACGGGCCTGTGACGGACAACGCGCAGTCCGTTTATGAACTCTCGCAGATCGAAGAAGTGCCCAACATCAGCCAGGAGATCGAACGAGACTTCGGCTTCAAACCCAACTTCGAAAAGGGCAAGGAGTTCCTCGAAGAGAACGACGGCGCGGGTAACACGTTTAAGGCGACTGCCAAGCCGGTGCTGATTGGCACCGCTGTCGTCGGTGCGACCACCATGATCTTCTCAATCATCGTTGCCCTCACGCATGGGCTGACGGAGAACGTCGAGAAGCTGAGTCTCATGCACCCGCCGTTCCTGCTGGGACTGATCGCTGGCGGTTCCGTGATCTACTGGTTCACCGGCGCGTCGATGCAAGCCGTGACCACTGGAGCCTATCGCGCTGTCGAGTTCATCAAGGCCAACATCAAACTGGACGGAGTCACTAAGGCCAGTGTGGAAGACAGCAAGAAAGTCGTGGCGATCTGCACGCAGTACGCTCAGAAAGGCATGTTCAACATCTTTATGGGTGTGTTCTTCGCGACGCTCGCCTTCGCTTTCTACGAACCGTTCTTCTTCATCGGCTACCTGCTTTCGACGGCGCTCTTCGGCCTCTTCCAGGCCATCTTCATGGCGAACGCTGGTGGTGCTTGGGACAACGCCAAGAAGATTGTCGAGACCGATCCTGAGTACAAGAACTCGGGACGCGGCAAGGGTAGCGCACTTCACGACGCGACCGTCGTGGGCGATACCGTGGGTGATCCGTTCAAGGACACCAGCTCCGTCGCGATGAACCCGGTCATCAAGTTCACCACTCTGTTCGGGTTGCTCGCCGTTGAGTTGGCGGTTTCGCTGACTAAACAACATGGCGAAGGGTTGACCACGACGCTGTCGGTGATGTTCCTGGCCACGTCGATGTTCTTTGTCCATCGCTCGTTCTACGGCATGCGCATCGTACGCGAGTCGTAGTGGCTGTCGGGCAGGTAATCAGTTTACGAAGTCGCAGCAGACGTAGGACGGACAATCCTGTCCGTCAACGTTTCGACGGACAGGATTGTCCGTCCTACAGCCGATCGGAGATGAATTTCTCCGCAATGTGATCGAGCGGTTGAGCTTCTGTGAGCTCATTGTTCCACTGTGCCCGCTTGAGTTCGGATGTGCGATGCGGCGACAACTTGTATCGCTGCGTGATACGATCGTAGACAGCGATAGAGACCTGCGAATAGCAGGACCATTTTCGTCAACTGGGAGTGACTATGAAGATGCGATTATTGACGGGTGCGTGCGTGTTGGGTCTGACGCTGCCAACATTGGCAGCCGACCTGCCCAAGCCGTTGGTAGAGGGGATGAAGAACCCTGAGTCCGTTTGCCTCGGCAAAGACGGTCAGATGTTCGTCACCGAGATTGGCGAATTCGGTAAGGATGGTGACGGGCAGGTTTCGAAGATTGTTGACGGCAAGGCGACGCCGTTCGCGACGGGGCTGGATGATCCGAAGGGCATCGTCTGGTTTAAGGATGCCTTCTATGTCACGGACAAGACGAAGGTCTTGAAGGTAGACGGTGCCGGCAAGGTCACGACCTTCGTTGCTGCGGACAAGTTTCCGACAGCGCCGTTGTTTCTCAACGATATTGCCATCGAACCCGAAGGCGGTTCGTTGTTTGTCAGCGACTCCGGCGACGTGATGGGCAAGGGTGGCGGTGGAGCGGTCTATCGCATCGAAGTGAAGAGCGCTGCGACCACAACCGTGGTCAACGAAAAGACGTTGCCGGGCCTGAATACTCCGAATGGACTCGCACTGGATGGTGCCTCGCACCTCTTACTGGCGGACTTCGGCAGCGGCGCCCTCTATCGCATCAAGCTGGCTAACAAGTCCTTCGAGAAAATCGGCGAAGGCTTTGATGGCGGTGATGGCGTCGTGTGGGACAAGTTCGGGCGGCTGTTTATCACGTCGTGGAAGACTGGCAAGGTTGCCGGTATCGCGCGTCCTGGTCAGAAATCAGTTCTACTGTCGGACAAGTTCCAGCAAGCGGCCGACTGCTGCCTCGATCCATCCGGTCGCTTCATCCTGATTCCGGACATGAAGGCGGGGACTCTGACGGCCTTCCCGACAACGATTCCCGGCGCGGAAGTTGATGATTCGCCATTGCCGTTCAAGACGGAAGTGGCGTTCCCGAATCTCAAGTGGACTGGTTGGGAACCAGTCACCGATGCCGGCCTGCCGAATCCGCTGCGTCCGATCCTGCTGACTCACTTTGGTGATGGTTCGAACCGCGTGGTCGTCCCGACTCAGCACGGCGTGATTCACGTCTTCAAGAATGATGATGGTCCGCAAGAGACCAAGGTGCTGCTCGATATCAGCGAAAAGATTCGCTATCGCGACAAGATGAATGAGGAAGGCTTACTCGGCCTGGCCTTCCATCCGAAGTTCAAGACGAACGGCGAATTCTTTGTCTTCTACACGGACGTCAAAGCAGACATGACCAACGTCGTCTCGCGCTTCCGCATGAGCAAGTCCGATCCGACGAAGGCCGATCCAGCTTCCGAAGAACAGTTGATTCGTTTCGATCGACCGTTCTGGAACCACGACGGCGGCACGATTGCCTTCGGCCCGGATGGGTACCTCTACATCACTCACGGCGATGGTGGTTCGGGTGGCGACCCGATGGGGAATGGTCAGAAGATGAGCACCTTGCTCGGCAAGATTCTGCGTATCGACGTGGATCACAAAGCCAACGGCAAGAACTATGCGATTCCGAAAGACAACCCGTTTGTGAAGACCGAAGGCGCGCTGCCTGAACTGTGGGCGGTTGGCCTGCGCAACGTGTGGCGCATGTCGTTCGATCGCAAGACCGGTCAACTCTGGGGCGGCGAAGTCGGGCAGAACCTGTTTGAAGAAATCAACATCTTCAATGCCGGCGGTAACTACGGCTGGAGTCTCCGCGAATCGTTGCACCCGTTCGGCCCAAAGGGTGTTG
>CAYLTY010000311.1:0-8319 GCA_964386705.1 uncultured Planctomycetaceae bacterium
CCCCGAGTGCTACGGCTTTAAGTCCATCAAATGGCTGCAGCGCGTGGTGCTGACGAACGCGCCGTATGCCAACGACACGTACGCGAACGGCAACAACGACGTTGACAGCTGGATGAAGACTTTCGCCAGGTTTGTCTCCACTCCTGCGAAGGTCGCGTCGGGACAACCGATTCCAATCACCGGCATGGCGCAAGTCGGGATCTCGGGTTTGCAGAAAGTGCAGTATTGGCTTACCCGAGCTGACGCGGCGTTGCCTGCGGATGATCCGAACTTCACACAGGCGGACTGGAAGGACGCGAAACTGCTGGCATCCCCGAAGAATTGGGGCGGCGGTCTGCCTGACGGACCGTTCCAAAAGGACGTGCAGGGTTTCGATGCGCAGACTCAGCAACCGACAACATGGCCCATGCGATACGCCCTCGCGCATTGGGCCGCGATGCTCACCGACGTGGCTCCGGGGAGTTATCACTTGCGCTGCCGCACGATTGATGTGAATGGAGCCGCTCAGCCCATGCCGCGACCTTTTGCGAAGTCGGGACGCAACTTCATTCAGAAGGTCGATCTGACTGTCGAATAGCCACCCACAGGATGATCGACAAGTCAGCTCAAGAGGTCGCCGACTACTTTTGAGCCGAACGGCGCCAGCGGAATCGGGCGCACTCCGGCGAGGTTCTCCAGTTTTGGATCAATCGACAGCGCCGAGTAGATCGTCGCGAAGAAGTCGCCTTCCGTCACCGGATTGGACTTCACGTCGTGGCCGTCAGCGTCCGATTCGCCGTAGACCAATCCGCCTTTGACACCGCAACCAGCAAGGGCAGTGCTCCAACTACGAACGTAGTGATCTCGGCCAGCACGGTTGTTGATCTGAGGCGTGCGGCCAATCTCCCCGGTCCAGACGACGAGCGTTTTATCGAGCAGCCCGCGCTGTTTGAGGTCGGTCAGCAGGCCCGCCCAGGCGTGCTCCATCGGTGGGACAAGGCCCTTGTGCCAACTGAAGTTGTCGGCATGCGAGTCGTAGCTGCTCTGTCCCACTTCGATGAACGGCACGCCCGCTTCGACCAGACGGCGCGCCATCAGGCAGCGACGCCCGAAGACGCTATCGCCATACAGCTCGCGGTGCTTGCTCCAGTCTTCATCAATGCTGAAGACTCCGCGGGCACTCTGCAGGCGCCGCGCGGCTTCGTAGGACTCGCGATGCATCCGCGCGACATTGGACTTGTGCTCAAGGGCGAAGCGTTCCTCAACAAATGACCGCAACGCGTGCCGCTTGGCCTCGATCTGCGGCTCCATGCTGGAAACCGAGAACGGTGGCAGGCTGCCTTCGGAACCAATGCCGAAGGGCTGGTACTTGGGGCCCAGGAAGCCTGCTCCGGCGTCGCCTTGAGAGCTGATCTTCACGAAGTTCGGCAGGTCGGCGGAGTCTCGGCCTTGGTACTTCGCGACGATGGCTCCAACTTCCGGGAAGCGCACATTGGCAGACGGACGATAACCCGTATGCATCAGATAGATGCCGCCGGGATGATCGACCTCGGACGTGCGCATGGAACGAATCATTGCGACCTGGTCCATCTGCTGAGCCATTTTGGGCATCAGCTCGCAGATTTGAGTTCCGTCCACATTCGTATTGATTGGACGAAACAATCCGCCCGTCCGACGTCCAGGCTTCATATCCAGCGTCTCAAACTGGCTGATGCCGCCATTCATCCACAGCAGAATGCAGTGCTTCTGTTGACGTTGGACCTGATCGGCGAAGGCAGTCGTCAGTCCGCCCCAGTTCATGACCGCACCACCCGCACCTGCGGTCAGCGATCCCTTTAGCCAGGCGCGACGTGAGATGTGCTCAATGCGGTGTGCTGTGGCATTCATCGAAAGTCTCCGCACGATCGGACGGACAGGGTGGCTACTGGCTCCGGCGGATCAGCCGCCGTGCCGGGAAGTCAGGCGAGTAACTCGGTATACTTTGAACGCTACTGATGCGATTTGAGAATCGCTGCATCAGGAAGACATTAACGTCAACACGTTGGATTGAGTGATGAAGTTATCGTGGTTGAAACTGGTGTTGTGTTTCGCCGTCCTGCTGGTCGTCTCTGCTACGGGAGCGCAGGACGTCACGAAGTCGTTGATCGGTAATGGCGACTTTGAACTCGACCGAAACTCGGATCAATGGCCGGATGGCTGGGCGCGTCCCAAAGCCGGAGGAAGTTGGGAGGTCGAAGGCGACAACCACTTCCTGCGACTGGCGTCGCCCAAGCACGGTGAAATGGTCCTGTTGCATCAGGAATTGAAACTTCCTGCGGACGTTCGTGCGGTCGAACTGACCTGGAAGCAGCGGATTACGAATCTAAAGCCCGGCAAGCAGGCGTGGTTTGATGCTCGCGTGATGATCGAGTTCAAATCGGCGACTGGTGAGAAAGTCAAAGGGGCGCCGTCAGCTCCGTATTCGCGAAAGAACACGGACGGCTGGGTTGATCGCAAGATCCAGTTCCTGATTCCCGAAGACGCGCGGACGATGGAGCTGATGCCCACTTTGTTCCAAGTGGAAAGCGGCACGTTTGATCTGGACGACATCGCGCTGAAGCCGGTCGACGCGGCACCGCTGCAGGAAGCTGCGCAGATCGCTGCGGCTGCGACGAAAGAGAAGCAGATGAAGGCTGCGGCCGGTCGTCGCGCTAAGGCCGATGCCGCATTGAAAGCGACCGGTTCGCTCATCTCCAACGGCAACTTTGAGCTGGATCAGAAGAGCGATAGCTGGCCCGACGATTGGGGACGCCTCAAGTCGGGCGGCAGTTGGGAAGTGGAAGGTGGTGACAAGAACCATTTCCTCCGACTGAATAGCGACACTCCCGGCGAGACCGTACTGCTGTATCGATCGATTGATCTCTCGACCGGCGTGCAGGCGCTAGAGTTTTCCTGGCGGCAGCGCATCACCAATCTCAAACCCGGCAAGGAACCGTACTTTGATGCGCGGATCATGCTGGAGTTCAAAGATGCAGCCGGGGCCAAGCTAAACCAGAAGCCTTCGCCGCCGTACGCTCGTGGCGATTCCAAGGGCTGGGTTGAGAAGCGAGTTCAGTTCCTTGTCCCGGATGACGCGCTGACTCTGGAATTTATGCCCGCGCTGTTTCAGGTGCAGCGTGGCACGTTTGATCTGGATGACATCGTTCTGAAGCCGATCGAAGCCGCTCCATTGATTGCGGCGGCGAAGGTGGCAGCAGACGCCGAACGTGCTGCCAGGGTCGATCCTGAAGAACCGATGCGTTCCAAGTGGCCACTCGAACTGCATGTCGTCGGCAATCAGATCCTCAATGCGAAGGATCAACCGGTTTGGTTGCAGGGCGTCAATGTGGTGAGCCTCGAATGGTCGCTGACCGGTGAGAAGGTGATGAAGTCTGCCTTGGTGGCGGTGACGGACTGGAAGGCCAACACGATTCGCTTGCCCGTCAAAGAGGAGTATTGGTTCGGCCGAGCTGGCGGTCAGAAAGACGGCGGAGCGAGTTACCGTCTGCTGGTTGATCAGATCATCACGCTGGTTGCCAATCGCGGGGGTTACGTTGTTCTGGATCTACATCGCTTCCGGGCTCCCAATGAAGCTCATCTGGAGTTCTGGAAGGACGCTGCCACGAAGTACAAAAATCATTCGGCGGTCTTGTTTGACTTATTCAACGAGCCGCATGGCATCTCGTGGGAAGTGTGGCGCAATGGAGGATTCGTGATGCAGGACAACAAGCCCGCCGACGAGGACGCCTTTCTAAGTCCTGAAGAGAAAGCCAAGGCTGCTGCGCAGAAGGGCTTTCAATCACCTGGCATGCAGAAGCTACTGGATGCGGTGCGTGCAACCGGGGCTCGTAACATCGTGATCGTGGGTGGGTTGGATTGGGCTTATGATCTGTCTGGTATTGCTAAGGGCTTTGGCCTGACAGAGGAGGGCGGTAACGGGATCGTTTACTCCACGCATATTTATCCATGGAAACGGGATTGGGCCGGCAAGGTCCTGTTAGTCGCTGAGAAGCATCCCATCTTCGTGGGCGAAGTCGGAGCAGATGCGAAGAAGATGACCTTCATCCCGGCAGAAGCTCAGGAAGATGCTGATACCTGGGTGCCAGAAATGCTGGGGCTGATCCAGAAGTACAAGCTGCACTGGACCGCGTTCTCATTTCACACGAGTGCCAGCCCGGTCATGCTGAAGGATTGGGAGTTCACGCCCACCTCGTACTGGGGCCAGCCCGCGAAAGACGCATTGTCCGGCAAACCGTTTGAACTCAATAAGCTGCGGTGATTTCCGCACTCACCAGAAGGGCCACTATGTCTGAAGTGAAGTCGTTGTATGAGCGTCTGGGCGGTGTCTTTGCGATCGCGGCTGTGGTGGATGACTTCATCGACCGCATCATGATCGACCCGCGATTGAACGCGAATCCCAAGGTCGATGACGCTCACCATCGAGTTTCTAAAGCTGGCTTCAAGTATTTGGTGACGGAGCAAGTCTGTCATGCGACCGGCGGTCCGCAGCGATATACGGGGCGGTCCATGTACGACTCACACGCGCATCTCGACATTACCGCGGGCGAATGGCAGGTATTCTTGGATGACCTCAACCAGACGTTCGACAAGTTTGGTGTTCCATCCGCCGAGCGGGCGGAGTTGGTCGCAATTGTTGAGAGCACCAAAGCCGACATCGTGCGGATGTGATCGCGCCGGGAGTAGACGTCAGTTCTTGCGGCGCTTGGATTTGAGCTTCTGGCCCCAATCCTGCATCGCTTCGTCGGTCATCCCGGAATCCCGCTCGATGGCGAGCGTCGCTTCGCGATCGAGCGATGGCAGGCGAGCCTTAACGGTCAGTCTGCCGTTCGATGCATAGCGGAATGTGACTTCAACGGGCGAACCTTGAGGCAACCCGCGCGGCAGGTCTCGGACAACACAACGACCGATAGAGGTTGAGTTGTTTCCACTGGCGTCTCCGCCTTCGACGACCTGGACGACGACGCTGCGCTGGTCGGGCTTCTGTGTTTTAAACTGGGATCTGGATTTCGCGGGCAGCGCCGTGTTGCGCGGAATCATGACATGAGCACGCGGCCGCCCCGTGGCGGCTTCAACACCCAGCACGCTCAGGTTGTGCGAGTTCACATTCTGAATGGTGGTTTGTTGAGGTTGTCCCGCTCCCGCAGCGAGTCGAATGCCCGCGTAGATGGCCGCTCCGTGAGCGACCGCTTCGTCGAGTGACAACGATGCGTCCGGAGCACGGCCGGACAGTTTCGTCAGCATGCGCGAGACCATCGGCATGCGGCTGGAACCGCCTACCAGCAGCAGGCGAGTCACATCGCTCCATTCAAACCCCGCATCTCTCAGGACACTGTTGGTCGTGAAGCGAGTTCGCTCCAGCAGGTCTGCTGTGACGTGCTCAAAGTCGACGCGATTGACCGTCACGCGGGCGCCCTGACCGTGATGTTCGAACATCACCGTCACGCTTTCGCGCGCTGACAGCGAACGCTTGGCGTCTTCCGCTTCACGCAGCAAACGCTGCATGCCGACGGCATCTTCTCGGGGGTCGAGGTTGGCATGCTTGTGCATGAACTGCTGAGCCAGCAGTTCCACCATGCGGTAGTCCCAATCGATGCCGCCGAGATAGACGTCTCCGCCGGTGGCTTTGACGCGGTAGTTCTGACCATCAATCTCCATCACGGTGACGTCGAAGGTGCCGCCGCCGAGGTCATAGATCACGATGCGTTCGGTCTTGATAGATTCGCCGTTGGCGTTGAGGAATCCGCTCTCCACGCCAAACGCAATTGCCGCCGCCGTCGGCTCGTTGATGATGTCGATGACTTCGAGACCCGCCAGTTGGCCGGCGTCCTGAGTTGCCTTGCGTCGCGGCTCATTGAAATAAGCCGGGACGGTGATGACCGCCTTTTCGATCGGTCCCAGCTTGCTTTCTGCGTCGGACTTCAACTTGGCCAGCACGTAGGACTGGATGACCTCGGGCGGCAGTTCTTCGCCATTGATCGGCTTGGAAAAGACGGCTTCGCCCATATCCCGCTTGGCAAACTGCGCGAGTCGCTCGGGCTCAATGGCTCCGGCTTTCAGCGCTTCTTTGCCAACGACCACATTGCCGTCATCGAAGAACACCGCGCTGGGTGTTGTGAGATCGCCTTCGGAGTTGGTGATCGACTTCGGGTGACCGTTCGCATCCAGATGGGCGATGACTGAGAACGTGGTGCCCAGGTCAATGCCGATCGCCAGTGGTGTCGCCATTACAGATTCCGCAACGTGCTGCTGTCACTGTTGATGTTACCGTGAACGTGTAACGCCGGGTGGCATTGTCCGCATGATTCAGACGTACCAGAGTGCTCTCAGAGTAGCTTACTCTTCCCGGCCCCATTCAACGGCGAAGTACAGCGTATCTTCCAGATAATCGTGCCACATTCCATCCTGATGAATGGCGACATAGTTTTCGCCGCGGCCTCCACTCGGCTGAGCGGTCGCCCAGTTGAAATAACGCTGTGGATGTCCCGCTGAACTGAGCCAACGGTTTTGGACCTTCGCGCAGCCGATCAGCGTGGTGCCATGCAGATGAGCGGTGACAAACGCATTCTCTTCCTCAGAAGTAATCGACACCAGTCGCCCTTTGCGCGACGTGGCGATTCGCAATGCTTCTTTGAAGGGGACCATCTGATCGGGGAACCAGTACCAGCTGTTTTGCCGATAGACGGCGTTGGCGGGAACGTTTGTTGGTCGTGGGGGAGTTTTGTCCGTGGATGGTTTTGATGAGTTCGTTTCGCTGGGGATAGACGAGGGCTCCGTGGACGCGACAGCGGTGTTGGGTGATTCGTGCGTCAGTGTGGAGAAATGCGACGGACTGGCCGTGGTTAGCACTTCGCCAATCACGTTGGCTTCCAGCAGCACTCGAAAACCAACGCGAGGACTCGCGGCGCCGGGAGTGTTACCCGCGCGAAACGCGCTGCGCAGCGAGTTGGGCGGTTGAGCCCAACTGCCACCGCGCACGATTCGAGTTGACCTTGGTTCCGCCGCGGGACCAATCGGGTCCTCTAATCGCGAAGTCGCATAGGTGGTCGCCGAGTAAGTGTCATAACACCACTCGCCCACGTTGCCGTGCATATCAAAGAGGCCCCAAGGGTTCGGCTTCTTCGTGCCGACAGCCTGACTCGCCCCCGTGGCTGAAGCATCGAACCACGCATAGTCGCCGAGTTCTCCGAGGCTGTCGCCGAACGACCAGGCCGTGCTGGAGCCCGCCCGGCAGGCATATTCCCATTCGGCTTCGGTCGGCAGACGATAGTGCCAGCTATCCTGATCGCTTAGACGCTTACAGAACTGATTGGCTTCGTTCCACGTCTTATTCGCGACGGGACGGTTCTTATCAGTAACTGGTGCCCTCAAGCGTCGCGGGGACATGACATCCTCGTAATTCGAGATGGTGGTCTCGTACTTAGAGAGATAGAAGCCGTGCGAAATCATGACTCGATGCCGCGGCCGCTCGTCCTGCTCGACGTCGCTGCCATCGTTCGACCCCATTGAGAACTCACCCTTGGGGATAAAAACGAACTCCATTCCGAGCGAGTTGCGTAGCTCCTTGATGCCTGAGGGATTGCTCGTCGGTGTATCCAGCTTGGACGCCCCCACACGCGACTTGTGATCGGTTTCATCAGGGTCCGTTTGACCGTCCGTCTTCGCGGTTAGTTTGTCGACAGATGGCGTTCCGGATGTGCTTGTGCGCCGCTTAACGACGTCATCCGGTGCCGCAGCGTCGCTCTTTGAGCTGTTGTTGATGATCGACCGATTGGCAGCTTCGCGCGCTTCATCGGAATCCGCGACTACGGGCTCCTCGGGTTTGGCCAGGAAGAGTTGATAACCCAAAAACGCCGAGACGCTGACGCCGAGCAGGACCGCGATAGCAACTACCCAACCGGGAATGGCGGGAGTCGGTGCCGTCCGAGGAGCCGGTGGCGCAAGCTCGATGGCGTTTGGATCGAACTCGGCCGGAGCCTGATTCAGGAATGCGAGAGGATTTTCTTCCGCCTCTTGTTGAGCTTGAGCAGCCTCGATCTTTTCCCGCAGTAGGGCGTAGTAAGCTTTCTTCTTCTTCGGGTTCAGCAGGCAAACTCGCGCGGCGGCGACTTCATTCAAAAGCTTCTGCGAAAGCGCGATCTGCTTGCCGGAAGCACACTGCTGCAGGTAGGCCGACTGACGATTGGCCGCCGAGTCAATGACGTCGGCATCGTCCTCATACTATGCCACTCCGAGCAGCCGATTGTGATTCGGCGGCTGTTCGTTGGGGGGATTTCCCAGCCACTTGTGATAGCCATCAAACTG
>CAYLTY010000312.1:0-8245 GCA_964386705.1 uncultured Planctomycetaceae bacterium
ACGTCGAACCGCACGGCAGTCCGCGCGCCGGTTGGCTCGATCCGCAACGCGTGGTTTCCAAAGCGGCGGGCTCGGCTCGAGACAAGGCGTACTCAGATCGCGGTGGTTACGTTTACGGATTCGAGGACATCTTCGATATCGAGCGTTACGACCTCGACGACGCCACGAAGCAGGCCCTGCAGTCTCACGATCCGCTGACCCGCTGGCTGCTGCAGTGCTCGGCTGAAGCTCTCGCGCCCGTGCGTCTGGATAATATCGACGAATCGAAGCAAGGCCTGATCGTCGGCAACCTGTGCTATCCGACTTCGAAGTTCGCCGAGTTCGCCGAATGCGTCTGGCTGCGCGAAGCGGGTCTCTATGAAAAAATTCCACCGAGTGGCCACAGCCGATTCGTCGGTGGCAGCGCCGCACTCGTCGCGGGCAGTCTGGGAATGGAAGGTCCGGCGTACTGCCTCGATGCCGCTTGCGCGTCGTCGCTGTATGCAATCAAACTGGCATGCGATGCGCTGCACGATCACCGGGCGGACGTGATGCTCGCGGGAGGCATGAATCGCGCGGACGACTTGTTCCTGCATGTCGGCTTCACCGCCTTGGGTGCGCTGAGCCGTTCCGGACGCAGCCGCCCGTTCCATCGCGGAGCCGACGGACTAATCCCGGCGGAAGGCTGTGTCATCGTCGCCCTCAAGCGGCTCGAAGATGCGGTACAGGCGGGCGACCGGATTCTGGGCGTCATCCGAGGGGTCGGGCTCTCGAACGACGGCACTCAGGGCGGTTTCCTGTCGCCATCGTCCGAAGGCCAGTTGCGCGCCATCGCCAACGCTTATGAGCAAGCTGAAGTCGATCCGCGTGAAGTGTCCTACGTTGAATGCCATGCGACCGGCACGACAATCGGCGATGGTGTGGAACTGGAAGGTCTGCGGTCGTTCTTCAGCGGCGCTTCCGAGCTGAAGATCGGGTCTCACAAGTCAAACCTCGGCCACTTGATCACAGCCGCGGGTGCTGCTGGACTGCTGAAGGTTCTCGGTGCGTTCGCGCACAACCTGCTGCCTCCGACCATCCATCTGGACGACCTCAGGCCGGAAGCTCAACAAGCACCGGTGCGAGTCATCGCTCGGCCCGAAGCGTGGCCGCGCGGCGACCGTCCGCGATTGGCGGCCGTCAGTGCGTTCGGCCTGGGCGGCACGAATGCCCACCTCATCGTTGAAGAATGGATGGGCAAGGGCGCTAGCTCAACGGGTGCCGCTCCGGCCAAGCCGACCTCATCCGCAGCACGCCAGCCGCGTTCTTCGCGAGTTGCGCTCGTGGGAATGTCAGTCATCACCGGGCAACCGCTGGAACAGATTCACCTCAACGCAGCCCCCGGCAAGTCGAAGTTCGCACCGCGGGATCTGGAACTTGCCCTGCCTCAGCAATTGCTGGCCTGGCAGGTGGTGGAGCAGGCCGTCGCCGGTATCAACCTGGCTCCGGTATCAACCGCGGTGCTTGTCGGCATGGAATGCGATGCCGAGATCGCGCGCTACGGGGCTCGGTGGCGTACCCCACAGTGGGCTCACGAAGGCCGCTTTGCGAAGGTCGGTCAAGACACCGTGACGGCGTTGCAAGATCGCTTCGTTCCGCCGCTGGAAGCCGGAGCTGTTACTGGCACGATGCCGAACATTCCCGCCAATCGATTGAACGTGCAGTTCGACTGGCGCGGGCCGAGCTTCACAGTTTCGGCAGACGAACTCTCCGGCATTCGAGCACTGGAGATCGCCGCTCGGCTGCTGAGCGAAGGAGCTGTCGAAGCCGCAGTGGCCTGCGCCGTTGACCTCAGTTGCGAACCAATACATGCCGCCGCTCTCAAGCAGATTGGGATCAACGACGCAAAGTTAGCGGATTCGGCTGTCGCGCTGGTGCTGAAATCGGAAGCTGCAGCACGTCGCGACGGCGATCAGGTCATCGCCTGGTTGACACTCGGAACCGATAGCGAGTCAATCGCCGGTTCTGTAACTACGCTCAACGAACCAGCAGGCTTTGCAGCGAAAGGCTTGCTGCAGGTCGCTCGTCAATGCGAGGAATTGCTGCGCGGCAACCGTAAGTCGGCGGTTGTGGAATGTTCGTCGCTGCACGGCCAAGCGGCCTCCGTCATCGTTGAACCTGGCGATGCGGGCGTTGTGTCTAAGCCCGTCGACGCACCCGGCAAGTTGATGCCGTTTGCGGCTCACTGGAAGCCGGTCAATCTCGACGGTCTGCTGCCGGGAATCAGCGCGCCAAAGCCAGCCACAACACCAGCAAGCGGATCGTCCACCGGCGAAACCAAGCAACCAACACAAAAGCTAGAGCAGCCCCTCACCCCTAACCCCTCTCCCCGAAGTGGCGAGGGGAACACAGATGTTGCGGCGCCCGTGGTGACGTCTCAGCAGACGTATCAGGGCACTCCACCAAACTCAGACAAACATCCGGTCCCTTCGCCACAGACGGTGGCGAGTTCCGTTCCTCCCAAGACATCACCTATGAAGCCATCACGTTCTCTGCCCACCGCTGCTCAAGCCATGCGAGCAGCTCCGCACCGCCCGTCGGTGTTGGCCTGGTGGGATCGATCCAATCCGACACCAGCGCCACACAAGAGTGTGGTCGCGTTGACTGCCGAGTCCGTCACCGTCGAAGCCAGTTGGGACGAACCTCATTCTGCGCTTGAAGACAGTCAAATTCCGTGGCCGTCACTTGCCGATGAGTCCGCCTCAAGTGCTAATCTCACAGCCCATACCTCACCCGCAATCGACGATTCGCAAGATGTTGTCGACCGACCGTTGTTGCCGCTGGCCGCAATGCATCGCCAGTTCATGGCGTTTCAGGCGACGGTGCACGAGCGGTTCCTGGCACAACGCGCTCAGATCGCACAACTCCTGGCTGGCACAGCGAACCTTCAGGACTTCGCGACGCCACAACTGACGCCTTCCTCTGAATACTTGCCCGCGAACTTTGGCGACTTCGATCTCACGACGGCCGTCGATGAGGCGGTGCCTGAAACACAGGCTGAGATCGCATCGCCGGGCTCGGAACGTCCAGCCCCGGCTGCACAAGTGCCTGCCGCGCCGCCGCGTGTGAGTGCCGTTCCCAGACCAGTCGTTCCAGCGACTGCCAAGCCAGAGCCTCGCGTTGAATCGAAGCCGACGACGACGCCCGCACAGAGATCGCTGACTCCAACTGCGGTCACTCCAGAAGTTGCAGCCCCCGCGACATCGAAGCAATCACCGCACACCAAAGACCCACGACGGGTGCCATCGGGACCAGCCTTCGGTCGCGATGAACTTGAAGTTCTGGGCAGCGGCAAAATTTCGTCGGTGTTCGGCCCCTTGTTCGAGCGCCAGGACGAGTATCAACGCCAAGTCCGCCTGCCGATGCCGCCGCTGCTGTTGTGTGATCGAGTCTGCGGTATCGACGCCGAACCGGGCGTGCTGGGCAAAGGCACGATCTGGACTGAAACCGACATCGACTGGGATCGCTGGTATCTGCACGATGGCGTGATGCCCGCTGGCATCATGATTGAGTCCGGTCAGGCCGACCTCACGCTCATCTCGTGGATGGGCGCGGACTTCCTCAATCAGGATGAACGCGTCTATCGCCTGCTGGGTTGCGAAGCCACGTTCTTCGGCAGTCTGCCCAAGCCGGGCGAGACGCTGCACTACCAGATTCAGATTGACGGACACGCGCGACAAGGCGGCGTGCGGTTGTTCTTCTTCCACTACGACTGCTACGTCGGCAACGAACTGCGGCTGCGAGTCCGCAACGGTCAAGCGGGCTTCTTCACCGACCACGAACTCGATCATTCCGACGGTGTGATCTGGGACCCAGCTACCGGCGAACGAGTTCCTCAACCGCGGCTGGATGCACCCACCGCGATTACGCGTTTGAAGTCCTTCAGCTCCGACCAAGTCTCGGCGTTCTTTGAAGGTCGCCTGAAGGAATGCTTCGGCCCTGAGTTCTTCTACGCCGACACGCACGTCCGCACGCCGCGTATTGGATCGGAGAAGCTGCGATTCTTTGATGAGATCCTGGCGTTTGAAGCTCCTCAAAGCGGAGCCTCACAAAGCAGCCCGGCCAACGCAGACAGCGGTCGTCAAGGTTGGGGCGGGTATCTGAAGGCCCGGAAAATCATTCACGCCGACGACTGGTATTTCCCCGGTCACTTCTTCAACGACCCGTGCATGCCTGGCACCCTGATGTTCGAAGGCTGCCTGCAGACCATGGCCTTCTACCTGACGGCGCTGGGCTACACGCTCGACCGCGACGGCTGGCGGTTTGAGCCTGTGGCGGAGCAGCCTTACCTGATGCGCTGCCGAGGCCAGGTGACTCCGAAGTCCCGCGAACTCATTTTTGAAGTCTTCGTCGAAGAAGTCTTTGAAGGCCCCGAACCGACGGTCTTCGCCGACTTGTTGTGCTCAGTGGATGGGGTGAAAGCCTTCCATTGTCGCCGCATGGGACTGCGCCTGAACCCAGATTGGCCAATCTCCAGCTTGCCACCCGAGTTCGTGCAACAGCCGGGACTGGATCGCTTCGCCTCAGGCAAGGAAGGCACTCTAGCCCGCCTGTCTGCTGAGACCGAGGACGCGCAGCAGCTCGCTCAACAGATCCTTTCCGCTCCTCAAGCGCCTGAAAAAGAAGCTGTGTGGGTCGATGATGTGCGCGGTGACTATCCAGCATTGATGGCGTGCGCGTGGGGGCGTCCTTCTGATGCCTTCGGTTCGATGTACCACATGTTCGATGGTGCCCGTCGCGCGCCGCGCTTGCCGGGACCGCCGTATCACTTCATGAGCCGCATCCTGCGAATGGACGCTCAACGTGCCGTCGCTAAAGCCGGCTTCTCGGTGCTGGTCGAATACGACGTTCCGCCGGACGCGTGGTACTTCGCCGAGCACGGCACGCCGACGATGCCGTTCAGTGTTCTACAGGAAATCTGCCTCCAACCTTGCGGGTGGCTGGCGACTCTGACCGGCATCACGACGCGAGCCAAGGAAGACTTGTTCTTCCGCAACCTCGACGGCAAGGCCACAGTGTTCGCGGAGATCCTGCCGAACTCGGGCACGATTCGCGTCGAAGCCAAGCTGACGCGCTGCTCAACGGTAGGCGACACGTCCATCGTGTTCTTCGTCGTGGAAGCGTTCATCGGCGCGCAGCGACTCGCCGTTGTCACGACGTCGTTCGGGTTCTTCACCAAGGCTGCACTGTCACAGCAGGTCGGCGTCGGTGCCACGGATACCGAACGCGCGATGCTCACGGAACCCGCGCCGGCGAACGCTGAAGCCTCGGCGACCATCGCTCGCATCCTGAAAGCGGATGGAGCCCAACAACCCGGACTGCGTCTACCCAACAACATGCTGCGACTGTTCGACCGCATCACCGGCTGGTGGCCCAACGGCGGCAAGGCTGGCCTGGGACGCATCCGCTCTGAGCAAGATGTCGATCCAGCAGCCTGGTACTTCAAGGCACACTTCTATTCAGACGCCGTGCAGGCCGGATCGCTCGGTGTGCAAGGCATGTTGAACCTGCTGCAGGCAGCGATGCAGCTCGGCGGATTGGATCGCGGCTTGAACAATCCGCGCTTCGAAGCCATCGCGACCAACGAGGAATCGGTCTGGACCTATCGCGGACAAGTGGGGCCGAAGAACAAGCGCGTGACGCTGACGTTGGACATTCTGGAAGTGCAACGCGCCGACCGCAGCGTGACGGCCTTTGCCGAAGCTCGCCTGTGGTGTGACGGACTGTGCATCTACCTCATCTCCCGCATCGGCATGCGGATCGTCGGAGACAGTCAGCCTCATCCCCGTAAGGAATCTGCCGCAAAGCCCGTTCTGCAGGAACGTCCAGCCGCAGTGGCGCCTTCCACCTCCGTGACTGCTCCCAGCGTTGAGGCTCCTAAGCCTGAGCCCAGCACCGCACCGGCGCGGGCGACTGCTCCGCAAGCCGTGCAGTCAGCGGCAATCAAACCCGCAGCCGCACCAGCACCCGTAAAGCCACTCACACCAGCAGCGGCGGTGACCACACCGACTCCCGTGAAACCTGCACCGAAAGCAGAAGCTCCAGTGAAGCCGCAGCCAGCGCCAGTTGCCGCGACGGCTGCTCCCGTACCTGCGAGCGCGATCGCTCAGGTCCAACCAGCGGCGCCAAAGCCATCGGCACAGCCACCGATAGACGACGCTCCGACTGAAGCAACTCAGGAAGCCCAGCCGAAAATGAATTCGCTGCGCAGCCGGATGCTGGCTCGCAATGCAACTCCGATTCTGGTGAAGGGCCTCGATCCGACAGCGCGGCTCGGCGCCAAAGATCCGAGCGTAACCAAGCCGCAAACGGTCTACGCCGCAGCGGACCAGGTCCTCGAAGCACTCGTCGCGTCGACTCAGCAACCTCAAGCGACGACTCAAGCGCCACCCGCGCCGCAGAGTTTGCCCATCGAGCCCCCTGTTGCCACAGAGTCCGTACCTGCGGAGGTCGCGGAAACGCCCGAAGAAAACGACGACTTTGATCTCTCCGACGTACTGGACGAGCTGGAAGGCCTGATTGATGAAGCCGCGGCGCGCGAAGCCGAAGAGTTCGATGACGAAGTCGCCGAGTCGCTGGATGATTACGAGGACGACGACTTCGACGACGAGGACGACCTCGAAGAAGTCGGGGAAGCATTCGCCGCTGATAGCCTCGCGGAACTGCCCCCCGGCAGCGACCACGGCGAGTCCTTTGATGAGCAGCAGGTGACCAACACGGCCGGCGATCTGGAAGATCTGCTGAAAGACGACCTCGCAGAGCGGCAATTGCACGAAGCTGAGCAGGACGAAAACACCGAGCATCAAGCCACAACAACCGACGAAGGCGACCTCGAAGCACTGCTCCACGACGCGACAGAATCCGATGAGGATCCAGACGACGCTGACGCCGAACTCGACGAGGAGCTTGCAGACTCCAGCGATTCACAGAGCCTGAGTAGCGAAGAGGCTCTCGAAGATCACGAGGAACCTCTGGCGGAGACCGAGTCGGACAGCGTCTATGCCGACGAGGAATCCGCCGATGAACCGCAGGCTGCGGCACCCGTTCCTCAGCCAATGCCTACGGCGTTCGAGCCAGTGCAACCATCCGCAAGAGCTTTCGTTGCACTGCCTTCGGCTGATCCCAACGTCCGCACCGTCGTTCGCACATTCGATCCCGATGTGGAAGTCTGGATCAACCATCATCGCCCGACGTTCACAGCACCCACGCTGCCGATGATGTGCATGGCCGACATGCTGGCCAACGCCGCGCGACAGCACCTGGTGGCGACAACCAAGAACGCCCTCTGGAGTGTTGTTGGGATCGAACGCTTAAAAGCCCAAACGTGGCTCACCTGTGATCGTCCGCGCGAGCTGGAGATCACAACCACACTGCAGCCGGACAACCGCCAGAATGCGGTCGTTGAAGTGACGCTCAAGGCGGACCGTCAAACGATCGCCAGCGGGCACGTGTTGCTGGCGAAGTCGTTTACTCGCTGCTCGTCAACTCTGTCGCGACTCTTGAGTCCCGCAAAGATTCGCTCGCCCTATCTCAGCAGCACCGAGGCTGGTCGAGCTGATGAAACTCCGATGGTCGCTCACGGCCCGGCTTTCCATCTGGCGAAGACAGTGTGGCTCGGCGCTACCGGCGCAAACGCAGAACTCGATGCTGGTGCCGGCGCAGTGCCGATTGGCTTGCTGCATCCCGCGTTGCTCGATGCCGCACTGCATGCGGTTCCTCACGGCGACCTGAAACGCTGGGCTCCGGCCGTGCCACCCGGCACCACCGCCCTGCCCTACGAACTGGTGAAACTAGAACTCTTCGGACCGACGCCGCGATCCGGCATCATTCGATCTGAGGTCCGTATTCGGAATGCCAATGTCCTCAAAGGTCTCGTCTCCTTCGGCTTTGAACTCTCAACACTCGACAGTTCAAAGATGCCGCAGTTATGGGCTCGCTTCCAGCTCACCGAAAAGCTGCTCCCACTCGGACCATTTGGTCGAGGCTCCATGCGGCAGATGCACGACTTCGCGGTCGAGAAAAAGTTCGTACCAGGCATGAGCCTCTCGCAGCGCGAAGCAGATGCGTCTGTCCTGAACATGGCCGATGTGCGGCTGATGGCCTGGTTGCCGGGCGCTCTGGAGAGCCTGTACGGCATCAGCGGCCCGACTCAGGAACTGGCACCGCGGATCGCGGGCATGGAGCACATCGCTCGACGGTTTGAAGTTCATCCCTCGGCCGTGCACTT
>CAYLTY010000313.1:0-8074 GCA_964386705.1 uncultured Planctomycetaceae bacterium
TGTTTTGTATCCATCGATTGCGTACCTGATAAATCATCTGATTGAGATTGCCTTCCGTCATCTGTTTTTATGACTCCACACGACTTCGCTCATAGGCCTCGCGGCGGTTGGCGACAAGATACCAGTCAGCCAGCATCCGGTAGTCGCCAGCCGAGAGCAGCTTGTCCTTCTCGCAGGCTTCAAACAGTTGGATCGCCTCGTCGAGCTTGCCTTGTTCGGCAACCAGCCGTGCGAGCCACTGCCGCCACGGTGCGGTCGACACATCGGTGCGAATCCATTCTCGTAGTTCGCGGTCCAGATCGTCGGGACGGTCCAGTGCCACCAGCATCCGGAACTTGGTCAGCTTCCAGGCGAGGGCGGCTTCTGCCCTGTATCCGTCTCGCACCGCCAGACGAGCATCATCAGCAGAAGGCACGTCCTTCTTCGCCCCGCCGACCACCGCAGGCACAGCGGGGCGCGCTGCGGCTGCCACATGCTGAGCAATCCCCGAGTCGATGTACTTGAGAACGTGATCAATGCTGGCCGCAGTGGCCGTCTTGCGTAGTGCGAGATTCATCACCGTCGTAAACGCCCGCTGTCTCAGCATGCTCTCGAAGAACTCCTGCATCGCACGCGACTGAGCCAGTTCGGCAGCCTTGTCATCGTCTTCCGCCGTCGCGGCATTCGGCGTCGGCGGAGCATCGCCCAGGATCTTCCAGCATTCCTCTTCGACTTGTGCGAGGTTCTGTCCCAATTGCACGTTCAGCCACAACCGCTCGATTCGTAACCACGGGGCGAGCGGTCCCTCCACCTGATTGGCCGCCTCCCCAAAACGTTTCAACAAACCCTCGCGGGCTGCCTTGCGGATCTCCGCTTTCTTGGCGGCCAGTTCCTGGCGAGTCAGCTTGTCCTGGCCGCCCTGGTCATTCAGTTTCTGCTCGGCGCTGGTGACGCGATTGGCGAGCATTGCGTCGATGAGTCGGTACAATGCCGGAACTTCAGCCGCCAGGCGATCTCCGAGTTGCAATGCTTCTTCAAGCTGCCGCAGGCGTGTGACCTCAGCCGGTTCGATTTCGTCCGACCATTTTGTCGGTTCGGGAGCTTTGTACAAAGTCTTCCACAGGGCAAATGCTTCCTGTTCGATTTGTTCCGTCCATTTTGTCGACAACAAAACTTCGAACAATGCACTGGTATAAGCTGCTCGATAGTCTTGATGCGCGGTCGCGATCCGTTGGCGCAGGAACGGCAACAACAGCGAGTCCGCGTATCGGGTCGCGTAGATCGTGCGGAGCGTCTCGCCCAGTAGATGCTTATCGTGCCGATCGTTGGCTTGCTCCCAACGCGGCAGAAGTTCCGTGGAGATCTTTTGCCAGACGTCATTGGGGAGTTCCGTCGCATCGAGTTGCCGGCGACCGTTCATCGGTTCGGCAAATTCCATCCGTCCGGACAAGGTCCAGCCGACGAGGGTATTGATCTGTATCGGCGTGAGATTCGCAAGGTCTGACCTCAGCATGCCGAGCCATTCGCCACGCAGCCGATCACTGATATCACTTTGGCTGAAATAGTGATTCGATACGCAGCGTTGCACATATTCGACATGTTGTTTGTGGCGGACGAAGAACCGCGCGGCCTCGGCCAGAGGCTCAAACCAGCGCGGACTCATCCTATAAAAATTCAGGTTGTACAGACTGCCGTTGGCGAACTGGAGAGCTGTCTCCAATCGGGCTCGCTGGACCTTGGTCAGCTTGCCGTCGACGCAGGCGTCCTTCAACCACTGATCGGCCAGCGCATACGCTGTGTCGAGTTGATCGTTGTAGATCAACGCTGCGAGATGTTGGGAATATGCCGAGTTATAATTCAAGGATTCGGGATTCTTTGTGATCCACTCCGTCGTCCATTTCAGCAGTTCGGCCCATCGGAATTGCTGGCGGTACAGATCGGCTACGGCCGAACGGAGCGACTCGTCTTCGTCGGCATTACGCTCGGGGCGAGCAATTTCCTGCCGCAGCCAGGCGTGAGCGGCGTCGAATTGTCCTGCTGCCGCCAGCCGTTGCGCGTAATCTTGTTGCCAGTGCAGATGCCACGGCGCGGCGGTGGCTCGTGCTCGTCGCAAGGCGAGGCCTTCTTCCTGCCGACCCAGGGCGTCCAGACATTGGGTGAGCCGTTCATTCCACAATGACATGATTTCGGGATCGCTAAGAGGCATCCCGTCCACGATAACCGGCCGCTCGTAGACCGGCTTGAGGAGCTGTACGATTTCCAGGAACTCGGGCCAGCCGGTGATGCCATAGGCGTGTCCGAGGATGCGTTCCGCCAGATACACTTCGTCGGGTTGGGCTTTGGCGGCGAGCTGTTTTGCTTCGTCCAGCAGCCGTTGACGGGCTTCTTCGTTGCGGCGGATGGTGACCAGGAGTTGCGTGCGCATCCAGCGGATACCGGGTTTGCCCGCGGCCAGCTTCTCAGCCGCATCAACGTGTTTCCACATTTCATCCCATTGCTGCAGTTGCGCGTTGTATAAGATCAGGGCGAGACGATCTTCGAATCCTGCGGAACCGTCCGCCACTTTTTGCCGGGCGACACGCAGTGAAACGAATGGAAGCCGGACGAATTGCACGGACGGTTTCGCGGCGAGTTCGGCCTGCATTCGTTCCGCGTATTTGTCCTTGTTCAGAACTTGAACCTTGAGCTTCGTCTCGGCGATGGGGCGACCTTGGCCATCGGTCGTCACATTGGTTTGTGCCCACCAGGATCCTGCCACTTCGACAAAATCCGAGTACGTTGTTGTGTTGACGGATTGGCCATCGTAGAACCATTCGCGTTTCAGCAAGACGTGTCGGGCAGTGTCGATGGTGAAATGTTCGACATGTGTGGAATCCTTGAGCGTCAGGATCAGCTGGACCTGATTCTCGCCGCTCGGTTCGAGGCGAGCATCGTAGCTTGGATACGCGCTACTCAAAGTGGACAGCGAATAATCATCCAGGCCCAACGGCGGTGAATGCAGTTCAGCGGCGACGGAGGCGCGGCTGGTTCCGAGCAGCAACGCCTGAGAGTAGAGTCCCCGCTCCTGGCCGTCGCAATAGCTGACAATCGTCTGTTCGCGTCGATTGCGTCCATGAGTCAGCCAGGCAGTCGGCGAATACAGCGCGAGATCGCTGCTGCGACCCGCTTTGCGGTTCCAGCGCGGATCGAGCTGTTGTGTCACGCGCGTCAGTTCGACGCCCCCTTCCAGCTTCAACAGACTGTCGGTTCGCAGCAGGCTCTTGCTGAGAGCGAGAGCAGCAGGCGACCAGCCAGGCGCGGCCGGCGACGGCTGAACGTTCTTCACAGGAGGCGGGCCGACGGCGGGGAAGAGACTGTCGACCCACGACGTGTAATCGGGTTCGTAGGATCTGTGATTGTACCGGAAATTCACTGACGAGAAGTCGCTCAGGCCTCGAACATCGGAAATGCGACGTTGGCGATAGAATGCACCACCCAGAGCGAAATTCAGCTTTTTCTTGTCGGCGGCGGCAGGTTCAAGGGCAAATGCACCTCCGTCGCTCCATTCGCCAACCGACTTATTCAGACCGGGCTCAAGTCGTTCGTAGACCGATTCGGCCTTCTCGGCCTCATCGCGCAAGCCCAGCGACGCCTCCACATCAAAGGCAACGAGGTCGTCCACATCTCCAGACAACTTCCTGCCCCCAAAGGCCGTCTTTTCATCGATCTCTTCTTCCGCGTCAAACTCGAAAGACATGCCATTGCTCAGCTCATTTAAGTCGTTATCACCCAGCCAGGAATCAGTGCCTGGAGCCCGATCCGAGACATCGAGGTCGAAGACACTCGTGCCGTCGCTCAACGACAACAACGTATCTTTCCGCCTTCCCCCGCGCCCACCTCCACCCCACGTGGCAGCCGCACCAGCAGGGATCGGACCAGACGCTGGCCTGGACAATCGGTCGGCGAACGGAACATAGAAACTAAAGACATCACCGCTACTCCGTCCCAGAGCAGACGCCGGCAACTGTTGATACCCGTGCAGTTGCTGCTGGAGCGCCTGGGGATTGCGACCCCAATTGGCGAGGCCACGCAGCACCTGCCGTCGCAGATCGAGTCGCCAATCGCCCGCTCGCTTCATCTGTTGCTGCAGCAGTTCGTAGTTCGCATTGTCACGGCCGGCGGTGAAGAACCGCTCACCGTCGCGCATCTCGTAACGACGCTGAACCCCGAAACGTTCGCGGTCCGCATCGGTCTCCAACACGAGCAGCGACGTGTAAGGCGTAATGATGTGAAACTCTTCTGACATCCGGATGATTTCATCCCGAATGACGTCGCTCGATCCCTGAGCCAGCAGTTGATCGAGATGGGCCCGGGCCCACAGCCGGGGAATGAACGAGTTACCCTCTTCGGCATCTTTCAAATTGACCTTTGCCGCGAATCGCACTGGTTCGTTTCCGCGTCGGCCGCTCACGATGATCTCGCCCGTTTGATTCTTCCCTTCGGGCAGATAGCGTCCGACCAGAATCTGTTGAGTTCCTGCGGGGACGTTCGGCAATTGATCCGGATACACGGCCGCAACCTTCAGGCCACGGAACTCGACATTGATATCCCGCAAACCGGGTTGAGCGATTTCGTTGAGAAGTTCCAGTGCGACGACCTGCGGAGTCTGTTCCCCCCCAATCGTGCGGACCGAACCACCACCCGCCTTGGCGATGCCTTTCAAGACGACCGATTCATAACTGTTGCCGACACTGACCGCATGCAACACATGCCGAACGACGTGTTTATTCCCTTGTCCGAGGATTTGTCCCAGCCGTTGCACGAAGGCTGCGGGATCGGTGTTGCCCGCCGATACAATCCCGTCGCCGATATAGATCACTTGAGCGACGGCAGGGGCCTTCTTCATGACTTCGGTGAAAGCCCGATCCAGGTCGGTCCAGCCCAGCGAGACTCGCTCATCGAGGAACGCTTTGGCCTTCGTGATGTTTTCCGCACTGGGAGCGGCGGGTTCGGCAAATGCCCATACGGTTCCCACGTCGGCCGCTCCCAGCAGGAATCGGTCATCGGCACCGAGTGAAGACAACACTGACCCGACGAACTCGGCTTGCTGCTTGCGTTTCTCGGAATCCATCGACGATGACGTGTCGCACAACAGCACGACATTCAACGGTTTGCCATCCGGCAGCAGTTCCCGCTGCCAGTTGCCGTCGGCTACGGGCGGGCTGAGCTGCATCAGGAAATAGCCATCGCTGCCTCGACGATGCGGAATGACCACGACGTCGGATTGCTTGCCGTCGATTTCGCAGACCACCTCGAAGTCACGCGTAGGAGTATATTCCTGAGCACTAAATTCCACCTGACCTGAATGGACGGTCTGTTGAGCCCGTACCGTGTGAGTCGGGCAGGTGACGCTCTTGAGGGGCAGGGCGGAATTCACCGTGACGGCGAGCGACAACTCTCGCAACGGCTTGGTCCGCAGCATCTCGCTGCGCAGACCGTATGAGTAACGATAGCGGTTCGCTCGCAGAGGCAGAACTTGGGTATAGACAATCTTGATCCGTTTTTCCGATCGCCCTTCGATGGGAAAGACTCGCGCCCTAAAGATATTGCCGCCGGTCCATTCGAGGAGTCCCGGATCACGCTTTTCTCTCAAGATCGTTTCGTAGATTTCGCGAGCTCGTTGTTTCTCCACAACGTCTGCTTCAATCAGATCGTTGCCAATCCACGTCCCAAATCCGCTGATCGACGCATCCTGGGGCAGCGGGAAATGAAAGATCCCCTCCAGCCGGCTGGGCGTGTGGTTGACGAATGATTCTTCAATCGTGGTGCGCGCGATCTGATCGCGAATTTCGACTCTGACTTTGTGATAGCCGACGGTGAGCGGTTCATTGCGGCCGTCGGGCAGATTGACAATTAGCGACCCGAGCGATTCGTTGCTCGTCGTCCCTTCGAATCCGGCCAGCCAGACCGGAATCTGCGGCACGTCCACCAGCTTCTCGTCGCGGTCGACCCGGACCAACTGCTTATCGCCTGGTTTGAATGTTCGGTTGCCGTCACGCGGAGCCAGCAGCGTGAAGGCCACTTTGGCTTCCGGATTCTTCGGCTGGGGTGACATCACCTGGACCGCGCCAGTATGGATTCTCGCCTGGGTCGGCGAAATGCATTCGACTAAGGATCCAGGCCCGAGTGTGAGTTCCACGTCCGAGGAAAACGTGGCCTTCACGGCATTCGCGCCGCGCAGTTCCGTCCGCAGCCAATCGCCCGGTTTGAGCAGCGTTTCGCGACAGATCGGCGTCCACCGTTTCGCTAACATGGGCCGCAACACGACGATTCCCTGAGCATGGCTGATCTTGCCGATCCGGCCGTCTTCGGTCAGCGACTTACCGACCACGAACTTGTCGTCCTCGACAGGCAGGTTCAGTGCGACTAACTGCAGCTCCGCCAGCGGTGGACCCGCCCGCCGTTTCGCATCCGCTTCGCGGGCAGTGATCTCAATCAGTTGCAGAGTCTTCGCTTCGGCGACCGCTTGAATTTCCACTTTGCCATCTTTGACCGGCAGTTCAACACGATAAAAAAAGCAATCGCGACCCTCGCGCACGTCGCGTTCCACAGGCCTGGCCGTCAACAATGCGGATGCATCGGTCACGCCGACATCCAGCAGTCCCAATAGGTCGATCTGATTCTGAGGACTGATGAACCACGGTGAATCGCCAGCGACGGAAGTGTTGTTGGACTCGTCGATCCTCCACAGTCGCGAGCCGGCGGCGATCTGGTAACGCTGGGGCGACTCTTCGCGCCGCACCAGGCCGGGTGCTCGCACCCAGACGTCGGCCGATTCGCCGCTCTTGCTGACTCGCAGTTGCAAGGTCTTGGCAGCATGTAATCCGGCCAGGACTTGTGAAAACGGAGTGGCCCCCACAGCGCGATTGTTGGGTGACAGTCCAAACCACATCACCAGCGCAGCCGTAGATGCCACCAAACCAACGAAACCTCTGAGAGCGAGCGTGAACATGGTGGTCCTCCGTGGAGCGGGGGCTAGCGTTGCTTTTGCCGGGTGGGATTCATCAGCCGAAAAGGACTTAAAGGACCCCAGCGACGAAAGTGTTACTTTGGTCCCTTCTGTCCCTGTGGTCCCTTCGAGTTCGGGCATGACCGGCTTGTCGGAAACTGATTCCGCAAACGCCGCCGCCGCACGCTGCCCAATCGCCGCCAGCAATGCGGCATCCGGCAGGGGCGCATCGGCATCGATCGCCCGCAAGAGTGCGGCCAGTCGATCTTCGTGTGGTTCGCGGTGATTGTCGTTGCTCATGAAAGGTACGCCGTTTTGTCGGATCCGACGAGTTTCTCAAAGGTTGCTCGAAACTCGCGCCGGGCCCGCGCCAACTTCGATTTGACCGCCTCCAGGGAACCGCCCAATTGGTGATGCAGCTCCTCGAGGCTCAGTTCATCCAAATATTTCGCGGTCAGCAGCGCCGCATAGTCGGCGGGCAGTTCCGCCAGGACGCCGCGAATCAGCTCGGACAGTTCGCGACGTTCCCAGGGGTGACTGGGCGCATCCGTCTGCTCCAGCCACTGGCGGATTTCCGGGGCTCCCTCGTCGGCCAATTTTCGCCAGCGGTTCGCTCGCTCGGCCTTGCGGTAATGCAACGAGACTTGCCGATGGGTAATCCCCGCCAACCAGGCCCACAGGGTTCCTCGATCAGGATCAAAGCGAGTCGCCGAACGTGCGGCCGCGATAAACACTTCTTGAGTCACATCCGCGACAGCGGCAACGTCCGCTCCCACCAGCCGCGCGACGTACCGCCATACCGCAACGTTGTACGCTTCGTACAGCGCAGCCCAAGCCGCCCGGTCGCCATTCCGCAACCGGCATCAGATATCGAGTTGTTCCTGTTCGCTGAGCAAGGGGCCGTCCCAGTGGGAAAGCGGACATTGTGAGTAAAGATTGGCGCGACCTCGGGGACAGGTGTCGCGGATTGTTGATTTTTGTGACGCGAGTGCGCCGCAACCTGAAATGGCGGATGTTGTGTTTGAGTAGGTAGAATACCGACACATTAGAATATCGACACAACGGAGCGCAGCGACAGTGGCTCCCCCCCTTAGTAAGGGGGGGCAG
>CAYLTY010000314.1:0-8053 GCA_964386705.1 uncultured Planctomycetaceae bacterium
CAGGAGCGGCTTCTTTCCTCTGATTGCGCCGCACCAGTTTGGCTTCGGCCTTTTCTTTTTTTTCCATCTCTCGCTGACGTTTGGCGAATGTATTTTGGTTACGTGCGATAGGTTCGATCCTCCTTATGCAAAGAGTATCTGACGGTGCAAAAGTCGGGTGCGAGACACCTGTGACTGGCAGTTCCCGAGACTCCGGCACCAGCAGAAAACATCATCCCAGATGACTGCGAGACGCTTGAGCATGCTGTCGGGACCGCGGAGGGGGTCCACAGGCATCATTCTGGCAGTCGCATTTGCCGCTCTGACCGTAATTCTGGACAAACAAGAAAGTCTCAGAATCCCTTGCGTCCGTTATGACGCCGGCGGCTTTTCCAGAGCGGTTAACACAACCGATGGTCGGCAGCAGAAATGTGCGGAAGCCAGTGCCATCAAAGCACAGGAGCAGATGTGTCCGTGTCTGCCAGATTCCCGCTTGGCCGGAAAACGAATCCCGTGAAGGATTGCGTTACTCGCTTGCTTCCGACCAGATCGATCACTTCACAAATCTGAAGCAATCGAGGTTAGTGTATCCGCATCTGGTGGCTTCCACCATCCCTGAATCGCGCCAAAGTCGGCATCTGCGGATTACGCTGGGATCGCTGGCAGCAGTCGTGAGCGTACGACCTGACTGAGATACACGCTGCGGGCAGCCATGCGAGGCGGTGAGCGTTACAAGCAGCAGCGCGGATTCATGCTCGCACAACTTCACGCTTCCTGTCCCTGTGCGACCAAGATAGACCGCAGGCGGTCAATCGGGGGCGCCGTCGTGAGTCAGACCCGTTCGCTATCGGAACATTCCCGACGGAGTTAACATTCGGACATCGCGCTCGATGTGTCGTTGATCGTTTTCTGGAGGCCTTATGCCAACGTTCTCGACGCGTCCCGGAATGGGCGCAATCCCCTTCGCTGGAGGGGTGACTTTCCGCACTTGGGCACCCTTTGCCACCAACGTCTGCGTGGCTGGCGACTTCAATTCATGGAGCGAGACTGCCACACCGCTCGTACCTGAGAACAACGGGAACTGGTCGGTTGAAGTTCCCGGAGTCGGTCGGGGCAACCAATATAAACTCGTGGTCGACGGAAAATGGCACATTGATCCGCGGGCCAAGGACGTCACCAATTCCGTCGGTAACAGCGTCGTCGTCGACCCGTCATTCCAATGGATCGCGCCAGGCTACGGTACACCAAACTGGAACGAGGCCGTCATCTACCAGATGCACGTGGCAACATTCCCGGATGATCCAGTCACAAAAGGCAAACTGTTCGACGCGATTATCAATGACATGTGGTACCTGCGGGAACTGGGTGTCAACGTAATCGAGTTGCTCCCGACGGCCGAATTCCCCGGCGACGACTCCTGGGGATACAACCCATCCCACATCTATGCGATCGAGGACTCATACGGCGGCCCCGATGCTCTGAAGAAACTCGTTGACGCCGCCCACACGGCAAAAATCGCCGTGATCCTTGACGTTGTCTACAACCACCTCGGCCCCAACGACCTCTCTGTCTGGCAGTATGATGGGTGGTTTCAGTCGTGGAATGGCGAGGACATGGGCGGAATCTATTTCTACAACGACTGGAGAGCGTTTACGGATTGGGGCAAAAAGAATCGTCCTGACTACGGGCGCCCTGAGGTGCGTGCATTTCTGCGAGACAACGCGCTGATGTGGCTCGAGGAATACCGGGTCGACGGCCTGCGATTCGATATGACCTGCTGGATTCGCAACGTATATGCCCGCGACGATGCTCCGCTAGATGCCCCAACGAATCTCGGTGGATGGGGCTGGAACGTGCTCCGTTGGATCAACGACGAGATCAATGCGATCCAGCCGTGGAAAATCACGATTGCGGAGGACATGCGTCAGAACCCCGCAGTGACGCGTTCGACGTCACGGGGCGGCGCCGGTTTCGACAGTCAGTGGGACGACCACTTTCACCATCGAGTCCGCGACGTTCTGATCGCCACGCGCGATGAAGAGCGTGACATGGAACTGATCCGTGCCGCGATCGAGCGGCGGTACGATGGCGACCCATTCCATCGAGTCGTCTATACCGAATCGCACGACGAAGTCGCAGCCAGCAACGGAAAGCGGCGGTTGACGGAGGACATCCATCCGGGCCATGCGGACAGTTGGTACGCCAAGAAGCGATCGACACTCGGAGCAGCGCTCGTCTTCACGAGTCCCGGAATCCCCATGATTTTCCAGGGTCAGGAGATCCTGGAGTGGACACCGTTCGGAGACCAAAACCGCATCGACTGGAACAAGTATGATAAGTTCCGCGGCATCTACCACCTGTACCGGGACCTCATTCACCTGCGGCGGAACTGGCACAACAACACGCGCGGGCTGCGCGGTCCACATGTCAACGTCTTCCATGTAAACGGGCAGGACAAAGTCGTTGCCTTTCACAGGTGGCAGAATGGCGGACCGGGCGACGATGTTGTTGTCATCCTGAACTTCGGTAGCCGAGGGTACGAAAACTATCGAATCGGTCTACCACGCCAAGGAAGCTGGCACGTTCGGTTCAACAGCGACTGGCAAGGTTACAGCCCGGACTTCGGCAACTGGTACAGCTACGACACGGCTACTAACGGGACAGGACCTGATCGCATGCCTCATCATGGAAATATCGGAATTGGTCCGTACTCAGCAGTGATACTTTCACAGTGAAACTTCGCTGCACAACACGTTGGCCCTGCAGTTGAGAAGACTCTGCCGGACGCGCCGCGCATCGAGCCGGAAGCGATCGTCCAAGCCAACGCCCTGTTCCACCAGGATACAACCAACTGTGGCGGAGCAATCGTTGAACGCAGTCTGATAGAATCCGCAGGGTCATCTGAGGACCATTATTCCGACTCCGGAGACGATTCATGCCTGTTAAAGCGATTCCTGATCGATGCAACTCGGTTTCAGTGTACCTCGTCGTGCCGAATTCGGTAGAGGCGTTGGCCTTCTATGAGAAGGCGTTTGGCACGCGGACTCAGTCGCGGATGGCGTCCCCCGACAACAAGACAGTGCACGCCGAGATGAAACTCGGGAACTCGACGATCATGATGGCGGACGAGAATCCTCGGTTTGGATTGAAGTCGCCGCAGTCAATTGGGTGTTGCACGGCGTCGCTACACGTTTATGTTGAGGATGTGGATGCGGTTTTCGCTCAGGCCACGGCGGCCGGGTGTCAGGTGATGATGCCCCCCACCGACATGTTCTGGGGAGATCGCCTCTGCCGAGTTTCCGATCCCTACGGTCATCAGTGGGGCATCGCGACTCACAAAGAAGATGTTTCCGAAGAGGACCAGAAGCAGCGTCTGGCGGCCATGATGGCGCAGATGGCGGCTGGTCAGAAACCGCATGGCGAGATGTGCTGAAAATGCGCGGCTCGCGGGAAAGGGTCGCTCGTGTTTCGGTTCCGTTTGATGTGCCTCGCCCCGGCGTTCGCATTGTTGTGGGTGGCTGGTGAAACGATCGCTGACGATGGAATTGCCGCACTGCGCAAGGCTTATGAGCACTTGCAGCGCGGTCGTTACGAAGAGGCTGCCGAGGCGTACGAGGCTCTCACCAAAGCCGATCCACAATCTGCCGTTGCCGTCTTGGGGCTCAGTCGTGCACAGCTGGAACAGGGAGAGCACGAGGCAGGTCTCGCTGCGGTCGACGCGTTCCTCAAAGTCAAAAGCGATGACGTTGACGTCTTAGCACGCAAGGCAGAACTGCTCTTTGCAGTGGGGCGATATACGGATGCCGAGCAAGCCGTAGCTGCCGCGTTGAAGGTTAACGCCGAGCACGTGGCTTCGCGTCTCCAGGAGGCGAGGCTGCTCGTCGAACGCGGGCAAATCAAGGAAGCTGACGAAGCCTTTCGGTGGTTCGTCCGCTACTACAACCGCAAGCAGCCTGCGGACGCCAAAACGCTGCTGCTGGTTGGTGAAGGCTCGGCCGAATACGCTCGCTGGCACGGCGTGTCCGACATCTTCACGTTTCTGGTCAATACATTAAGCCCGGACGCCGCCAAAGCAGACCCCCTGTGCTGGCAGGCTCACTTTCTGTCGGGATCGCTGCTGTTGGAGAAATACAACCGCGCTCAAGCGGTGCCTGATCTGAAGCAGGCTCTCACGATCAACCCGCATGCCGTGGACGTGCTGGTCGCGTTGGGTGATGCGGCGTTGCAGAAGCATGACCTCGACGACGCGGAAACATTTCTGAAGCAAGCGCTCGCCGCGCAGCCGAAATCCGTCCGTGCCCTGCAACTGCAATGCGATCTGCATCTGACCAACGGTGAACTGTCCGAGGGACTAAAGGCCGTCGAGGCGGCCCTCGTCGTCAATCCCGCCGAGCAAGGCACGCTGGCCCGATTGGCGGCGTGCTATTACCTGATCGACTGCCGTACGACCGCCGTGGATCGCATCGAAGACATTGAACGGCGCCTCAGTCAACTTGTCGACAAGATTGACAACATCGCGGAAGTGGAACTGAAGGATCCCTCGCGACTGGAACAACTGGTGATGGAGCTTGGTGCGCGCAATCCGCGTCCCGGACGGTTCCTGTCGATTCTGGGTGACCGGCTCTCCAGTCGCCGCAAGTTTGCGATGGCTGAGCGCATCCTGCAGAAAGCCATTGGCGTGATGCCGCAACTTGCGGAACCCAAGACGTCGCTCGGCATGCTCTACATGCAGACCGGCCGCACCGACAAAGCAAAATTGATACTCGACGCCGCCTTTAAATCGGATCCGTATCATGTGCGTGTCAGTAATATGCGAAAAGTGCTCGGCGTGCTGGAGAATTACTCTCTCGTGACGACCGATCACTTCGTAATCCGCGCGGACTCCAAAGCCGATCACATTCTGGCGGAATACCTCGCTGAGCACCTGGAAGAGATCTACGGAGACTTGGTCAAGCTCTACGGATTTGAACCACCAACTCGCACCACGTTTGAGATCTATAACGACGCCAAAGGATTGTCGGCGCACGAGTGGTTCAGTGCCCGCATGGTCGGCCTGCCGTGGATTCAGACCATCGGCGCGTCAACCGGAATGATGGTCGCCATGGCATCCCCGACGGCTGTCGAGAAACCCTACAACTGGGCGCGCGTCGTCAAGCACGAGTTCGTGCATATTGTCACTCTGCAACAAACCGGGTTCAACATCCCCCACTGGTTCACCGAAGCGTTGGCAGTCACCAGTGAGAACATCGAGCGCCCGGCGATCTGGAACAAGTTGCTACTCGAACGCGTGCCTGCGGGAAAACTGTGGAAGCTGGACGAACTCAACCATGTCTTTGTGCGCCCCGAGAGCCCGCTCGACTGGCAATTCGCGTACTGCCAGAGCCGGCTCTATGCACAATACATGATTGAGAAATTCGGCGAGGGGACGATTGCGAAACTTCTGGATGCCTATCGTCGCAACGTTTCTACCAAGGATGCCATTCCGCAGGTGTTTGGCGTCTCGGTCGACGAGTTCGACAAAGGGTATCGCGAATTCCTGTCGCAACTGGTCGCGGAGATGGACGCTCTCAGCGGTGAGTCCACCAAATCGCTGGTGGAACTCGAGAAGGAACACCTGGCTAACCCCGAGAACACCAAGGCTGGAGCTGCTTACGCTCGTGGATTGCTGCGTGCCAAGCGTACGAAGCAGGCTCGCGAACTGGCCGAGAAGGTTCTGAAGCAAGACGCCAAGGAACCGCAAGCGTCGGTTGTCATCGCTGAACTGGAAATCCAGAACGGTCACGCTCAACTCGCTAGAGAGATCCTGACGAACGCACTGAATCAGGAGCAGCCTGACTCCCGCGTGCTTGGCATGCTCGCCAAACTCGAATTGATGGAGGGCGAGTTCGCTGCAGCGGCCAAGCTGTATGAACTCGGCATCGAGAAGTTTCGTGCGGACCGCGTGGCGCTGGCTGAATCAGAAGAGTGGCTGAAGGGACTGGCTGCGGCGTACCTCAAACTCGAAGAGAAGGAGAAGCTCGGTCAGACGCTCGAAAAGCTGGCCAGGCTCGACGGGGAAGATGCCACTATCCGGCTGAAGCTGGCGGAACTCGCCGCTGCGAAGGATGACTTCAAGAGTGCAAAACGCTGGGCCTTAGAAGCCATCCAGATTGATGTGCTGGACCGGGACGCTCACGAGCGGTTGGCTGAAGCCTATGGAAAGCTGGGCGACACCAAGAAGGCCGAACGTGAACGCCGTGTGCTCAAAGAACTCGACAAGAAATAGCAGCCGCGTGTGGTGATTAAGCCGCCTTCGTAGCAGCACTGTCCGCTTCTTGCGGACGACGATGTGCAGGCAACAACGAGACGTACAGGTCGATGAGCGCGTTCCAGACAGTTTCATTGCGAAACTCGCGAGCCACGCGTTGCCGGCCAGCATCGCCGTGACGGAACTTCAGCAGATCGTCGGTGAGGTATCGGCGAATCGCCGCGGCCAGCGCGTTGGTGTCGCCGCAAGGAACAATGGTCCCGGTCGTGCCATCCACCACAGCATCAACAGTGCCGGTAGCGTTGAAGCCCACCACCGGCAGCCCCGACGCGGCAGCTTCGAGCGGCACATTGGGGAACCCCTCGCGATAAGAAGGGAATGCCAATAGCGTCATGCATTCGTAGTACAGCTCTGTGTTCGACACAAAACCCGTGACCGTGACATTCGGATCGCATTGCAGTCCCGATACCGTCTTAGGCGGAACAGGATCGCCGGTTTCGAAGTCACCCACCAGCACCAGATGCAGCTCAGGAAAGTCAGCCTTCAGTTGCTTGAATGCGTCGTAGAGTTCAACGATGCCCTTGTCGCGAGTCAGCCGTCCGACAAAACCAACCACCGGGGCATCAGCGGGAATTCCGTGCCGGTCTCGAAGTGCGCGAGCTTCGACACGTTGGGCGTCGGTCAGTTGAAACCGCCGGACATTCACTCCGTTGGACGAACCGGAAGCCAGAACTACGCACTTCTTGGCTCCCGCCAGGCGGCGTTTCAGGTAGGCCTCACGCAAGCTATGACTGACGCAGATCACGCGCTGAGCACAGAACGCTGCGGCTCGTTCAGCCCAACTCAAAATGAATGCTTTGATGCCGCGAGTAGTCTCAAGCCGCAGCCCGCGCAAGGTATAGAGACGCGCTGGAACTCGCGCCACTAACGCGGCGAGCATGCCCAAAACTCCGGCTTTCGGGGTACCAGCATTGACGATGTCCGGCTTCAGGTCACGCAATGCTCGAATCAAGTGAAACAAACTGCGAATGTCAGCGAGCGGGCTGATTTCCCGTTCCATCGGAATACCAACGGTCTGCACGTCTTCACGAACGGCCACGGCATCCAATTCCGCCGAGGGACTGGCGATGACGATAACCTCGAAGCCTCGTTCGCGCATCAGAGCCAATTGGCCACGCATTAAGCCCAGAGCGCTTACGCCGTGAGTCGTCACATACACCAGCCGTGGTCGCGGCGATTCAGTCTGCATCAGCAATTCCTTCCCTGGAATGGCGACCAGCCAATCCGAGCGGCCAGTTCACAGGGGTCCTATAGCAGAAGACAAAATCAAATTCCTAGACCGCTCTGAACGGGGCAGGCGAACGCGATTCACCACAGGCTGCATCTGACGAGCAGTCAAACGAGCCAGGCCGCCGGGCATGTCGCCGCCAGCCCGGTGGATTACAGTTTCACGGCCTCGCTGCCACCGTGATGCCTGCCACCCGGAATGAGGAGTTCGCGTGCAACCAAGCCATTTGCAACAAACTGAAAGTCGCGGTCGGGAACTCGGCAAATGGTGGGTGTGCGGCCTGCTGCTGTTGGCACTGATGCTGAACTACATGGATCGGCAAACGCTGTCCCTGACCATCAAAACGATCAAGGACGAGCTAGGCATCAACGAAGAACAGTACGGCAATCTGGAAGCCGGCTTTGGTTACGCCTTCGCGATCGGCGGGCTGTTGGCGGGCTTTCTAGCAGACCGGATCAGCGTGCGATGGCTCTATCCGCTTGTGCTGCTGGGCTGGTCATTGGCGGGCGGCGGAACAGTTACTCCCAACGGGCATGTCT
>CAYLTY010000315.1:0-8038 GCA_964386705.1 uncultured Planctomycetaceae bacterium
CGGTTGCGTCTCGGCCCGCGAAGCTCACCGCAGCATTGATTTGTCGGTGATGCTGCTGATCGCCTCGGCGCTGGGAGTCAGCAAGGCACTCGACAGCAGCGGCGCCGCGGAGCTGATTGCGTCCCAGCTACTCGCTTTTGCAGCCCCTTTTGGCAAAGTCGGCGTGCTGGCTGCAATCGTGTTTTTGACCGGGTTGTTGACAGAACTTCTCAGCAACAACGCGTGCGCCGCGCTGATGGGTGTGCTGGCTCTGGCAACAGCCAAGCAGTTGAACATGGACCCGCGACCGCTGCTGCTGGCTGTGGCGGTGACGTCGTCTTATGGCTTCGCGACACCGATCGGTTATCAGACCAACCTGATGGTGCTGGGACCTGGAGGTTACAAGTTCGCGGACTATCTGAAGGTCGGCATCCCACTGGACATCATTTGTTGGACAATGACGATCATCATCATTCCGCTGGTCTGGACGCTGTAATGTCGACGCCAGAACCTCAAATTCCGGCGGCCACAGATCACGGCATCTCGTTCCGAGAAGCGTTCCTGTTCTGGCTGAAGCTGGGCTTCATCAGTTTTGGCGGCCCGGCTGGTCAGATCGCGATCATGCATCAGGAACTGGTAGAGCGCCGCCACTGGATCTCCGAACGACGCTTCCTGCATGCGCTCAACTACTGCATGGTCTTGCCTGGCCCGGAAGCTCAACAACTGGCGACGTACATTGGCTGGCTGTTGCACGGCACTCGCGGCGGCATTGTGGCGGGCGGGCTGTTCGTGCTCCCGAGCTTGTTCATTCTGATGGGACTCAGTGCCATCTATGTGGCATTCGGAGACGTCCCGGCAGTCAACGCCGTGCTGTACGGCATCAAACCCGCTGTGGTGGCGATCGTCGTGCAGGCAGTCCTGCGGATCGGCAGCCGAGCCATCAAGAACTGGGTGACGTTCGCTTTTGCGGTGGCGGCATTCGTCTCGCTCGCCGTGTTTCATGTCCCATTCCCCCTGATCATTCTGACGGCGGGTCTCTTGGGATTCGCCGGTTCGAGGCTCTGGCCCGACAAGTTCAAGACCGGCGGAGGACATGGTTCAAAGACAACCGCAGCCACCGCGGCGCCCGCAGCAATTGACGACCACCATGCACCGCCTCCGCATACTCGTCCCAGTTGGTTGAAGTTCGCCCTGCAGGTCATCGTCGGACTACTGCTGTGGGCGGTTCCGATCGCAGTCCTGGTCAGCTGGCAGGGTTGGCAAGGAACCCATGCGCGGATGGGTTGGTTCTTTACCACGTCGGCATTGGTGACCTTCGGAGGCGCGTACGCGGTGCTGCCCTTCGTGGCTCAACAGGCAGTGGATGGCTTCGGCTGGCTGAAGCCCGGTCAGATGGTCGATGGTCTGGCCCTGGGTGAAACAACACCCGGGCCGCTCATCATGGTGGTGGCCTTCGTCGGCTTCGTCGGCGGCTGGCAGGCCTCTGATCTCGGCTGGTTCGGCGCAGTCCTCGGCTGCGTGATCTCCACCTATTTCACGTTCCTGCCGTCGTTCCTCTTTATCCTGATCGGTGGCCCCTTCATCGAGCAGATGCGCGAGGAACTGCGACTCACAGCTGCCCTCACCGGCATCACTGCTGCCGTGGTCGGAGTCATCCTCAACCTGGCTTTGTTCTTCGGCAAGACGGTGTTCTTCCCGACCCCTTCGGACACACGTACTGATTGGTCAATCGCTGACATCATGCAGCGTATTGATTTCATCTCCGTCGGCATCGCGGTCGCCGCATTCGTCGCGCTGCATCGTTTCAAGTTGGGCTTAGGCTGGGTCATCGCGGCTTGCGCCGCAATTGGCGTGCTGAAGCTGATCATGACCTGAGATCAGATAAGCAGCCTCACTTCGGATGATAACAATCTCCCCTCGCCCCGCGTGCGGGGAGAGGGGTCGGGGGTGAGGGGCGGCGCTACCTTTGGGCAACTGGTTCTCTGACGCTCTTGACCGTGACTTAAGGCATGTGCGCTGTAGTTGATCCTCATCTTCAACAGGCAGTTTGCCGATCGAAAGCAAAGTGTAGCGGCGGGTTTGAGGCGTATCAGGACGCGATGAGTTTATCGCCCCTCACCCCCAGCCCCTCTCCCCGCAAGCGGGGCGAGGGTAGCCAATATTAGTTTAGATACTGAATTCCCTACGATGACGTCGGCCTACTTGTTCGGCTTCCCGGCTGGCACCGAACTCCACACGTGTTGCAAGATCGCAAAGAACTCAGGGTCGTGCTTCTCAAGTTCTTCTCGCGTGAACGGGAAGAAGTCGTTCCTGGTGAAGAACGCTTCGCTGCCTTCGGCGAAGTATTCCATCTGGTTCGTCATGGCATACGCCTTGTCCTGACGAACTCGACCCTCCGAATCTTTGCGATCGACTTTGTCGTACTTGCCGCTGGCTTTGGCCTTTTCGAAGGCGGCTTTGATCTCGGCATGTTCGAAGTTCAGCACGCGGTCGTGATAGGCATGAGACAACTCGTGCAGCGCGAAATTCGGCATGCGACGTGTCTCAGCTTCGAAGATGCGAACGTTGGTAAACTCGACGCCTTTCGCCATCTGCGGGTCGCGTCCGTTGTCCTTCAACCAGCCCGCGCCGGGGTGGTACTCCGCACGTGGAGCAACCTTCGGGTACTCGGGAGAAATCCAGAGCGGCACCTTCTGCAATTCAACCAGTGCCTGCTGTGGAACGACGGTCACAATCTCGTCCAGTTGAGCCGTGAGCAGTTCCAGGGCTTTCGCGGTCTTGTCGCTTTGCTCATCAAGCAATCGACGACTCACATGCACGGTCCAGCCGGAGATCTTGCGTACGTCGTGCGTATCGCCCGTAGCCGATCGCGCTTTGGCCTGGCGGTGAATCTCTTCCTTGGCCGCCTTCAGTCGTTCTGGCCATACAAACTTCGGAGCCTTCGTCGGATCGTAGCCCGCCAGATGGTCCGTCAGCCGAGTCGCCGGTTTGGTGTAAGTGAGTTTTGTTTCTCCAAAGACTTCTTTGCAGAGAGCAGCCAGACCTGAATCGTACTCCAGCAACTCAGCACGAGTGTTGACGTGATTATGGTCGTGATCGTTCTCACGATTGTTGTCGAACCACGACTGCACACCTTCAGCGAAGTACTCGTGATGATTCACCGATGCGTACTTGCCCTTCCACAAGCCTTGTTCTTTGGCCTGCTCATAAGCCTTCTTCACTCGCCCATCGAATGTGGGATCAACGCGCACCATGCCGCGCAAATGAATGTTGTGAGCAAACTCATGAATCAGAATGCACTCGGTCTCGTAAGGATCGCCTGGGTAACCCAGCAGGTTCTCCTCACCGCACGAACAAAACGGATCACGTTCACTGCCACCAGTACCTCGAGCTCGAGCGTCCCAGTAGTCCTTGGCTGACAGACTTCCGTATCCGCGAGGCAGACCCAACTTCGCGAACTCGGGCAGGTCCGTGGTGAACTCGTCATGGGCCAGAATACACAGGCGAGATCCACTGGCGATCATCGCGTCGCGAACATCCGGCCGATGAGCCATCATCTGGTTGATGAGATACGCCGCTTCCTTCAACGCGTAGTCGTTGACGTGATCGGACGCGGAAACCGGATAGCCATTCGCGCTGATGAACTTCGTATAGAAGGCGGGCACCTTCGCCTCGGCAGGCGGAGCAATGACTTCATACTTCGGAGCATCCGCAGCCGAAACCCGTGCTGCGAGAGTCACACAAACCAGGAGGCAAAGAAGTGTCTGTCGCATAGGCTGGATTCCGGTTTGAAGATCAGACGAATGGAGACAAACGAATGACGGAGATAAGGGCTACATTTTCATCTCATTCGCTTGTCTCCATTCGTTTGATTGTTTGGATTGTTCGAAAATTCACTTGATTATTGTTTAGATTCATCCACTGAATTCCGCGCATTCCGGTCGCACTCAACAGCCGGGTCAAGTGGTCTTCATAGGCACTGGCGTTCTCGGTCATTGCTGTCACAACAAAGCACGCCCCTTCGTCGTGACACTGCAAGCGATGAGTTCCTAGTTCATGACCAGCGCGTTTCACAGGAACTCGCCGAAGACATCTTTCTTCGCCACCACAAAAATGAATCAGCGCCTCGTTGAACAATCGAAAGTCCAAGAAAGCGCCCCAGTCATGTAGCAGGTTCTGACAATGTGACTTCAATTGGACGCACAGATTCGACAACGGATGCCAGTTCGTCTCATCGAGCTGAAGGCAATGTCGGCGTTCCTGGGATAGCGCGTTGAATCGCAGCTTTCCTTGAAAGCGCGATGAGCGGAAGTTCAACAACTTGCCGTGTCCGACGCCAAGCAGCATGGCGTAGTGCAGAACTTGCGAGTCGTGTTCGCCCAACAGCGCTCTGACGGTTTTCAACTCATAGAGTGCATGATCAGCAACGAGATCCAGACGGTAGATCTTTTCAAAGGTCCCATAGCTGACAGTTACGGGCACTTGAGTATGGACATTTTGCCAACCAGCTAATCGCAGACGCAGGGCCAGGTCGTTTTCATAAACCTGCTCATCGCAAAGTCGTCCAAGTGCATTCTGAGTAGCGTAAGCGCAACCCATGACGACCTGATCACGCTCATCAAACTCAGCCCGGCTGAGATCTCGAACTTCGATCGGGCAGGAGATTGGCATCGTGAGTTGCATCCGTTGATTCAGACCGAATGAATCAAACGAATGGAGACAATCGAATAATCAGTTGTCAATTCCTTTTTATTATTCGTTTGTCTCCATTCGTTTGATAATCCCGCATCATCTCAGCCCTACATTGGTTGGATCAATGACGGCGTGCTTCACTCGTTGGCGCTTCCAGGTGTAAGTCGCATGCACCAGTCCGTCGCGGGTTTGAATGATGGCCGGGTAGCTGTATTCGCCGGGCTCTGATTCAAACACCAGAGCAGGTTGCCATTCCTTACCGTCCTTCGACAGCGCGAGATTCAACGGCGACCGGCCCTTCTCTGTGTGGTTGTAAATCAGAAGATGTCGGCCGTCGCGCAGCGTCACGGCATCGGTTCCTGAGTTCGGATTCGGCAGCGAGGTCAGAGTCATTTCACCCCACGTCTTGCCGGAATCATTGGACGCGATCTGGAAAACTCGCTTCTGTTGAGTTCGCCCCAAGGCGAGCAGCTTGCCTTCGCCGACAAACAGAACACTCGGCTGAATAGCACCGATCTGCTTGCCGTCGTTGACGGCTTCGGTCTTGGTCCAGGTCTTGCCGAGGTCGCTGCTGCGTTCGAAGTGGACTCGCCAGCCATCATGTTCCGTGCTGGTCGAGCAAAGGATGTCGCCATTCGATAACTGCACCGGTTTGTTCTTCACCGGTCCCAGGAAGCCATCTGGTAGACGCCGAGCATCGCTCCATGTCTTGCCGTTGTCCGTGCTCGTGCGAAGTTCACCCCACCATGTGCTCGGCGAAGGACCGACTTTGTAGAACAGCATCAGTGCTGGCTTGCCGCCTTCCATGAGTGGTTGAAACAGAACCGGGTTCCAGCACGGATGTCGCTTTCCATCCGCCTGCACTCCATTGGCAACCTCAACGGGCGACGTCCACTTGCCATCGACCAGGCGTGAGATCCAGATCCCCACATCGGGGTTCTTCTCAGCAGTGCCGCCAAACCAGCCAGCCACCAAATGGCCGTCCGTCGTCTCAGCAACAGTCGAAGCATGACAGCTCGGAAACGGAGCCGTCTCGTAGATGAATTCAGACTTGATCAATCCGGGCGGCTCCGCAGCGGCATTGCCCGCGCAGAGAGAAAGCAGCATCAGAGCAAACGCAGACCGGAGAGAGCGCATCAGTCGTTCCTTTGGTCATCGGAAAGGTGATTCAAGACCAGCAGTGGTTCTTCAGGTCTTATTCGCCTGACCCCATTCGGTTGATGATCAGGCGAATGGGGACAAACGAATCAGGGTCAGGGCGAACGCGGATTCTTGAGGAAATAGAACCGGCCGTCTTCTGCTCCGCCCAGAAAATCAGGGACGCCGTTGCCGTCGAAATCGACGGTCGTCGGACTGACATCGTGGCCTTCGATGTTCTGTTGGGCGAGCGTGCCAGCATGTTGAAACTGCCACTTGCCGTCCTTTTGGCCAAGACCTCGATAGAGATCCGCATTGGCTGAATTGAGCAGGATGTCCTGCTGTCCGTCTCCGTCCCAGTCCACAACGCTCAACTTGCGACGACCGCTGCCGCCTGCCGCGCGCGGATTGAAACGCAGCGGCTCGCCTTGAGAGTCGGTGAAGACACGCTGCGGCGGCAACAACACGAGTTGCCCCTCCCGCTTTGCTCGTGCGAACAATGCCAGAAATCCTTCAACGTCCAGCATCGCCATGTCTAGCAAGCCGTCTCCGTTGAAGTCATGCAGCACCGGTGTCGTGCGCCACTGAGTCACGAGCTGCTTGCCCTCGGGATTCCACCACGTCCACGCGGGCTTCGGTGCCGAGCCGGTCCATTCCACATTGACGTCCTGAGCCGCGGCCAGCTTGGGAGCGTTGCGGGTACCGATATTCTTCAGCCACTGAACGCGGCCCAGAATGGAATTGAAGACGATGTCCGGCAAGCCGTCAGCGTCCCAATCCGCCACGTTCAGTGTTGTGTAACCCCACTTGGCTTCGGCGGGACCTTGAATGCTGCCATTCGGTCCGGCAAGAACTCGAAACACTTTTCCGCCCGCTTCGAGCCGTCGCGGTGCCGCCCAATTGGGTTGCGCCACCTTGGGGCCGCTGAGGTTCTCGAAGAACTCGATGTAGCCCGCCGTGTTGCCAGAGACGATGTCGAAGTCGCCATCTCCGTCCCAATCGCAACCGCAAGGAGTCGCCAACGCCCCGCACTTCAGAGTGTCAGCTTGCTGTTGAAAGTACACCGGAGCAGCGAAGCGTGGCGTGGTTCCACCCGCCACTGACGCTTTGCCGAGGTATTCGATGAAGGCGACACGGCCGTCTTCGTCACCGACGATCAGATCGTGATCGCCATCACGATCCCAATCGAACGCGACCGGGACGATCATCTCCAAGTCCATCGCCAGCGGTGTTCCATCGGACTTAGTGAGGCGTCGACCGGCCGCGTAACGTGGTTCACGTCGCGAGCCAACATTCTCGAAGTACGTGAAGCCATCGAGAAACTCGCCGCACAGCAGGTCGAGATCTCCGTCGCCATCGAAGTCTTCAATGTTGGGGGACGGACAGCCGAAAGTATCAACCGGCTTGCCATCCGCTTCGACCTTCACGGGCGAAGCGTACTTCGGGGCTGCTGTCGTTCCCGTGTTGCGATGCAGCAGAACGAAACCATGCAGCGGGCCGTTGGTCCATTCACCTTTCGAGTTCCAAGCATCGTCCCAACCGTAGTAGCTCCAGTCTTCAATGCCGGTGATGAGGTCCAGTGCACCGTCGCCGTCATAGTCCGCATACCGCCACTGATTGTGACGAACCTTTGGCCCCTTCGGCTGCTTGCCTTCCGGCTTGTAGAAGTTGCCCGGCACAGGCAACGCAGCACGTTGTTCAAGACCCGTCTTTTCGAAGTTCGAATACTCGGCACCCGGCGTCAGCACTCGCAACTTGCCGTCAACGTAACTCGGCATCACGTAGTGCACGGTCTTGCTTAAGCGTCTCGCAGGCTTGAAGACCGGCAGCTTGTTCTTGGCGGTATCGCCATCGGCATTCTCAAACAGCCAGACACCATTTGATGGCTTATCAGGGCAGGACACGATCAGGTCGAAGTCGCCGTCCCCATCTGCATCACACGGCACCGGCCAGGCCCACAGCCCGACTCCCAAGTCAACCTTCAAACCGGGATGGTTGTAAGGCAGTTTCTCCAGACCATCCGCCGCGGTCACAGCTGCCGGAACCAGCAGACTCAATAAGGACAGGCAAATGCGAGACAGCATCATTCGTAGCATTCCATCGAGAATCAATGTGCCTTGGCGATTGCAGACAGCATAGGAGTACCGCGACCGCGAGTGAGCGACCAGAAAGTCGCTGGTCGCGGAGCATCAGAGACAATGGCGGCAGAGCCTTATCGAGTCTGATTGAC
>CAYLTY010000316.1:0-8011 GCA_964386705.1 uncultured Planctomycetaceae bacterium
TGCAGTTCACGCCGAACGTGTAGTACCAGATCACCCAGTTGCGGCAGGTGAAGCCAGCTTCCTGGCTGATGATCTTCAGTTCGGCGGCGTACTCATCGCCAATCGCGAGCCAGAATGTTCCCGTCGGCTTCAACGCCCGATGCACGCCCGAGATCCATTCGCGGGACCAGTCGAGGTAGTGAGCCTTCTCTTTCTTGTCGTCGTAGACGTCGTAGTCATAGCCAATGTTGAAGGGCGGATCGGCGAAGGCCAGATCGACGCAGCCTTCAGGCAAGGCATTCATCTGAGCGACACAGTCGCCGTGCAGAATCGTATTCTTCGGATGCTTCATGCGAAGCGGCTCCAGCGGAGAGAGAGGTTAGTCGAGACCGATTGTATTGATCCCGGCACCGCTGCTAAACCGTCGAGGCTGCCCGCGTCATTGGCAAATGCCGATGCGTTTGAAACGATGCCGTGAGAACTCCTGCCCATCGCTCATGCACTGGGAGCAACCGCATGTGGGATCCAACGCTCGATCGTCGCGGATTTCTGAGAACGGCGGCGGCTTCAGCAACCGCGCTGACCTTCGCCACTCAACTTCCGGAGTCTTCAGCCCAGGCGCCGCTCGGCGATCGCCCGACGCAGGATCCGAGTGTCACCATCCTGCATCCGCGCGGCCGAGTTCCCGCGTCGTTCTTCATTGATGACTCGACGTGCCTGGTCAACATGGGGCACTTCTGCATGCCCCAGTTCGCGACTGCCTGGCCCGATCGCGATGAATATAAGCGTCCTTGGAGCACATGGCCGCGTGAGATTCCCGACAGCTTCGTGCGCGAGTTCGGTGAGTGGTGCGGCGAGCACGGCGTTAAAGGCAAGTATTCCATCGTGCCCTATCCGGCCTGCGTCGGCTGGCTGGATCGTGAGCTGCCCGGTTGGTCGCGTCGACAACTGCAGGACAGCCTGAAGCTGGTCCGCGAACTGATGCTGCCGAACTGGGACATCCATCCCGAGATGATCACGCATACGCGCGTCATTGACATCGCGACCGGCCGCCCGATGGAAGAGATCTCATCCGGAACGATGGAGAACTCGTACCCGCAGAAGAAGGTGAGCGTCGATTACCTCGCTTCCTATATCGCCTACGCCCTGCGAGTTTTGAAAAACTGCGACTTGCCGTGCGAAGGCATTACGACGCCGGGTGGGTTCGGAAACCTCATGAAGCCTGAACTCTCGCTGGCCATCGGTCAGGCGGTGCGAGACGTGTTCGCGCCGGAGATTCCGCACTACTTCAAGTATGTCCGCGACGCCAAAGAGGGTACGTTGCCGCGCTGCGAGCACGTGTCTGGCCTCGACACCGACAAACCGCAGTTCGTCGTCAATCTGCCCGCAGGCACGGGCGACTGGTTCGGCGGTTGGGACGGAGATCGCAAGAGCGAAGGGCACCTCTATGCCAATGACGACGCAACGGCTGGCCGACTGGTGGAACTCATCGAGCGCAACCAACCGGCCGTGATGCTCTGCCACTGGCCGGGCCTGTATTCGCACGGCACCAAGGCTGGATTCAAGGATTTTCAGCGTGTCATTCGAGCTCTCGATCAGCGTTACGGCGACCGGTTGCAGTGGATGAAGATCACGGAGCTGGCGCGTTATGGAGCCGCTCGCGAATTGACCTCGATTCGTCGTGATGGTCAACGTGTTTTGTTCAAAGCTCCCGTCGCCTGCCCGGCCTTCACTGTTCGCCTGCCCGCGACAGCAGCACAGCCACCGACTGTGACCGTCAAGGACCAGAAGAAACCGCTGGAAGAAATCCGCAACGTGCGGCTGTTGGCTTCTGGCCAGTGGGTGCGCGATGGTGAGACAATCATCGCCTGCTTCGACCTGCCGCGGGGCGAATCCTCATTGAATTAAGGGAAATTCAGACCCCAATTGAGCGACCTTCCCGCGACCGATACAGTCGACCCGCAGACTTCAGTATGGATTGAGATCGCTCAACGAGCGTTCGCTCTTCTCCGACTACCAACTCACACATTCGGCAAAGGAGACGTTGATGAAACTTTGGCACGGAACGCGACTGGCGGCGTTAGCACTGGCAGTTGCCGGAACGACAGTTGGCAGCTTGGGCGTTGCGAAGGACTGGGCCTCCTGGCGCGGACCAAACCGCGACGGCATCGCCCCGGAGAAAGGTCTCCTCAAAGAGTGGACGGAAGAAGGTCCGCCCGTCGTCTGGAAAGCCGAGGGTTACGGCAAAGGCTTTTCATCCGTCGCGGTGGTGAAGGGCAAACTCTTCACCATGGGTGAGCGAAAGGGCAAGTGCTACCTGTTCGGCATCGACTCCAATGGCGGCAAGGAACTGTGGGCGACTGAAGTCGGCCGCGGCGACCCGAACTGCACGCCCACCGTTGATGGCGGCATCGTTTACGGTCTCGGCCGCGAAGGTGACCTCGTCGCCTGCAAAGCGGACTCGGGTGAACTGGTCTGGCGCAAGGATTTCAAGAAGGACTTTGGCGGCTCGATGATGTCCGGCTGGGGCTACAGCGAGTCGCCTCTCATTGATGGTGACCGGCTGATCTGCACTCCGGGCAGCAACGAAGCCATGATCGTGGCCCTGAATAAGAAAACCGGCGACGTGATCTGGAAGTCCTCGGTTCCGGATCTGGGACAACGCGGTGGTGGCGGCGCTGGTTACTCGTCTGTCGTGATCAGCAACGCGGCTGGCGTGAAGCAATATGTGCAACTCGTCGGCCGGGGTATCGTCTCAGTCGCAGCCAAGGATGGGGCGTTCCTGTGGAACTACAACCGCATCGCCAACGGCACCGCCAACATTCCGACGCCAATCGTCAAAGACAACTACGTCTTCTGCTCGACCGGCTACGGCACCGGCTCTGCCTTGCTGGAGATTAAGAAAGCCGGCAGCAAGCTTGTCGCTGAAGAGAAGTACTACCTTGAAGCCAAGGAAATGCAGAACCATCACGGCGGCATGATCCTGTTCGGTGACTATGTCTATTGTGGACACGGGCACAATCAGGGCTTCCCGCTGTGCATCGAACTGAAGACCGGCAAAGTCGCCTGGGGCGGCAAGCGTGGTCCCGGCGGCGGATCAGCCGCAGTGCTGCTCGCTGACGGTAACCTCTACTTCCGCTACGAAGACGGCACGATGGCGCTCATCGAAGCGACTCCTTCGGAATACAACCTGAAGGGTTCATTCAAACTGGCCTCGAAGAACGGCGCCAGTTGGCCGCATCCCGTCATCGTGGACGGCCTGATGTATATCCGCGACCAGAACACTCTGCTGTGCTATGACGTGCGAGCGAAGTAACGACTTGGCCGAGTTAAGATCATCATCACCCCTGCCACTAGCTCGACGAGGATTCCTCGGACAGTCAGTTGCAGGGGTGAGTTACTTGTTGAGGACCACTCGAAGCGTCCATCATCCGTGGAGATTCCTCTTAATCAGTCCCACTGAAACAAGCAGCAGCGCCTCACCACTTCACTCCCCTCGCCCCGGTCCACCGGGGAGAGGGGTTGGAGGTGAGGGGCGATGAATGTTTCAGCCACGGATTAAACACAGATGAAACACGGACAAGCTGGTCGCAGCGAACGTGCGACGACCTCAGTGCTTGGCGTGTTTCAGAGCACTCATTCAAGGCCATCATGAGCTACAGCTACACCGACATTTCCCGCATGATCGATCACTCGTTGTTGAATCCGACGCTCACCGTCGCGGACCTCGAAGCCGGTTGCCGACTGGCGGTGGCTTACCAAACCGGCAGCGTCTGCATCATGCCGTATTACCTGAAACGCTGTGCGGAACTCCTCAAAGGCAGTGGAGTCAAACCCAGCACCACGATCGGCTTCCCTCACGGCGGTCACACAACAGCGATCAAGCGCGCCGAAGCCGAACAGGCTCTGAAAGACGGCTGCGAAGAGCTCGACATGGTCGTCAACATCTCGCAGGTCCTGAGTGGTCAATGGGATTACGTTCGACAGGACATCAAGGCCGTCATCGACGTTGCGCACGCGGCAGGTCAGAAGGTGAAGGTCATCTTCGAGAACTGCTATCTCAAGGACGAGCAAAAGATTCGCCTGTGTGAAATCTGCGGTGAGTTGAACGCTGACTGGGTAAAGACCTCGACGGGCTACGGCACCGGCGGGGCAACTCACGACGACCTGCGTCTGATGCGCAAGCACGCACCCGCTCACGTGCAGGTCAAAGCCGCCGGTGGCGTGCGTGACTTCGCAGGCATCCTGCAAGTCCGCGAGATCGGCGTCAGCCGAGTCGGAGCCAGCCGCACCAAAGATATGCTGGATGAATGCCGCAAACAGCTCGGCCTGGAGCCGATCAACATCACCGCGTCTGGTAACTCGACCGGTTACTGAGTCGATTGGCTATGCGCTCGTTTCACCAGCCCCCGGGGTGTCGCACAGCAACGCCCTGGGGCTGACTATTGCTTGATGTCGAACAGCACCTTGCAGTCCGAGGCGAACTTGTCTTCGTTGATGGCCAGTCCGAAACCCGGCTTGTCGGGCACGGTTGCGAAACCATCTTTGCGGCTATAGCCGTCGGCGATCAGAGCTTCCGCCGTCAGTGGGTCATGTTCGGCGGCGTGGAAGTTCGGGATCGCTCGCCCCACGTGCAGTTGCAGGTAGTAACCGATCAACGAGCCCCAGTTGTGCGGAGCGATGGTCAGCCCCTGAGGCTCCGCCCAGCGAGCTTCTGTCAAAATGCCTTCGATGCCGAAGTGGTTCATGTCTCCCTGAAACACGTCGATCGCCTTGGCGGCGCTACAGTTTCTGCTCGAGGCCATCGCGACCGCGATCTCACCACGGCGGACCATCCAAATCAATGACTCCACCAACTGGCCCCTCGCCGCGAATACCGATCGTCATGATGCGATTGAAGGTGAACTCGCACGTCTTTGTAAACTGACGGACCAGCAGCGTACCCGGGAACTCGTGCCAGCCGAGCCTCGCGTAGTAACCCAGCAAAGCGGGTTCGCAAACCAGCAGAGCGAACTCAAGTTCGGGTTGCTGGTGGAAGAACTCAACCGCCTTGTTGATACCGGCCGTAGCGAATCCGCGACCTCGTGCATCAGGATGAGTCTTCACGTTGCCGATGCCGCCGATCTGTATCGGTCGGCCAGCATGAGTCGCGTCGCCAAAGTGAATGCCCACATACGAAACCAACTGGCCGGCGGAGTCTCGAACGCGCACGCACCATTCCGGCCGTGACCACTCCAGATGCCGGCCGGACCAGTTTTCGATCTCAGCCGGTGAGTAGACAGCGAGTGACAGTTCCTGCACTTCCGCGCGTTCGGCGTCAGAAAGTTCCACAACCCGGCCCAGAGTGATCATCTCGCTGCACCATCGTAACCGAAGATCGCGTTCGTGAGATCAGCCTGATCCGTGTTCAATCGGTGGCCAAGACTTGAAGCGTCTACGACTGCGGCTGCTGCACGATGTTGACCTGCTCGCCGAGATCTCGATTCAGTTGATCGATCATCTGCCGCAGGCGGCCGCAGCGCTTGCGATCAAATTTCAGCCGCAATCGCGGCAAGTTGGCGAGCGTCTCTTCATCGGCCTCGAACGCATGCGGGCGAGCTTTCTCGATCCGTCCGCTAGCGATTAAATCCTTGAATTCGACGTTGAGACGTTCCAGATACTCGTCGGAAGGCTCCACGCGCAGCCTCAGAATGAGCCAGTCCCGAATGAACCGCATGCTGTCGAAGACCCGATAGAAATCCATGATCTCTGCGATGGCCACGTCGAGATCATCAGTAACTTTGAACAGCGACATGTCCTCGGGCGAGATCAGGCCGGTGTTTAGTAACTGCGTTTCCACGAACTTGCGGAAATCCTGCCAGTACGTGCCACCGGGTTCGTCGACGCACACGATCGGCATCATGTCGCGCTTGCCGGTCTGCACGAGCGTCAGCGTTTCAAAGCCTTCGTCCATCGTGCCGAAGCCACCGGGGAACAGCGCAATGGCATGCACCTCTTTGACGAACAGCAGCTTGCGAGTGAAGAAGTAGCGCAGGTTGATGAGCTTCTCGTCGCCCGCGATGACCGGGTTCGCCGACTGCTCGAAGGGCAGCATGATATTAACGCCCATCGACATCGATCGACCCGCGCCGACGTGTGCGGCTTCCATAATACCGCCGCCCGCGCCAGTGAGAACCATCCAGCCCATCGTCGCCAGACGACGACCGAATTCGACGGAATGCTGATAGGCCGGTGCATCCGGCTTCGTACGGGCCGATCCGAAGACGGTGACTTTGCGATTCAGCCGATACTTGGAAAACACACGGAACGAATACCGCAGTTCCTTCAGCGAGCGGCTGAGCAGCTTCAGGTCGCCCCGCGCTGCATCGTCGCCAGACAGTTTCTCGACAGTCGCGCGGAGTTCGTTGATGAAGTCTTCTTGAGTAACGGGCGCCGTGCGTCTCGTGAATTCGATCGAATCACCGACGAAAGAGAGATCGTCATCCATCACTCATCTGCCTTCATTGAGACACCCGCACGCAGCATGGCTCAGGGGCGTCGCACTCAAAACCGTCCCTAACCGCTGAGCGCCGACAGTGCTTCTTCGCGTGTGCTGTAAATCGCCCACAGGGTGTCGAGCGCCGTCAAGCGCAGCAGTTCTGCGGCCGTCTTAGACGCTCCGCACAGCACCAATTCGCCACCGCGACTCTTGGCCAGCTTATGACACCGCAGCAGCAGCGCCAGAAACACCGACCCGAAGTAGCTGACTTCGCTCAAGTCGAACACAACCATCGGCACCGACATCTCTTTGATGGGGCCCATCACGATTTCAGCCGCCTGATCGATCAGGTCCCACCGCATCGACTCGATGTCTGCTGCTGGAATGATGACGACCGTGTTGCCGTGCCACTGCAGTTCAAAGCTATCGTGAAACTTGTTCATGCCAGATTCCGGGATCAAAAATGAGACCAGCGTGTCGCGGAACATAAGCAGCCGAACGAACACGGTCTACATCGACCACGTTTTCAATCTTAACGCGCCTTGTGTGAAGTTCCGATGAGTCCCCCCTCACTTAACAATAGTGAGGGAACTTTGCATGACTCGAAAGAGTTCTTGTGTCGGAACGAACTTTTCGGGCTGATCCGTGGCAATCGACACCTTGCGCGGTGCCAGCAGCCCCAGTGTTTGCGGCACGTCGGTAACTCGCAGCACGTTCAGGAAGATCGGACCATCACGATGCGACGCGGGCGGGTTGACGAGCGTAACTTCGGTCACGCAATGCGGCGGCGCCAGGGCTGCAGCGTAAGCTCCAATGACGCCCGCGTTGCCAGAACCCGCCACTTTCCATTGACGAGTGCTCGCTACAAAGTGAGTGAACTCAGTGAACGCCAGCGCGTCGGCAACGCGGCCACTGTCGATGGTGCGACCCAGCAGAGCAGACGAGCGAGCCACGTAGAACGGCGGCTTGTCTTCGAAAGTCAGAGTTCCAGATCCGCGCGGACTTAGCAGAACCGCAGCGTCCTTACCGACAACGGTCGTCGCCCATTCCGGCAACTGGTCGAGCGACTCCTGCGGATTCAGCACGATCATCCAGACCACGTTTGAATCACCTTTGCCGGGTAGATAGTGCCACTGACAGGCGACCTCGGCCGAGCGGTTCGGCAGGCTGCTCGGGTCATCGATAGAGCGTTCTTCAGTGATCCACGAACCGCGCGTCGGTTTCTCGTGAGTAAACTCGGTCTGCGGTTCAATGACAGCCACCACCGGGCTGCGATGACCGGCGAACGACAACCGCCGCAATTCGGACAGTTGCGTGTCACGCCATGTGGCGAACTGTTCTTTCGACGTTGGCAGCTTGCCGCTGTGCAGTGGCACGAAGGATTCATCGATCTTCGAATTGATCTCGTCCGCCGGGAGTTCGTTGGGGAACGCCCGCAGGTTCTGACCTTCTTCGGGTCGCAGTTCTGGCTCAGTCACCGGACTGTTATCACCCTTCAGATGTTTGTTGATCCAGCGGTAGCCGGATCGTCTAGAGGGCCTCGCGAAATGGCTG
>CAYLTY010000317.1:0-7981 GCA_964386705.1 uncultured Planctomycetaceae bacterium
GGGCGAGGCTCCTGCCGAGCCGCACCAGCCACTTGAGGCGGCTCGGCAGGAGCCTCGCCCTCCCAAACCGCGTCGCAGCTGTTCTCTGCGAAGCGTATTAGAGGGTCTTCGCCGGGCAAGTCATTTCGAACAGAGCAACTTCTGTCCCATGGTAGTGAGCCGGCAGAGTCGGGTCCGGTCCGATAATATGTCGGCCCACAACAACAAATCCCGCTTGTTCATAATACGCGACGAGTTGCCGACTCGCTGCTGCTGTATCCAGTCGAATCCCCTCACGTTGCAGCTCTCTACTGTGCGCACATGCCCATTCAATTACGGCAGGAAGCAATCCCCGCGACGTGCCGGACGGACTCCGTGCGATTCGGTGGAGATAGACATGAGCACCGCGTTCACGTTCACCCCAAACGGCTGGATCTTCGTAAGCGACGGCAAACGTGCCCATCATCACATCGTTGTCCATGACACCGAATAGCTTCCGTGCTCGAACTTCCGCAATGAGCGAGGTATCCGAAAACTCCGGCCAGACGAGCGTGCCACATTCCAGTTGCCGTCGGCGACCTTCGGCATAGGCTTCTTGAATGCGAGGCAGATCACTGATGCTCGAGGGTTCGACATTCATGACTGAACGATCCTGGTTCCGTCTGACGACCAGCATCACCGGGCCGGTGCTGATGACTTGCCATTTGAAACCGCAGCGCGGCTTCGGCAGACCGAAGACGGGCAACCGGGGTCACGCCGCTTCTGGTTCTGCATTGCCTCGAACTAACTCTGTTGTCCGGGGAGTATAAACCGGAATGTCGAGCCGACACCGAGTTCACTCTCCACGGTTACTACCCCATCGTGAGCCTCGACGAAGGTCTTGACGATGGCAAGGCCAAGGCCCAACCCGCCATGCTTCTCGGGGTCCGTCTCGTGTTTGTCGAACACGGTACAGAGACGGTCTTCCGGTATCCCTGCGCCGTTGTCGCGGACGAAACACTCGACGGTGTCGTCCTCGCCCGTCACGCTCGCCCCGATGACGACCTCGCCGCGCGGCGTGTAGGAGATTGCGTTGGCAATTAAATTCTGGAACACCCGCCGCAGCAAACTGGCATCGGCGTAGACGACAAAATCGTCGGGAATCGCGTTGATCAAGCGGGTCGAATCGGTCCCTGCGACCGGGTGAAGATCATGAATGAGGGCTTCAACCAGAGGCCACAGGTCAAATCGTCGCCGTTCTAACTTGATGCCAACTTCGCTCTCCAGATTCTCGTTCTCCTTGAGCACCTTCCCGATCAAGTCCTGAAGGTGTTGCACGTTCCGGTTCAGGGTCTTAAACATCTGGCTTGTATCCGGCCTTCCGCTCTGATCCCGCGCGAGGAGCAGTTCGAGTACCCGTGCCGAAAGTGAAATAGCACTCAGTGGCGTGCGAAGATCGTGGGCCACGAACGTCAAATACTCCTCCCGGCGATGCTGTACTTCCAGTGCCTTCTGGGTAGCAAACGATGCCACGGCCGACCCGATCGCTCCGTCCAGGACGCGGTTCAGGATGTGAAATGGCTTCCCCTGCAGGCTTAACCCATTCCGGTCCGCGAGGTCGTGTATACTCCCTCGCAGGATGTTGTACTCCGCAACGACTTCCTCGATATCGTAGGCATCTTTGACCCGCTGCAGCCCATGTGCCGGCGGGGTGCCCTCGGCAACGACTTGTGCGATCGTCTCATCCGAGCCCGATCGAAACGCGCTCGCCAGTTCCAGCAAGAGCTTTGGAACGTGATCATTCAGCGTCGGAATGTCGAGACCCTGCGCCGCTGGGAGTTTCTGGACCTGCACACGCCACCGCGCCAGTAAGTCATCCCGCTCGTGTTCGATCAGCCGTGCAAGTTCACGAGGAACGTCCATGGTCTCTCTCCGCTTTATTTCTGCAGTCGGCTGAATCAACCCGCCGCCGAACCCCCTGTCAAGCCCCATTGCGCCGCGAGAGTCAACAACCATCCTACCGCAAAGCAGTCCACGCCACACGTCGGCCCAAACCGCTTGCCAGGCAACAGTGGTAATACGCATCCGAATGCCACGGGGTCGCCCCGATTGACAGCTTGCGGTCTATCGGTGTCGCGCAGCGACAAGAGGCTTATATGAGCATCGATTCGCACTGCCCCTTGCGGTTGCTGCCACTCCGGTAGCCTGAATACTGGCAACCCTGAGGTATTGGTCCTGACCAGTCGCTCAATCTGCTCTCCAGATTGAGTAAGATTAACTGTTGCAGGTTGAGCCCCATAGCTGGTGAGCTTACGCGTCAGGCCGTTTTTATCTGGAGAGCGAATTCATGGCCAAGGTGCCGCCCCTTATTATCTGGCGTGAAAGCGTGTGCATGGGCGACGATATGGCCGCACCACATCAGTTGAAAGTTCGCATGCCACGAGAATCACCTCTTCGTGAGCTGGTCGAACAGCATTTAGTGGGACGCCGGTATCTTGCGAACATTCAGGGAGGGAAAGCGACATGGATTCTCGACGGCAGTCGCCCGCTGGCGGTTTTCGCGCTCCAGTGGGATCAACCTCGCTACCTCGTCCCGCCTGAGTCACCGATCGCCTCTGTTATCGATGCCGATTCAATCCCGCATTTCAATTTCCGGTACTGGTGTCAGGTTGATCCAGATCGTGTCTTTGAATGTCTTGAACGGGCGACTGCGTTACCGGATCGGTACGGCCGCAGTGATGACGGCGTAGCGATGCCACCTGTGTCGTAGGACGGACAATCCTGTCCGTCTCGGTGAGAAGCAGCAGTGGGAGCGGATAGGAGTGCCCTTCTACATTCTCCGGGGCTGCCCTTTGGATAAGGCATAGTGAGTCGCGTGACACCTACGCTAGGATGTCGCTCGGAGGTGTGGGATGAGCCTATCATGGAATGCTCGGCGGATTTGGATTGGGCTGTGTTTTTGCGGGTTGCTCACGCTGGCGGCGTGTCAGAAGGCTGAGACCTTGCCGCCGGGAGCGGGTTCGAAATCCACGGCGGCGGTCAGTGAGACGAAAGTCCCGGCCAAGCCGGTTCGGGACGCCAGTGACGACTTTTTCGACCGCGGCGTGATCCCGACGCTCAAGATTGAGCTGAAGGAAGGGCAGGCGCAGAAGCTCCGTGAGGATGCTCGGCGTTATGCGAAGTGCAAGCTTATTGAAACGACGGCCAAGGGTGAGACGACCTATAAGGAAGTCGCCATCAAGCTGAAAGGAGCCGCTGGCAGCTTTCGTGAACTCGACGACCGCCCGGCCTTCACGCTCAACATGAACAAGCATGAGAAGGACCAGACCTTTCATGCATTGGACAAGTTTCACCTCAACAATTCCGTGCAGGACGAGTCGTATCTGTGTGAGTGGCTCTGCTCGGATTTGTGCCGCGATGCCAAAGTACCCGCTACGCGAGTTACACACGCTCGCGTCTGGCTGAACGACCGCGATCTCGGTTTGTACGTTTTGAAGGAAGGTTTTGATACGCCGTTCCTCAAACGTCACTACGGCGATGCGCAGGGGAATTTCTACGATGGCGGCTTCGTGCAGGACATTGATGCGGAACTCGAAAAAGATTCCGGCAAAGGTCCCGACGACCGCAGTGACTTGCGAGCGTTGCAAGCGGCGTGTCAGGAACTTGATCCCGCCAAACGCTGGCCCGCGATTGATAAGCAACTCGATGTGGATGCCTTTCTCTCCTTCATGGCCGTCGAGCTGATGACTTGCCACTGGGACGGCTATACGTGGAATAAAAATAATTACCGTATTTATTTTGCACCACCGCACAAGAAGGCTCATTTCCTGCCGCACGGTATGGACCAGATGTTCGGAGATCCCGGTTTTCCGATTCTGGAGTATCCAGAGCAGATCGTCGCGAACGCCGTGCTGCACAATCCGGAATGGCGGCGAGCCTATCGCGAGCGAATTGCCAAACTGCTGCCGCTGTTCGAGCCAAAGCGCCTGCACGATCGGCTTGATACCGTGCTGGCGCGGTTGCAACCGGAGGTCAAAAAGCTGGGCGAGGACTTTGCCAACGCTCACGCTGACCGAGTTCGCGAACTGAAGGAACGCATCGCTGCGCGCGAGCCAAATCTTCGCGAACAACTTCAAAATGGCGACCCGTCCCCGTTGGAGTTCGAGAGCGGAAAACCTGTCGAACTGGCTGATTGGTTCCCCGCTCAAGAGATCGAGGACACGAAAGTCGAAGAGGTCGAACTCGACGGCCGCAAGCTCTACTCCATCCAGGTCGGCGACTCCGGCCAGGGCATCGGTTCATGGCGTCGCCGCGTGCTACTCGCCAAAGGCTGCTACCGCCTCGAAGCCAAATTGCGCACGGAAGGCGTCGAGCCCCGCATGGATGACCAAGGCACCGGAGCCGGCCTCCGCATCTCCGGCGGTCAGCGCGACAACAAGCTCACCGGCGACACCGATTGGCAAACCGTGACCTACGACTTCGAAGTCCTCGAAGAAGTCCGCGACATCACTTTCGTAGTTGAACTCCGAGCCACCCACGGCCGAATGTGGATCGAACCGGTTGCCCGCGTGTTCCGCGTTGAGGCTCCGTAGTCGTTTGTCACAGGCCTTTCTATCTTGGAAGGTGGGCAAGCAGTGAATCGTTGATGAAGTTACGCACCCTTTGGTGGTAAGAGTAACCACATGAGAGATGACCAACTCGAGACGATAGAACGCATCGCAGAGGCTCTTCGTAGCGCGATGGAAGTGGCAGACTTCAGCAAGAATTGTGGGAGTTCGCTCCGCAACTTTCCGCGTGAGTGCTGCAATTACGCGAGCGACCTGTTGCTGATTTTCTTTGCTGAATCGCGAGTTGATGGGTTCACATCTGTTTTAGGAAGTCGCCCTGATACCGATAAACTAGATGCGGGGCACGTGTGGGTTCAGCGCGGCGATCTTGTTGTTGACATAACCGCAGATCAGTTTCCGGGCCAGAACCTTAAGCCTGTGATTGTTGGAGAATCTGAGTGGCACAGGTCTCGCTACCTTAAAGATGAGGGGCCTTTGAACGAGAATATAATTCAAGTGTATCGAAGAATCACATCGATCTACGATCAAGTAATCGCCACCGGCAAGATGCCGCCAGCTTTGCGATCTCGATGAGTTTGACAATCGCGTTCGCCCCTTATCGGAACCCCGTAGTAGCCCGATTAAGCGAGTAAGCAGCACGATGAAAACGTGCTCCACGAGACGTGATGCACGCATTCAGCGTGCCCGTCTCCTCTTCATCCAGCCTATCCGTCGCGCTGCAAGGGTGGCTGGAATCATCCCACCGGGTTCGCAGAGCGACAAGAGGCTTGGGAATCAGTGGTTCCTCAGAAATCGAGGTTCGCCAGTGAAATCATCAACAATCACGAAGGCCGAATGAGCAAATATGCTGCCGTCTTCGTCGGGCTCAAATCGAAAACGCACGAGCCATTCGTCGCCCCACATGGTCTGGTTCTGGGGCCCGCTGTTGATCCGACTAACGCGGTCGACACTACATTTCATCAGCTTGCCTTTTACGAATTCCTCTGCGATCGCGCGAACTCTTTCCTCTTTCATTTAGACAGCCCTCTAGCCAAGCCGATTGCCAGTTTAGACCATGCGTGTCTGAACGCGTCCGGTCCACCGGGGCGACCAGCGTCGCAAGAGGCAGAATAGAGTGACGCATCAACAAGCCAATACGCACCCTATAGCTATTGTCGCTGCCTGCCATCGATAGACCGCAAGCTGTCAATCGGGGCATCTCTGCATGTCTCCGCTCTCGAAGGACGCGCGGGGGCTGGCTGGTGGCAGCTCAGACACGTTCGGCTGGAGCGACACGTCGCCTGCGGTCGCTTTGAGGCAGCGTGACGCGACGCTCGGATCAGCGCGGTGTCTCGCGACAGAGGTAGCACGCCAAAGCTCGAAAAAACAGCCGAATTGGCCGCATTCGGAAAATGGAATACTAAGGTTCTCTGGGGCGGACTCAGGTGAGTTCGGCTGCTTCACGCCAAACCGATTTGGGGAGTTTACCATGCGCCAGTCGTTTGAAAGCGTTAAGAGATTTCTGCTCAGCGACGATGGGCCTACCGCCGTCGAGTACGCGGTGATGATGGCACTGATTATCGTGGTGTGTATCACGACAATTACTGCGATCGGCAACAACGCGAACACGAAATTCGGACAGGTCAAAGATGCGCTGACATGATCAATGGCATTTCGGCATGCAGCTACCAGTTGTTGCCGACAGTCCCGCAGGTGACTCCAGTAGCCCAAATGGGCAACCGGAGCCGCCCTGCGACATTGATCTCAGCTAATGCCTGATCTGCCTCTTCTGTGCCTCGGGTTGCTCAGCAGCCGTAGCAGGCCTTTACTTCGCGGTCGATTTTAGCGGTCGCCCCTGGAGTCGCTCGAACGCCTGACGTTGCTCGTCAGTGAGAATCTTCATCACGGCTTCGGGGCAGCGATCTTCCAATGTGGCCGAACTGGGGCCCGTGTATTTCCCGCCGAGCTTTACTTTATCCATCTCCGCCCGCACCACTTCACGATGCTTGGCAATAATCTCAGAGCGTTGAGCGCTGGTGAGTCCGACCTTCTGAGCCACTTCAGAATCGCACAAGGTATCAGTCGCCTTTCGCTGCTTTCGCAAGTGGATCTCGTACAGTCTCTCCTGCTGTTGGGGGGTCAGTAACTCATTCAACTCGTCAGCGTGACGCTTGCGCACTAAATGCAGTGTTGAATCATCCCACGGGGAGACTCGCACCCATCGGTCGGGCCGTGGAGCAGTTTGGCCGTTCTGAGCGGCCTTGCTCCGTTCTGTGGCCACTTCCTTTTGAATCTGCTCGTGCAGTTGCTTCAGTTTTTGGGCGGCCTCTTCGCTCAGGTCCAGGTCTTCGACCACGTCTCTGGCCAGAATGAGGTGCAGCGGAACGCTCTTGCGCCAGCCAAAGTCCCCCGGAATCCGGGAAATGATCTCGGCGCGGGCGTCAGCCCCGCACAAAGCTAGCAGGACACAGAACGTGAACATCACTCGGAAGTAGTGTTGAGTTCGCATCGTGCCCTCCCGCGAACAATGAAATGAACCTCGACGGTCATCATAACGATCCACCGCATGCGGTAGCAGCAAGCTGTCCGGCCCTGGATCACAACTCATGAACTGGTCCACTCAATTCCCCTTGTTGCTGCGCGAGCTGGACAAGCAAGTTCAGGGTCACCCAGGGAATCTGGCGATTACGATTTACCACGTCCGCGGCATGCCTTACACCGCTACGTCGCGCGACGATCACAATCAGCCAGGTTAGTTTGTCCGGTCAGCCGGTTGCCGGATGGTGTGACGTGATCGCCTTCGAGCGGAGGACGTTGCATGTTGACGATCCTGAGTAATCCTCGCCGAGCATGTGACGGTCTGGCCCGCCGCGAACTCCTGCAAGCGGGTGGCGCGGGCTTGTTTGGTTTGAGTTTGCCGAAAGTTTTTGCAGCCGAATCTGCTCAAGCGGTTCGTCAACCACGAGCGAAGTCCGTTTTGTTTGCATTTTTATACGGAGGTCCTAGCCAATTAGAGACGTTTGATATGAAGCCGGAAGCGGCGAGTTCGATTCGTGGACCGTATCAACCCATCGCTTCGCGAACGCCAGATTTGCGAATTTGTGAGTATCTACCAAGGCTCGCAACGCGATCCGACAAGTATTGTGTCATTCGCACAATGAATCATCCGCAGAACGACCATAACGGCACACACTACATTCAGACCGGCCACCCGCTGCCGCCAGCTCAACGCGGCGCTGCTAACGTCGATGCGACCGACAAGGACTGGCCCTGTTACGGGTCGGTCGTTGAACACCTTGATCGCCGTGCGACCGGCAAGCCTCCCTCATTTCCTGGTTACGTCTTCTTGCCGAAACGGTTGGGGCACTTCGCTGGCTACGACATCAACGGGCAGTATGCCGGATGGTTAGGATCGGCGTACGACGGCATGGCAACGAACATCTCGAAGCGTCATGCCCTGGACAACCCGTTCTACC
>CAYLTY010000318.1:0-7902 GCA_964386705.1 uncultured Planctomycetaceae bacterium
CCGCCCCTCACCCCCGACCCCTCTCCCCGCGAGCGGGGCGAGGGGAGATTGTTGTCGCCACCTGAAAGCGCTGACCCTTATCCGGAACTCAGCTTCTAGATTTTGAGGTGCGGTATGTCGCGCGGGATGAACGGGCTGGTGGCGCTGGTGCTCGTGTTAATGATTCACTCGACCGCCAGTTCTGCCGATCGAGTCGACGTGCTGCTGAAGGGTGGCACGGTCTACGACGGGACTGGTAAGGCAGGGCGGGTGGCTGATGTTGCGATTCGCGGGGACAAGATTGTCGCGGTCGGCGAGGCGAAGGACCTTACTCCCGATTGGGCGATTGATTGCACCGGTCTCGTGGTCTGTCCGGGCTTCATTGATCTACACAGTCACAGCGATGGCGTCATTCTGGAGCCGGCAACGCGCGCGAATCTGAACTTCCTGCTGCAGGGCTGCACGACGGTCGTCACGGGCAACTGCGGCTCGGGACCGGTCGATGCGAAGATCTATTACGACAAGGTGGATCGGCTTGGAGCGGGCACCAACATCGCGCATCTCCTGCCGCAAGGAAGCTTGCGTTCGGAAGTGATGGGGTCGGCGCTACGCAAGCCAACCGAGGCTGAACAGGGGAAGATGCTGAAGCTCGCCGAAGCGGCCATGACCGACGGCGTCTGGGGCATGTCGACGGGGCTGATCTATGTTCCGAGTTCATATGCCGAGACCGACGAGATCGCTGCTATCGCGGGTGTCGTCGGGCAGCACGGCGGGATCTATGCCAGTCACATTCGCGGTGAGGGCGGTGAACTGCTGGCGGCCGTTGAAGAAGCCTTGAAGATCGGGCAGATCGGCAAGACGCCGGTGCATATCTCGCACTTCAAGGCCAGCGGACAGGAGAACTGGGGCTTGGTGCGTCAGGCCGTGAAGCGGATCGAGGAAGCCCGAGCGGCGGGGCAGGTCGTGACTGCGGACCAATATCCGTACAACGCGTCGAGCACCTCTCTCGATGCGACGATCTTGCCCACTTGGACGTTGGAGGGAGGACGATCGGCACTCGTCAAGCGGTTGGACGACCCCGAAACGGGACCGCGCATCCGCACCTCGGTCACGAATAGTCTGGCGAAGAAGTACAACGGCGAGGTCATTCGCATCGCGCGCTATCAGCCGCGGCCGGATTGGGTCGGTCTGAATTTGCTGGAGATCGCTCAACGCGAGAAGCGCGAACCCATCGACATCGCCTACGACATCTTCCGGAATGGCGGCGCTCAGATCGTGCACTTCAGCATGAGTCCTGATGACGTCGAATACGTCATGAGCATCGACTGGGTGGCGACTGCCTCAGACGGTCGAGCCTACTTGCCGGGTCCTGACAAGCCACATCCCAGAAGTTATGGAACCTTCAGCCGGAAGGTCGGGTACTACGCTATCGAACGCCGCACGGTGACGCTGGAACATGCGATTCGCAGTGCGACGGTCTTGCCGGCGCAGATTCTGGGCCTGAAAGATCGCGGTGAATTGAAGGCTGGAGCGCTGGCTGACGTCCTGGTTTTTGCTCCGTCCGAGTTTCGTGACGCCGCAACTTTTGATGAGCCGCACCGGTACTCACGTGGCCTGAAGTTTGTATTCGTGAACGGTAAGGCGGCAGTGGCCGATGGCTCGCCGACGGGCGGGTTGTTTGGTCGCGCTCTGCGCCGCCAGAAGTAACGATCGCGTGTTTTCCGCGATGGTCGCCGCGAGCCTTCGTTTCGGGGTGGATGCAAATCGCTCTGGCCCTAGAATCTGCGCGCTTGCAGCTTTGTCTCGTGACCTTTCAGTGGAGCTTCCCGATGACCGACCCTCGGGTCAATTTGAAGAACCCGTTCATTGCGGCGGTGTTGGCTTACCTCATTCCTGGAGCCGGGCACTGGTATCAGGGACGCCGGTTCAAGGCCGTGATCTATTTCGTCTGCATTGTCGGCCTCTTCTCCTGGGGCTGCTCGCTGGGCGAGGCGAAGGCCGTGCATCTGCGCTGGGACAGTGAACCCCGACGCGGCGAAGAGCGGCAGCGGACGATTGGCTTCATCGCTCAAGCTGGCCTTGGAGGAGCAGCTTTGCCAGCTGTGGCTCAGTTCTATCGAGCGCGTGGCGAGGATGCGTTGTTTGATCAGGAGCAGGTGCCGGGCAAGGTGCTGGAGAAGATCGACGCCAGCTTTGAGGGTTTCGCGCGGCACGAGACGCTGGGCGCTGGCAAGGTGGATGGACGCGTCACCGGCACGCTGGTGGTGGGCCGCTTCGGAACGGGCACTGAGTTTGAAGGCCGGTTGGTCGGCAAGATGGATGGCGGCCGGGAAGTCGACTGGCAACTGGTGGGCTCGCAGAATCCGGGTTCAACCGATCTGGAGCTCGGCCGTCGCATCACGGGTCTGGACAACGTCACGCCGATTCGGCTGGCGGAAGAGCGGCCTGAAGCTCAGTTTTCAGGCTCGCGTCGTCGGTTCTTCTGCCAGGTGGTGGCAGGTGTGGAGAACACCGGCCGGATTGAGGGCACGATTCCGCGGCCGCTGAAGGATCATTTCCTGGCTCCGCTTAGCGACGATGCGATGAAACATCTGCAGGGGCGACTGGGCAAATTTTATGATCTGGCGCTGGTCTATACATGGATCGCCGGACTGCTGAACGTGCTGGCGGTTTGGGATGCTCTGCAAGGTCCGGCGTACGGGTATGGTGACGAGACGGACGAAGACGAAACGCCACCCAAGGCCGAGGGGACGAATGCCGTGCCCGCGGCGGCTCCAACAGCGACAACCGCATCGTGAAGTTGTCGTCATCGAAGAGTTGATCGTCACGACTCGCCTGGTGGCACAAACCGGTCTCCGCACAATCCAAAGATGAATCATGCCGCTCTTACCGATTCTTGCCATGGGTGATAACACGCTGTTCTATCTGATACCATTGGCCATCGGTATCAGTCTGGTCTACAGCGCCAGCCGCTATGAGTTGACCAGCCGTATCATTTCAAGGGCGGTGCGGCTGTGCTTCACCATCGTGGGTTTTATGACGCTGGTGTTGATCCTGTTGATGGTGTTGCACGTTAGCTCGTGAACATTGTCTGAGTCTGACGCAGTGCGGCAGTGGTTTCGACTTGTTCTAACGAGGAGATCGGGATGGGCCGCTGGAACGCTTTCTGCCGGTGGAGTGTGATCACTGCACTGATGTTGGCAGCGTGCCTCTCGCTTCCAGCGCGTCTGCATGCGGCAGGTTCTGATTTCGTCGGCCAGGACGATGATTTTGTCGTCACCGTGGATGCGCGCTGGACCGGCTGCTCTCAAGGCGGCTATTACCCGATCCGGGTGCGCGTGCTGAATCGCGGCCTGACCCGCGATCTGCAGTTGAACTTTCAGCCGAACGACAAAGGGATTCCGAGCGTCTCTCGAACAGTTTCAGTCGCCCAGAACGCGACGGTTATGACCTCGCTGCTGGTGCCGATGGTCGGCTATCAGAATTACGGTACGTTCTCGGCGTCCCATCGCGGGCAGAAGCTCAAGCAGCTGGAAACGATGCTGACGCTCGCCGAGGTCGACACGAATGCTTCGCGACCTGCGCTGCTGGTGATCTCGGCAGACGAAGTGAATTGCTCTCAATTCGAGCTGATGAGTACGTCCCTGTATGGCGTGGGACGGGCGATGTATGGCCGCGTATCGTCTGAGAATCACATTGTTCTGCCTGCGGGCATGTTGCCCTACACATCCCTGGCGTACAGCGGCCTGGATGTTGTCGCCGTCGCGCGTCCGGCGTTTGAATCGTTACGGGCTGAAATTCGCGAAGCGCTGCTGAACTGGGCTCAAACCGGTGGCTCGCTCCTGATCTATAACGTCGGGGCCAATGTCCTGACTGATGTCGAATTCAGCCGTCTGGTGGGGCTGGATCGCATGGCGCGACAGACGCCGTGGATTGTGCCGGATGCCAGTAAGAGAACGGCGATTGGACTGACGCGAACCGATGAGCACGGTTCGCAGACCAGTTGGACCGAGGCTAATCCACAGTTCGCGTTTAAGACGGATGAGGGAGCGATTGGGGCGAAGCCCTATGGGCTCGGACGCATCATCGGCGTACGCGATAACCCCTTTCCGGGGACAGCACATGACTGGGCCTGGCTGTTGAAGTCTGCCGTCGACGACAACGTGCAATGGACGCACCGGCATGGTCTCAACGCCCGGGACGACAACCGGGACTTCATGCAATTCATGATCCCCGGCATTGAAAGCGTTCCCACGTACTCCTTCGTGATCTTCATTACGCTGTTCGCCGTGCTGATCGGGCCGGTGAACTATGTCTTCCTCGTCAGGCGACAGCGGCTCAACTGGCTGATCGTCACGGTTCCGCTGCTGGCGACACTCACGACGGTTTGCCTGTTCGTTTACGCGGCCGTGTCGCACGGCTTCACTGTGAAGTCCCGGCTCCGCAGCCTGACGGTTCTGGATCAGGGACTGCAAACAGCCGTCAGCACGACGCGCATGGCTCTTTATGCAGGCATGGCGCCCTCCGAGGGTATGAAGTTCTCAACGGATACAGCGGTTTATCCCGTCTGGCCGACCGGGAATGAGTTTGAACAAGGGCACGTGGACTGGTCTGAGAACCAACATCTTTCGTCGGGTTGGTTGCGTTCGCGGACGAAGACTCAGTTTGTGACTCTGGGCCATCGTGCTGAACGAGGCCGGCTGAATGTTGAAGCCGCCAAGGACGAGCAGGTGCAAGTCACGAACGGACTGGAGTGGAAGCTTGAAGCTCTCATCCTGAGCCCCGATGACGACCATCTGTTCGCGGGGCAGGATATCCCGGCGGGAGCACCCGCAACGTTGAAGCTGGCCAACTCTGAGGACTTGTCGAAGTTTCGACTGGCAATCACCGAAGCGCGACCCAGCTTTCCCGATAACTTCGACCAGGATCGAGTTTTCACATCCTGGAGCTCCCGACGTTACCGCTACGGTTACGGGTATGGATCTTCGCAGGATGTGTATTCACTGTCCCAAGGCAAGATGGAAAAGACAGTTCAACGCCTGGGCGAGGGATCGGGCGGTTTGAAGCTGGGACCGCGCAGCTATGTCGCGCTCGTGAAAGAGACTCCGAGTCTGGACATCGGAGCGAAGGTAGAAGTCGTCGACGGCTGGCATCTGATCATTGGCTACTATTAACCAGCGGCGAACGGGGATATCGATCCCCGCTCGCCGGGCGATCTACTGTAGTGACGCTGAGTTAAGGTGCATGATCAGTGGTGGGGAGCTCGAAGGCTTAACCATGTTTAACCGCCACGCCAACTGCGTGCGCGCCCACGCCGTTGGCGTGGGTGTTAAACAGCAGAACGCGATCCCGTGCATCAAAACCGTCGCGCCAGCCCGAGACGCTCATTCGCAGACTCGGGGTCGCAGAGACAAGCTCCTCATCACGGTGATTCACTGCAATTGAACTGCAACCGCCACTAACGCAGTTTTCCGATGAGCTCCTGCAGGTCTTTCACGGGGACGCTGTTTTTCCCCTGTGCGACTCGATCAAAGATCTTCATGAACCGCTCCGGGACTTCATCGCGAGTGATGTTGCCGTCTTTGTTGCGATCCAGATTCTTGATCACTTCTGAAGCCTGATTGGCTGCTTGATTACCGATTCGAGGGGGAGAGGCCGGAGCGCGTGAATCGGTACCGCGCGGAATTGCGATGTCAATGTAACCAATCATCATCTCTTCGTACGTTTGATCGCCCCATTTGACCGTGGCGTTCGGATCCGGATTGTTGAGATTGTTCTCTGAGTTGTCGTAGTGAGCAGTCACCCGGATGCTGGCGCCAATGGGAATGGCGCGGGGTTCCGGCAAGCGATAGGCTGTTTGCCAATTGAAGTCATAACGCGGGATATCGAGTAATGTTTCCGGCTCGCCGCTGGTCATCAAATCGTAACGGAACGATTTACCGCGCAGGTGCATGTGCGGCATAAAGGCCAGCAACTGGGTTCCCTCTACCGGGGCAGCTTGAGTCTTCGCTTCCACGGGGTGATTGTCTGCCTGCGGCGGAATGGTGATGTTGCGAGAGAGTGCGGAAACGGTACGAACTTCGTGCTTGATATCATCGGGTTTCGCAAACCAGATCCCGAGCCTGGTTAAGTCGCTCTGCTCGACACCGTTGGGCGTATAGTGCATCTGGAAGATCAATTGAGCGCCCGCTGATACTCGCTTGGCCATTCCGTCTGGATAGGCTTTGGCACGCAATCCCGGCACATAGGCGGCCAGAAAGCCTTCAGCTCCGCCTTGATTGGCGCCGCCGCGTTCGAGGATTAACGCGTGATGCACGATCTGGCGGTTACCGGGCAGCACCTCAATCGCACGAATCCACTTGTCTTCCTTGAAGCCCGATGGCACCGGGAAGAACTGATACTTCAATTCACCGTCAGCCTTCACCAGGTAAGGCTTGCTGGACATTGGAATGACCAGATCCGGCTCGCGATCAATCTGCCAGCCGGCTGTGGGAAACTTCGGTGGCTCGGGCATGTCTTTCGGATCGCCTTGCGGTGCTCCCGCGCGAGCCCAGTCGCGAATGAGTTGCTTCTCTTCCGAAGTCAGTCGGCGATCGTCTGCAAACTTGCCGAACTTGGGATCTGCGTGCCACGGCGGCATGCGTTCCTCGGCGACGACTTCGGCAATGGTTTCTGCCCAGCCGGCGACTTCTTCGTACTTGGTCAAAGAGAACGGAGCGATTTCGCCGTCGCGATGACACTCGACGCAACGCTGGTTCAGCAGACGCGAAATCTGCTTCGAGTAGGTCACTTGCGCATCAGCTTGAGGCTTGTGAACTCGCCCGATATGGCAGCCCGCCGGGGCGGTCTTGGCGACACTGACCGGCTTGTTGTCCAGGAGTTCGTCGAGCGCGATCTGCAGGTCGCGGCGTGTGGGCTCATTACGGGAATAGCCAACGCCCGTCTGGTCATCGATCCGCCCGCGATAGCGCACCACATTGCTGGCATCGAGGACAAAGACTTCCGGCGTGCGTTCCGCCTGAAACTGATCGGCGATGCGATTGCCGACATCCTTCAACATTGGGAATTTAAACCCAGCTTGCTTGGCATAGGCCGCCGTTTCCGTCAGCGAATCGTGCGAATTCGAATTGATCGCAATGAACTCAACGCCCCGGCTTTGATACTGCTCGGCCAACTTGGCGAGGCGCGGGCCATAGAGCTTGGCAAGCGGACATTCCGTGCCCAGAAACGCGACTACCAGCAACTTCCGCGACGATTTGGCTTCGAGTGACCACGGCTGATTCTGCACATCGGACAGGGTGAAGTTGTTGACGCGTTGGTCTGCCGCCCAGGCAGGTAGAGCACTGGCTGCGATCAGCAGTCCTAAACACACAATGCGCTTCATGAAGTTCCTTGTCCGTTGAACAGATTGAGTCGAGTCGCTCGCGAGCCAAGAATCCTGACGCTCGCGGCAACATTACAATTAAACTTCTAAGATACAAAAAATTTCGAGATAGGCGGGAGCCGCCCGTGAACGAGTTGCGGCTCTCAAGTGGGTTCGTAAGAGACATTACTGGCGATTGCTGCGACAATCTGCCCGTCAGAACTACGAAATCCAATAAAAGAGCTTGTTATGACCGATGCCGAACGCAGCGACGCCTGCGGCCGACTGATTGAGATCCTTCGCCGTTACGAGTCTGTAGCCGTCGCGTTCTCGGCTGGCGTCGACAGCACGGTCGTTGCCAAAGCGGCTCAACTGGCTCTGGGCGACGCGGCGGTGGCCGTCACGGCGAACAGCCCCAGTCTGGCGGCTGGGGAACTCGACGAAGCACGGAATCTGGAGGCACTGATCGGTATTCGCCACGACGTCCTGCAGTCGGAAGAGTTCAAGAACGCGGACTACCTCAGCAATCCGTCCAATCGCTGTTACTTCTGTAAGACGGA
>CAYLTY010000319.1:0-7898 GCA_964386705.1 uncultured Planctomycetaceae bacterium
TCGTCCGTGAAGTTTGGACGGAATTGAGTCAACGATATCCCAGCGACGTGCTGCGTAAGTTCCGCCACTTGCATGTCTGGCAGCGCGATTCCGCCATTCCCGGTGACAACGACTTTGAACCGGGCATCAGTCCGCTGGCTGATGAAATCGGGGAAGCCCTGCTGCGGCTGCGTCCGCAACTCGATCCCGAATGGTCCCTGCTGCTCAATGAGGACGCTCAACCGGAAGACCGCGTGCTGGACTGCGTACTGGTCGAACCCGGCGAATGGTGGTTCGGCTGGCATCGGGCGAAGTCACTCGAGTCCTGCTGGCCCGGCGGAGTGCCGGAGATCGAGATTCCCGAGGACATGGTCTCGCGCACGTACATGAAAATGGCGGAGTCGCTTCTATGGTCGGACCTGCCCATCAAGCGCGGCGATGCGTGCGTTGAGATTGGCAGTTCGCCGGGCGGTTCTTGCCAAGCTCTGCTCCGACATGGTTGCGCTGTGACCGGCATCGACCCCGCCGACATGGACCCGCTGCTGACCAGCAACCCCATGTTCACGCACATCAAAGGCCGGGCGAAGACTCTAAAACGCAAAGTGTTCTCGCGCTTCAGATGGCTGATGGCTGATGCCAGCGTCGCCCCGCGCTACACCCTGGACACCGTCGAAGCGATCGTCACGCATTCCGACGTCAAAGTTCGCGGCCTCATCCTGACGCTCAAGCTCACAACCTGGAATCTCGCCGAGCAGATCCCGCTCTTCAACAAGCGTGTTCGCGAGTGGGGCTTTCAACGAGTTCGCGCGCGGCAATTGGCCTTCAACCGGCAAGAAATTTGTCTCGTAGCGTCCGACTTCAAACGCCCCGTTGCGGCGCCTAAAGCTGAATCCGAGCCGGTGGCTGAATCGCCCGCGGCTAATGAGCAATCGACGGCTCCCGCTCGAAAGCCTCGTGCAATCCCCGTGGCGAAATCAGCCGCTGCTCCGAAGAAGCGCGCGGAGTCTCAGCCGGTTAAAGCCGCGAAGGCGGCTGAAACTCGGTCGTCAAAGATCGATGCCGGTGCACATCCAGCTGTGGCTCCGGGCATCCCGAAGGGAAAGAACAACAAGACCGGAAAGCGACCTCGGAATGGCTAACGTGACGACTACGCTTCGTCTGCGTAGCGAATCTGGATCTCGGTGATTTCGCCTGCGCGGCGGAAGAAGGCGTCGAGCACTGTCGGGTCGAAGTGCTGGCCGCGCTTTTCTTCGAGCATCTGGAAGCACTGCTCACGCGGGATGGGTTTCTTGTAGGGGCGCTTGCTGCTCAGCGCGTCGAAGACGTCAGCCACGGCAGTGATTCGGCCTTCGACAGGGATGTCCTCACCCGCCAGCCCCAGCGGATAGCCGGCGCCGTTCCACCATTCATGATGCGTCAGCGCGATACGGCAAGCCATGCTCATGACCGGCGACGCTTTCGGATCCAGCAGCTTGCTGCCGATCTTGGTGTGCTCTTTCAAGCGGCTCCATTCGTCGGTCGCCATGCATTCGATGATCTGCTTGCCGAAGCCAGTGTGCTTCTGCATGAAGTCGAACTCTTCCGGGTCGAGCTTGCCGGGCTTGTGCAGGATGGCATCCGGGATGCCGATCTTGCCGACGTCGTGCAGTTGAGCGGCCATTTCCAGGGCCTCAACCTGTGCTTCGGTGTAACCCAGTTCGCGAGCGATCACGCCTGCATACTTGCCGACTCGGATGACGTGCCGACCGGTGTCGTTGTCACGAAACTCGGCAGCACGAGCCAGGCAGTAAATCACCTGACGGCGCGACTCGGCCAGCTCGCGAGTGCGTTCCTGGACCTGACGTTCCAGGTTGATCGAGTAGTTCGCCACCATGTCGAAGTGCAACTTCAGCGTCAGCACGTTGCGGACGCGCAGGACCAGTTCGCCGGGCTCCACCGGCTTTGACAGAAAGTCATTCGCGCCCAACTGCAGAGCTTCAGTCTTCACCGATGCATCGGCGGATGCTGTCAGCACAATCACCGGAATCGTCGCCAGATGCGGGGTGGCCTTCATGATCCGAAGCAGATCGAGACCGCTGACTTCGGGCATCATGATGTCGAGCAGTACCACGTCCGGCGGATTCTGCTGCATCAGGCTGATGGCCTTGGTGGAATCAGTCGTCGTTGCGAACCGCTGATAACCCGCGTGCTGCAGAAACTTCTGCACGACCATGATGTTGTAGGGCTCATCGTCCACAATCATCAGATTGGCATGCAGCGTCTGGTCCTTTAAGCCGCTGGCCGATTGCGATGCGGATCCGCTCCTCAGATTCTCGGCCTGAACGAGTCGCATGGCGCGGTCCAATTGCTGACTCGCCGCCGTCGATTCTTGCTGCCCGACAACAGAACTGACCATGACGCCCGACCTGAAAGAGAGAGTTCAACGACATCGCTTTGCTTCCAAAGCTGCCAAACTCTGTGACGAGCTGCACCGACATGTCGGCTCGTCTTTGCGCCGAGATGCGCATCCTCAGCAAAGAGCGGACGGTTGTGCCGATTATGCGGAGGTGAATCCAGAAATATAATGAATGTAATTACACCTGTCGGAGTGACGCGATCCTTGGATTGCTCAAAGGGGCAGGCCGCGTGCGGTGCGGATGCGTCGCACCTCGCCCATCACGTTCTCAATGATTTTGCCATTCCGCTCGATGGATGCGAACTCGCGCAGGTTGACGAAGAGGTTCAGCGCCGCGGCGGCGATCGCCACGGTCATGTGAATGTTGGCTCCGGTAAGGCCAAACCAGCCCTGAAAGCCGACTCGCGAACCTGGATCAGCCGCGCCGCCAAACGCTCCGGTGGCGACCAGCAAGAGAATCTCCGCCGTGATCAGGGGCAGCAGGCGATACTTGATCCGTTGGCTTTCGGCGTGAAACTCGTTCGAGAGCGAATACACGCGACTGGTCTCTTCGATCCAGCGGCCAGTGCCCATGAAGTATGTGAAGACGATCGCGTGCACCAAAGCAACGAAGCACAAGGTGCCCAAGCCCACCAGAATGTGTCGCGACACGGCGGGCTGAGACGCGAGCAGCTTGGCGTCGTCGATGTTGAGCCCCAGCAGAAACGCGATCAGGACGAACATCGTCCCGACCATGGATAACGTCAAAAAAATGCGTGTCACGAGCCAGCCTTCACTCAAAGAACAGTGTTGAGGTTCTGAGTTTGGCGCAGCGGTTCGACACGAACAAGCGAGCCGCAGACATCGCATCCATCAGTCGACATAGACGAATTCGTTTGAGTTCATCAGCACCAGGCACAACGAAGCCAGTGCGCGGAACGCCGGACTTTCAGCGAGCTTCTGTTCGCCCTTCAGCCCATAGCGATCACGCAGATAGGACCAGAGCTGACGCCGTTCGGGTTCGGTCAACTCGCGATTGAAGACGAGCAGTTCCGCCACATCGCCGGTCCAGTATTCACCATCAATGTTGCCCTGCTGGCCGATCACCCACGGTGTATCCAGTCGCCGATCGTTGAGCGGTCCGCCGCGCTTTGCGAGCAGGCTGTCGTTCACGAACACAGTCGCATCGCTGGCACCCGAGACGGCCATCAGCAGGAACGGTTGAGTTCGATTCGGCACTGGACTGGAAACCACAAACGAGTCTGACATCCGCACCGTCGCATCATTCGTCAGACCGAGGAACACCGACGTGCCAGCATTGCCATCGCGGCCGCTCCAGTTGGAGATGATCTCGCGATGTCCCGGCTGACCACGATCTGTAACAACGGCGGCTATGCTGTGAGACTGCGCCTGCAGCAGCTTGCCCGCGAGCTTCAAGAACTGACGCTGACCATTGAAACGAATAGCCGGCTGCTTGTTGATCGCATCTTTGATGATGAGCGGTTGCTGCGTGACTTCCGTTTGCGTCGCAAAATGTTCTCCTGAAGCTCGATTGCCCCACTGAGAGACTCGCCCAGCCGCATCGGCCGTCACGTTCTGATCCGCTCGCAGACTAAGCACGAGCCCTGAAGTAACCGGCACATTCAGCGTTGCGAGAGAATCGGTGTTCGCGGGCGATCCTTCGAAGTGACGAACCTGCCGTGCAAGATGCTCAACGGACGCAGCGAACTCGGAATCCGTCGCGCGACGTCCGAGCGCATACTGCCACGCGAGTCGCACTTGTTCGCTCGGACTAGTGGTCGCTGTCTGCACGCGCTGAGCGAGGGCTTCCGCATGCAGATGCGCAAACGAATTGTTGAGCAGCGCCAGCGCTTGCGGAGCAACCGTCGAGACATCTCGTTGGCCGCAGGGCAGGGTGGTGTCTGGCGAATCGAACGCCGTCATCAGCGGCGAGAGCAGGCCGCGCTTCGTATAGATGTAGAGGCTGCGGCGCCGTTGCTCGTTCGGAGGCGATGCCTGCCAGGCCTTCTGCTTGGTCGAGAGTCCTTCGAGCGCTTCATCACTGATTGTCGGCTTGAAGCTGGGACCGCCGAGTTTCGGATCAAGTTGTGCGCTGGCGCTGAGAAACGAATCACGCAACGCTTCAGCATCCAGACGGCGGCGTTCTGCATGCCACCACAAGCGATTCTCAGCATCGAGGTCTGCGTACTTCTCTTGTTGAGGATGAATCGAACTCTGCTGCCACGTATGCGACATGAGCATCAGCTTGTGCAGCGACTTCATGCGCCAGCCACTGCGGACGAATTCAGACGCGAGCCAGTCCAGCAACTCGGGATGCGTTGGCTTGTCGCCGGTGAAACCGAAGTTGTCGGGCGAACGCACGAGCCCTCGGCCGAAATGCTGCTGCCAGACGCGGTTGACGAATACCCGCGACGTCAGCGGGTTCTGAGGATCCACCATCCACTGCGCCAGCTGCAGGCGGCGCGTCGTTGTCTTCGCGTCTGCTGCTGAGGAAGCAACAGGGCGAGCGAGCGCGGGGACAACCGACAACTGCGCGGGCTCAACCAGCGGCCCCTTATGTTTCGGATCGCCTTTCTTCAGCAAGTGCAGCGGCTTCGGTTCGCGTGACAAGTCCGTCCAGCCGAAGACGTCAAAGCCGAGCTCTTCTTTGCTCGGACCACCCAGCAGTTTGCGATCACGCATCGCGACAGGGCCCGCCCAGAACGCGTTCGCTACTCGGTAGTAATCTGTCTGCGAAACGGGATCGAACTTGTGATCGTGACAACGGGCACACTTCACGGTGAGGCTGAGAAACGCCGTCGTGCTGACATGCACCAGATCCTCCAGCCGGTCGTAGAGGTATTCCTCGGAGTCATTCGGTTCATCGTTCCAGGTCCCTCCCGCGAGGAACCCCGTCGCGATCGCAGACTGCTCTGTGCGATTCGGAATCTCATCACCAGCCAGTTGCTCGGTCACGAATCGATCGAAGGGCATGTCGCTGTTGAAGGCGTTCACGAGCCAGTCGCGATACTTCCAGATGCCGGGCTTTTCCTGATCGCGTTCATAACCGCTGGTCTCGGCGAAGCGTGCCACGTCCAGCCAGTAACGTGCCCACTTCTCTCCGTAGTGCGGAGAATCGAGCAAGCGGTCAACGAGATGCTCATAGGCTTTGGGCGACTCGTCTTTGACGAAGGCTTCGGTCTGCTCGTACGTCGGAGGCAAGCCGGTCAGGTCATAGCTCAGACGGCGAATCAGCGTGCGACGGTCCGCTTGCGGTGCGAACTCAAGGCCGCGCTGCTCCAGCTTCTGCAGCACAAAGTTGTCGATGGGATTCGCTACCCGTTTGCTGGTTGTCACCGCTGGCGGGTCGATGCGACGCACAGGTTGCAGCGACCACCAGTCACGTCCGCCGCGTACTTCGGTCGTGCGTTCAAACTGATCCAGCGTGCGACCGGCGGGCCACGCGGCCTTGGCATCCAGCCATTCGCGCAGCACCTTGATCTCGGAATCCGTCAGCTTGCGGGACTTGCCCTGCTTTGGCGGCGGCATCTCACCCGACGTCACTCGCTGCAACAGATGGCTGTCGGCCGGCCGGTCTAGACTGATAACCGCACCGCTGTCGCCGCCGGCCTTCAGACCAGCTTCGTTGGTCAGGTCCAACCCGCCCGACTTGTCGATCGAGTGATGACATTCAACGCAGCGCTTGATGAGGATCGGAGCGACCTCGCGTTCGAAATCCACAGCCCGGCTGTCAGCGCAGAACAAGCTGACAATCAGTGCGGCCGAGATAACTCGCAGGAAGCCCGTCAGACGACTCGTCATGCTGTGGTCCAATCGCAGAGCCCGGAAGCGGAACGTGTCCGCGTGTGGCAACAAGCCGAAGATTCCAACAGAAGCTTGCGAGGCACGCAAAGAAAGAGACCATGTTCGTCTGAGATTTCCGGTCTGGCCGTGAGTGACGCGTCCCGAGCCGTCGTGATACCTTTTCGGCGCTGCTGACTTCTTCGCTGTGACCGCCGCTCGGCTTGCGCTCCCTCCACGAGGCATCTTGATGACCGATTCGCTGTTGAAAGGCACCGGCCCGCTGTTTGTCGCTCCCGATGTCGAAGCCGCGCGGGAGTTCTTTCGGCACAAGGAAAAAGGACTGGTCGACAAGCGGATGGGCGTCAGCGAAGCCATCTCCCGCTTCGTGCATGATGGCGACTACTTGTGCTCGGGGGGCTTCGGGTGTGATCGCATCGCGACGGCGTTGCTGCATGAGATCGTGCGGCAGAAGAAACAGAATCTGAGTGTCGCAGGGCACACGGCGACTCATGACTACCAGATCCTCTGCGCGGGCAATCAAACCGGACGTGGCCAACTGATGAAGCGCTGCGACATCGCTTACATCGTCGGTTTGGAAGCACGAGGCTTGTCGCCGCACGCAAGGCGCTGTTCGGAATCCGGCGAGATCGAGTTCTGCGAATGGAGCAACTACGCGCTGGCGGTGCGGTTGAAAGCTGCAGCGATGGGCGTGCCCTTCCTGCCTCAACGGAGCATGCTGGGCACCGACACGTTCCGCTTCAGCGCGGCGCAGACGATCCAGTGCCCCTTCACCGGCGAGACTCTGGTAGCGATGCCCGCTTTGTACCCCGATGTTGCGATCATCCATGTGCATGAGTCGGACCGCTTCGGCAACTGCCGTATTCGCGGCACGTCGGTCGCCGATTTGGAACTGGCTCGCGCGGCCAAGCGGTTGATCATCAGTTGCGAGCGGCTGATTGACGAGTCCGAGATTCGCATGAACCCGACCGCGACCGTGATTCCCTACTTCTGCGTGGATGCCGTGTGCGAAGTCTCGTTTGGCAGCTATCCCGGCAACATGCCTTACGAATATTTCTCAGATGAAGTGCATCTGAAAGAGTGGCTCACGGAAGAAGAAGATCCGCAGCGTTGCCAGGCGTTCTACGAGCGACTGCTGTTCTCGACGAAGAACTTCGACGAGTACCTCGACCGCAGTGGCGGCCGCGAACGACTGCCCCATCTACAAAAGATCGAACGCGATCCCGCAGCGAGCTGACACGCGCTGTCCGCTCGAAGAAGAGTCTCTACCAACGAAAACTGCCCGGCCACGAGGGTTCGTAGCCGGGCAGTCGGAGTATTCAAGCAGCAGGTCTCGCGGACCGTCATCGCTGCTGATGTTTACACGGGTTGCAAGTCGCCCAGGACTTCCTTGAGGCGGTTACGAGCGGTGTGCAATCGCCGCTTGATCGTGCCGATCGGGCTCCGGAACGAGAAGCTCATTTGCTCGATCGACTGACCTTCAATGTAGAAGGCGATCAACGTGTCGCGATCGAGGTTCTTGAGCTGCTTCAAACCAGACCAGACCTGAGCAGCCTGCTCCGTTCGCAGAACGGTATCGATCGGGCCACTGTTGTCGGACTTCACGCCGTCGAAGACTTCGGGTTCAACCGCAGACTCCTTCGGCCGACGCACGACATGGTTGATCGACAACCGCACGGCACTTTGCTTGAGCCAGCCGCTGAATCGCTCCGGCTCACGCAAT
>CAYLTY010000320.1:0-7866 GCA_964386705.1 uncultured Planctomycetaceae bacterium
GTAACAAGGTAGCCGTAGGGGAACCTGCGGCTGGATCACCTCCTTTCTAAGGATATGATTACTCCGAGAGTATTCGGACGAGACACGAAAGTGTCAGATAGCCGTATCGGAAGCTGAATCCTCTCTTTCTTCAATTTAGTATTATACTAGAGCCCGTCGGCAGTAATGCTGACGGGCTCTTAGTGTTTCCGGACCGTGGCTCAACGCATGCGTGATGGGCAGTTATTGGAGCTGTTGTCTGATTGGTCGTCGTCGGTGAGTCGAGTGAGCCATTCTCATTGAGGATTGATGCAGGATGAGTCTCCTGATTCGTCGCGTATGGTGAACGCGCTGTGACTGCGGAGACGCATAGCATCCCAAACGCAGGGAGTTGATTCTGCCGGTCAAGGCGGAATGTGAACCAGCACAGCCGGGCGTGACACAGCTCCGTGCTTGGGGAGTAAGTGGCCGAGTCCTCAGGGGGGCGGGGCCCATGGCATGCGCGGAGCGGGGCGAGTCGGGAAACTCGCCCTATATGAATTGGAAGATGGTTAGCTGCGCTAGATCGAGGTAGCTATCGCTCGTGCTACAGCCAGGGTTTGATGCGTCCGGCGTCGCAGCTATTCCTGGTGGATGGATCTGGCGTTCGCTTCGAGCAGGACATCTTGCACGATGGTGCAGTTGGGTAGAGCTGCTTTGAGCTTCAATAGCCCTTTGTGGGTGATCTTCGTTCCAGTCAGGTTCAGATACTTCAGCTTCTTGAGTCGTTCGAGATACGAGAGGCTGGCGTCACTCACCTTGGTTTTGTCCAAGCCGAGGTATTCGAGATTAGTCAGTTCGGAGAGACGGACGACCGATGGATCGCCAATGCGTGTCCCAGAGAGTTGTAATGCTTTGAGCCGGCGCAGCTGAACAACGTGTTCCATGCCTTCGTCGGTGATGGCGTTATGGCTCAGGTACAGCATCACCAGCTCCGGTAGGCGCTCGATGTGGCGCAAACCAGCGTCAGCCACTTTCGTGCGGCTAAGGCGCAGCAGTCGCAGGCTGACGATGCCTTCGATCTGTTCGAGCTCGCGTTCCCCCATCGTGGTGAATTGCGCACTCAGCAACAGCAGGTTGTTCAGAGTCCGCAGCTCACTGAAGCCGTCTTTTGAGACGGGGGTGCCGTCCAGAATCAGGAAGCATTTTCGAAGGTCGCGCAGCTCTCGCAGAATGTCGGGCTCAAGACGACCGTCCGGCTTCAGGTGTTCGGGAAACAGGGTGACCATAATCCCGTTAGTGCCGACCAGTTCGTCTTCGGTTTCAATCACCTTGCAGCCGGACTCGGTCAGCCGCTCGATCGCCTTCCGCTCAGCCCGCAGTAGCGCATCGGTGCCGGTTTCAATTGCTTTCTGAGAACTGTCACAGCCAACTCCCGCCAATGTGGTGGCTATCGTCGCCGCGGCGATCATCCAGGCACGTCGGTTATACGCAGGCTGCCGAGTTCTCAAACGTGTGTTGCTGATCATGACTTTGAACGATCAGTTGCTCTGAAAGGCCAGGGGAATGTCGTTGCTGCCGGCTTTCACTTCGACATCCTTTTCGAACGGCCGACCCAGGATCATCACCTGTGCTTTGTTAGGGCCGATCACCCCACCGGTCAGGTCTTTGGTGTAAGAGAGGCTGTACGCGCCTTGCGCATCCGTCGTCCCGTACGACTGAGACCACTTCGAAACTTCACCGGGAGTTGCGGTTCCCGCAGCGGGTGTAAATCGAACTTCGGCGTTAGCGGCAGGCTTGCCATCAAGGGTTACAATGCCCGTCACGTTGCCCAAATCCGGGTGCTTGGCCTTATCACCGAACATGGAGTTCATCAACCAGTAGAGTCCTAAGACCAGCACCAGGGCTCCGGCGCCCATAGGCAGAACTTTGTGGCTGACGAGATACTTCACCTCAGTAAGATCGAGTTTTTCGGTTTCCTGGTCAGCTTTGAGTTCGGCCTGAATTTGCTCCTGCGACTTGTTCTTCTTACCGGTCTTCGCGAGTAGTTTGCCAGCGATATCGGCTGCCGCGTCGGTCGAACTCGCGCGCTCCGGCTCCGGGGCTTTGACTGCAGCTGGTTTCTTGGTGGGCTCTTTTACGGGCTCATCGTCAAACTTCGGCGTTGTATACTTCGGCTTGGTTGGCGCCTCAGGCATCTTGAAGAAGTCTTTACCGAAGATGTCGTCTTCTTCAGATGTCGCATTCTCTTCCGTTGCAGCTGCGGCTGGCGTCACTCCGTCCGCAGGAGCTTCTGCTGCCTCCGAGGCAGCAGGGATTTTGAATTCCGCTTTGCATTTGGGGCATGAACCGCCTTTGCCTGCGAGTTCGTCTTTGATCTTGAGAACTGAACCGCAACCGTCGCACTTTACACGGATCGTCATACTCGTCCTCGCGTCAGACGGTAACCCTTATCAAAAAAGACCCTGGCACCTGAAAGAGGCACCAGAGTCTTAGATTCGCATCCACGGTTTAGCCAGCTTGTTACTGCTGGAAGCTGAAACCCGCCGGCAGCGGAATACCTTCCGAGGTCGTGCCCAACCGGTAGTACGCATTGATATCGATGTTTTCGCTGAGTGCGCGAACGCCACCGTCACTGAAGAGGAAGTTGGCGATGCCCGACGGATGGTCGCTTCCGGCGGAATCGAAGAATTGCTTATTGATACCGTTCTTGGTGCTGAACAGAGTCGCGATGCCACCCCATGCCCAGCCATCGCTACACGTCGTCTGAGGTGTCGTGGGCTGCAACTGGAAGCGCTGCAATTCGCCAACCATCAGAGTGTTGCTCAAGCCGTCTGGAATATCTCGTTCACGGGTTGCGCTGTTCGCATGGAAGACGCCCATGTGCAACGGCTGTGGGCCGACCAGATACAAAGGGCCGACATTTCGAACTTCGTCCGCCGTCAGATTGTAACTGGCGCGTGTGTTGAGATCCCAACCCGTTCCCTTGCCGATGCATCCGCCGTAATCGTTTCCGCCGCGAGTCCAGGTCGTGTCAACTTTTTTCACGTAAGCGTACTTGGTCGCAGCCATGTCACTGCGACGAGTGGGGCAGTAGTAGCCAGCGATATCGCGAATTGGTGGATAAACCCCAGGCGGATTGACGTATGTCGGATCGCCATTCATGTGTACGTTGACGTTGAAATTCCAAGCCTTGTAGATGTCGCCCTGCTCCATCTGCGACAGGATCATCAGCATCCAGCTGGTGCCATGATTGCCCGGGCTGTTGATGGCCGTGGCTTCAGTCGGATCAGTGGTGTGCACTTGCTGGTTGTTGGCATCTGGAGAAGTGATGGTCAGCGAGAGTCGCGTGACTTCACCAGGCGGGAAGGGGCCGTGAGCGGTGGCGTAGTTATGCAGCGAGATGCCAATCTGCTTCAGATTGTTCTGGCACTGCTGGCGACGGGCGGCTTCACGGGCTTGCTGAACGGCGGGCAAGAGAATTGCCACCAGGATCGCGATGATTGTGATCACGACCAGAAGCTCGATGAGCGTGAAACCCTTGCGGCGTTGGCGCGGCATCATGTGATTCCTTAATCGGCTTGGATGTGTGTTCCGTTTCCTTGCCATTTTTAACTGTCTTACCCGCAGCACCAATTTATCGGTGATTTTCTGCGAGCGTCAAATGGAAACTCAGGTTCAGACCGACTCACGCACCGGCTGAACTCAACGCCTTGACGCCGTTTCGTCAGTCGGCTGAATGATCGGGATGCGGCAAGTCGCTTTGTGACTTGTGCCTCAGGTAGAGAAAGCAAATTAGATCATAGACCGCGTGCGCCGTCATGAGGGACGTCAGCTCCGCATTTGGTACAAGGTGGAGCACGGCACTCAGATACAAACCGATGCCAAACGCAAAGACGGCATAGGCGGGAGTCACTGCGTGGAGTGCCGCGAACAGCAAGTTCGGAATAACCAGCATGCCCAGAACTCCCAAGCCGCGTGTCCACTCGGTCAGGAGGCCGCGAAACAAGAGTTCTTCGCTGACGCCGGCTCCCAGAGACACTGCGATCAGTTCAGCCGTACTGCAACGCGACACGGCAGGGCCGAGCAGTTCTTTGACAATGTCGAAGATGCGCTGAATCGGCCGCCATTTGAGGCGCTTCATCACGAAGAACAGGGCCAACAGCGGTCCCGACACGGCGACGCCCAGCAGCAGGGCGTTTGTCGAGGGCTTGAGGCGGCTGGCCAGGTCGATTTCGGAGTACCGCGCTCCGGCCCAAGCCACCGCCACGGAAATGGCCGTCACAACGAGCGACATCCGCAACAGCGAATGTCGCTCAGCTTCAGGGTTACCGCCGTTCATACGGATGGACTTCCTGGTTCCAACGGCGGTCGCAGCACTGACGATCCTCCATGCAGGGCCGTTCTACACGACGAGAATTACTGGTTAAGAGCGTTCAACTTGGCCAGCAGTGTTGCCGAGATCACGAACGCTTCGTTGATCTCATTAACAGCACCGAAGACTAGATCGCCAGCATCTTGCCCGCCAGCGACAGTGTCTGTACCGCCATTCCCTGTGACGATATCGATACCGTCACCACCCAGCAGCAGGTCGTTGCCGCCGCCGCCGACCAGTGAGTCATCGCCATCGCCGCCGATCGCGGTGTCATTGCCCATCCCGCCGACAAAGTAGTCGTTGCCGTCACCGAGATCGACCAGATTGTTACCGTTCCCGCCTTCCACGCGGTCGTTGCCGTTTCCACCTGCGATCGAGTCGTCACCATCATCGCCACCGATGGTGTCATCACCGTCGCGGCCAGTAATAAAGTCGTTGCCCGCGTTACCTCGGATATAGTCTGCGCCTGAGCCGCCATCGAGACTGTCATTGCCTGCGGCACCGAAAATATTGTCCAAGCCGGTTTCACCGAAGACAACGTCATTTCCATAACCGCCGATGATCAGGTCATTACCTGATCCGGCATAGATTGTATCATCACCATCAAGACCATCGATCAAATCGGCGCCGTCACCAGCGTCGATCGAGTCGTTACCGACACCGCTGTTAATGGTATCATCGCCTTCACCCGCGATCACACGGTCACGGCCGGTACCAGTCGCAATCGTATCGTTGCCTTCACCACCAATCGCGAAATCGTCGCCAAGATCGTCCGTGAGGACGTCGTTACCAGCACCGCCATCGAGAACGTCACTGGAACGAGAACCGGTGATCGTGTCGTTGTCGTCACCACCGTTGAACAGTACCTGGTATCCAGAGATCGACGCATTCACGGCAGAGATGGTGTCATTGCCTTTGCCACCGTTGAGAGACACCAGAGTGCCACCCGCACCGCTGATCGAGGTCACGGTAATAGTATCATTGCCGTCCTTCGCGTTGACGACGACCTGTGGCACTGAGCCATTCACCACGATTGAATCGGCTCCGGATGCAATTCGCACATCGCTGCCGCTGGCTGAGACGGCGATCACATCGTTGCCGTTCGTGAAGTCGATCGTCACGAGGTCAGAGCCACCCACATTGGTCGCACGGTCCGCACCAAAGCCGGCGCCGCCCCAGATGACAACGTCATCGTCGAGACCGCCATCGAGGGAGTCGTTACCCGCTTCGCCGTCGATGAAGTCGTCGCCATCTTCACCATTCAAGTTGTCGTTCTCGGAGCCGCCCAGCAGTGAGTCGTCACCAAGACCTCCCAGCAGCGAATCGAGCCCGGCGCCGCCGTTCAGAGTGTCATCGCTCTGACCGGCCAGCAGCGTGTCGTTGCCGTTGTTACCGTTTAGAATGTCGTCTTCGATGCCGCGAGTTGGCGTCGGGTTCGAGGCGGGAGCAGGCGGATTGGCGGGTGTCGTCTGGCCGGTCGGAGTTGGATCGTCATCAGTGATACGACCTTCGCCCAGGTTGTCGAGCAGCGTCGCGTTTGAGGCTTGAGACAGGTCGACGAAGAAGACTTCTTCGCTCGACTCATCCAGCGTGTCCCCCAAAATCGTAACGGGGATTGTCCTGGTACTGTCGCTCGCCGTGAAAGTGATACTTCCAGAGGACTGGACATAGTCCACATCTTGCAGTGCGCTGCCTTGTCGCACTGAATAGCTCACCGTCACGGGGTCAACGACAGGTCCGCTGACGGACACGGTGAAGACCGCGGTCTTGGCTCCGCTGTTGCCTTCGAGGATGGTGATACTGTTAATTGAAACCAGAGTCGGGCGCGAGTCGACCCGGTCATTGCCTTCGCCACCGTTCAGAGTATCCAGTCCTGTACCGCCAATGACGGTATCATTTCCGATATTACCGTCGGCGATGTCGTTGCCTGCTTCACCGAAGACGACGTCATCGTCTGCGCCGCCGTCCAAAGTGTCTTTACCATCACCGCCACGGACCAGGTCGCGACCTTCGGAGCCATTGACAATATCGTCGCCGCCGCCACCGTTGACAGTATCATTATCAGCAGCACCGTCGAGTCGGTCGTTACCTGTCAGGCCTATGAGGCTGTCATCTCCGGCTTCGCCGCTGATTGAGTCGTCGCCGTCTCCGCCATCGACGGTATCATTGCCATCGCCAGCGAAGATTGAGTCGGCACCATTGCCACCTTGAATTGAGTCATTACCCAGTTCGCCACTGATGGTGTCGTTTCCGTCGCCGCCAATCAGGTTGTCATTGCTGGAGCCGCCCAGTAAAGAGTCATTACCACCGCCGGCGTTGATATCATCAATGCCGTTGCCGCCAGAGGCTGTGTCATTTCCCAGTCCCGTAGCGATGATGTCACGACCATCGTCGCCCGTCACTGAATCGTTGCCCGAGCCTGCATCAATGGAATCGTCGCCGTTGCCGCCGGAAATCACGTCGGCGCCTGATCCCAGCGTGATGGTATCATTACCATCGCCGCCGAATACCTGAGTGGCGATATCCAGCGGACCACTGATTGAGTCTGCTCCATCGCCTGCGTTAATTGTCAGGGATGACACACCACCGAATCCAGCGCGAGTCATCGCGGATAGATCGACGGTATTGGTCCCGCCGCCCGCGTTGATGACCATCGTCCGGACTGAGGTTGCGGCGACCGTGCTGAGAGTGGTGCCAGTGCCGTTGGTGATTGTAACCGGTTGAAAGGCGCCGCCTTGCGCGGCAGCTTCGACTCGCACATTCAAGCCGCTGAGGCGGACTCGGATGGAGTCATTGGCTTCGTTGACGACACTGATTGCCAGATTGCGCACACCGGCGACGTCGGTCACAACCGCGTTGACCGTCAGCAGTTGCCGACTTTCCAGCATTTCGCCCTGGCGATGCGCCCGGCGAGCGGAAGCGCGACGCTGCAAACGGTTTGTCCAATTGGTCAACCACGAAGAGATGCGCATGACTAAGTCACCTACGGAGATGGAGCAGTTCCGCGCGCACCGTGAGCCGGGCGACCGAAACTGCCGCGAACTGCCTGAAAAACCAGACTTTCACCAAGCGAAAGTCGGTTCACAAAACGGGACAAGTGACGTTCAAGGGGACGCATCGATGCCCTTGGCCGGACACCAACGCAGCGCTCCATCACTTCAACTCACGTGGTTCGATAGCGAGGACCAGGCAGCCTCACGTGAGATGCAGCACGCATCGTAGGGGCGGGGTTTTCTCATTTGCAAACGTGAATCCCTGACTTCTCAAAACCTGAACGCCGATGCTGCGAAAAGAATAACGCAACTCCCAATCCCGCGCGTTCTCTCGCTGGCGGTTCTTCGCCACCAGGCGGGACGTTGGATTGCTACAGCGATTCAACAGACAGAGTTGTCAGGTCGTAGCGGCTCCGCTCCCAATGAGAGCACAGGTGCATGCGGTCTCATGAACGCACTCAGGCAGTGGGAGTGAGCCGCAACGCGCTAGCGCGGAAATCTCACAGACTAATGCAAACGAGACGGCTGATTTTGCGTAAG
>CAYLTY010000321.1:0-7864 GCA_964386705.1 uncultured Planctomycetaceae bacterium
CGTACGTGCAGTCGCTCAAGCTGGTGGTCAATGAAGTTCGTGGTGAGGTCTCGCAAGGCACGCGTCTCGCTGAAGCCGTCCGACATCATCCGCGAGTCTTCAATGAGCTGGCCGTCAGCATGGTGCGAGCCGGCGAAGAAGGCGGCTTCCTGGAAGACGTACTGAAACGCATCGCGACGTTCACCGAACATCAGGAAGACATGAAGGACCGCGTGAAAGGCGCGCTGGCTTATCCCATCGTCCTGTCGATGTTCGGTGCGGGCGTGGTGACGGCGATGATGATCTGGTTCGTGCCCAAATTCGAACCGATCTTTCAACGCTTCAAGGACCGCGGCGAGTTGCCGCTGGCGACAACCGTCGTCGTCGGCATCAGTCATGCGATCGCAGACTACGGTCTCTATCTTCTGGCAGTGCTGGCGCTCACCGGGTACTTTGCCTTTCGCCACTTCGAAACACCCGAAGGCCGATTACAACTGGACACCTTCCGCCTGAAAGCACCGATGGCGGGCAGCATTTATCGCAGTCTGGCCATTGCGCGGTTCTGCCGCATCCTGGGCACGCTGTTGAAGAACGGCGTGCCGATTCTGAACTCACTCAGAATCGCCAAAGACGCGACCGGCAACCGCGTGTTGTCGGTCGCGATCGGCGGGGCGAGTGAAGGCATCTCAGCAGGTAAATCACTGGCTCAACCGCTGCGAGCCAGCAAGCAGTTTCCTGAAGAGATCGTGGAAATGATCGCCGTCGCAGAAGAGGCGAACAACCTTGAACAGGTGCTGGTCGATGTGGCCGATGGCATGGACCGCCGCACGTATCGTTCCCTGGACTTGTTTGTGAGATTCATCGAGCCTGTGATGCTCGTAATCATGGCTGGTGTGGTGTTGTTTGTGATGCTGGGGCTGTTGCTGCCGGTGTTGCAAAGTTCGTCGGTATTGTAGTTGTGGAAGTCGGAGCAGGACCGGCTGATCCAGAGTCAGTCGGGCTGCGTTGCCAATCAACTCTGGAAATTGCGAACGGTTGAACGGTGGGTCTCGGCCTTGTTCAGTTGTTGGCGTCCAGTATCAAATTTACGTGGCCTCGAGTGAGGCTGATTCAAAAAGGAGCAATTAGCATGCGTCGACAAACTGGAATCTCGCTGAAACTCAATCGCCGGCGCGCCGCGTTCACACTCATCGAAGTGCTGCTGGTGCTGGCCATCATCGGTGTGATCGCCGCGCTGGCCGTGCCGAACTTCCTCGGTAAGCAACAGGAAGCATTGGTCAAGGCGACTCAAGCCAAGATCAAGGGTCTGGAGCAAGTGGCGCAGATGTACGCCGTGGATAATGATGGCGTTTATCCTCAAGGCAACACCGAGACGGTGATGGCTATGTTGATGAACCCCGGCAACGACAAAAATGGTCGTCCTCGCAAACCCTACCTGGACGAAGTCCCCACTGACGCCTGGGGGAATCCTCTGAACTACGATTCAAATGTGGGCGGTAATCGTCAGACTCCCGGTGGCAAACCCGCCATCTGGTCCGCCGGCCCTAACAAGACCGACGGCGACGAAGACGACGTCACCAACTGGAACCAGAAACTGTAGAGTTTGAATGTGAGCGGTGAGAAACAACCTCACTTCGCATTCATGGCTCCCCTCGCCCCGGTAACGGGGAGAGGGGTCGGGGGTGAGGGGCTATCAACTCACCCTTAACGATGCTCGAGAACTTCGCACCTTGCTACCAGTATGAGTTCGATGATCGCTCTGTGATCATCACCTTCTTCTGGGGTGTTTTGCCGCCGTGTTTTTGCGGGGTTGACCGCTCCCCCCCCCCCCCCCCCCCCCCCCCCCCCCCCGTCCCCGGGGCGAGGGGAGCAGTGATCAGAGCGCGGCTCTTCGTGAGACGCGTATTACCTCGACTCACCGAGACTTTCCGTGCGACGTGCGTTATCCACATCACGATTGCTTCGCGATCGCGCTCATCCAGCGCAAGCGAGCCTCGTGTCGCGCGGTTATACGCTCATCGAGATGCTGCTGGTGGTGGGTATTATTGTGCTGGTCGCCGGGCTCGGCTGGCAGCCGTTGATGAGGCTCGCCCGCGAACATCGAGTCCGCGAGGCCTCTGAAGAAGTGCGAGTCGTCGCTGCGGGCACTCGCACGCAGGCTTTGGATCAGGATCTCACGTTCCAGTTTCGCTATGAACCCGGTGGCCGCCGCTTTATTCGAGTGCCCTATGAACAGCCTCAATCGTCCGGCACGAGTGGGCAGACTGCGACCGTTCGCGGTCAGATGACGGGCTATCTTCCCGAAGGCATGACCTTTCAGGCCATCAGCGGAGTCAGTGATGGCGGCGGTATCAATCCCGCGATGACCGCTGGTCTTTCCAGCGAGTTCACCAACGTCTCCTGGTCCGGCCCCGTCCTGTTCTTCGCCGACGGCACCGCCGTTTCGGCCACGTTCGACATCGTCGACGAAGTCAGCTCCACCCGCCGAGTCACCATCCGCGACCTGACCGGCGCGGTGACGGTATCAAACCTCAGTAACAACTGATCTCACGTGCTCTTACCGACGAGCTACTGCCGCGACAGATTCCGGCGTAATTGGCGAAGCCGTTGTTTGCCGAAGGGGAGAATAATCCCGGTCAGCGCGTTAAATACCCGTTGCCCTTCGGTTTCGTAGGTCATCACGATGCCGACGACTATGATCGCAATTTGGACGCACAGCCAGATTGGGTGGAGTTCGTGAGTGTGCTCCCGGTGCATAAATTCCGTGAAAGAAATCAGGATGAATAGCCCCAACACGGCTCCATAGAGCAGAGACAGCCACGACTTCATGCTGACAGTTACGGCAATCGTGGTGCCTGTTTCTGCGGGTGTGATCTGACCAGCGATGACCACCTGCGATTCCTTTTCAAAGAATCTCGGTAACCGCATCAGGCGGAAACCCCGGTCCCACAGTTCACCGTTATAAGCGTAACCGTCCTCTGCATAATAAGTGCGACACCCGAACGCGGCGTTCAATCGATCAAGGACGACGATCGGCGGCTCGGGACTGATGATGACGAATGACGGTCGCATCGCATGACGCTTTGTTGCGAGATGGTTCGTTGCGTGTTTCAACCCGTTGCGGGGTTCAACGTGAGGAAACGATCAGGATTTCGCCACGGATCATGAATCGCGAACCGATTTTATCAGACTTCTTTACGGAGGCGTCACCAAGATGTGTGGCCTACGTCTCTAAGAATGTCGTTGCGCGACAATGGCGCAGCATGCGTAGGTACGAGCGACAAAGGGCCAGAGCCAGGGGGAAGTGAGCTGTAGAGACTTTAGCTGCGGCGCGATTCGAGCATCCGCCTGGAAGGACTGCAGGAGGATGCCGGGATGCAACCCGGTGAAAAAGTTGTTGGCATTGATGAGCCGCGTTGTGAGTTCAGCCAGTTGCGGTTCGGGCGTCTGGAGGATTTCCGGCGCTGTGTCCGATGAAACGATCTCGCTGGTCAGCAGGATGTGGCCGCCGGCGTCGGTGAGTTCAAATAACTGCCGTAGGTGTTGAGTCCGCAAGGCTTGAGTCAGTCGCAAAAACTGCGAGTGAGATGTGCCGACGCATTTGACGGCTAGCTCGACCAACTGCGAGATCAGTCCCACCGAAGCCACAACGCCGCAGCGTTGAGTCAACCGGAATGGAACCTGTTCTATGAGACGCTGAGCAACACCTTCGACGGCTGCACTGGTCGATGCGGGTGACAGTCCTGCGAGTTCACTCACACAACCCGTGACGTCTACTCCGCCGTGCAGCCGGATTCGTGAGTCGATTGTCAGCTGTTGCGTGATGAGCCCTGCCCGTAGCGCTGCCTCATCCAGATCCACCAAGTGAATGTGACTTGCGCGGCTCAAGACTCGATTCAAATCAACGTCATTACAGTTGCCAGCGCCGAGGATGCAGACGTCCGGCCGTGCGTCCGGTTCGATTAGATTCAGCAACAACTGCGTAACGCGCTCTCGATGCGGTTGGTACAGCTCCCAGGCCGAGCGAGAAAGTTCGTTGCGGCGAAACTGTTCTTCGCTCAGCGCGTTCATCACGGCTCACTTTCGGCGAGTTGGCTTCACAGCGCGGCGATGGCTTCGGCAACTTCCGCCACATGACCATCCACTTTTACCTTCGGCCAGACGCGGGCAATCTTACCCTGCTTGTCGATGAGGAACGTGGCTCGCTGCACGCCCATGGAGACCTTGCCGTACATATTCTTTTCGACCCACACGCCGTACTTCTCACAGATCGCATGATCTTCGTCAGCGAGCAGCGGGAAGGGCAGTTCAAACTTTTTGGCGAACTTCTCGTGCGAGGTAACGTCATCGGTGCTCACGCCCAGCACAACCGTGTTGGCGCTTTGCAGGCGAGCGATGTTGTCGCGGAAGTCGCAAGCCTCGGTGGTGCAACCGGGAGTGTTGTCGCGCGGGTAGAAATATAGCACGACGTTTTTATCACCCTTGAACTGACTGAGTTTGATTTTTCCTTCAGGGTACGCTGGAAGATTGAAAGCGGGAGCTGAGGAACCAGCTTCGGGCATGCTCATTTTAAGATCCTGTGAGGCAGAGTGACTGACAGTGCGGTGTAAAGGTGCATGATGCATCAACGTCAGGGCAACTCGCAGACGATCTCTGTCACTGGTTTGCGAGACTGGTCAGGAATTTCGGCGGGGTAACCGTACCACAACATGCCCACGACGCGGCGTTCGTCCGGGTTGATGTTGAGAATCCGGAAGAACTCACTGTGACGGGTCACGTTTCCGGTTGTCCATTTCACGCCCACTCCACGTGACCACAGGAATAGGGTCAGGTTCTGAATCGCGCAGCATGTGGCGGCGTAGTCTTCCGTTTCCAGCATTGAGTCACTGCTGCGGGAGCTGGTCACGATCATCCAGCCGGGAACCTCGCTCCATTGCTGACGTTTTTTGGTTCCAGCTTCGGCACCGCTCTTGGCGGCGACCAGCCTGGCGTTGAGATCCACAATCTGCGCCGCTGTGTCCGGTCCGAGCAGATGAAAACGCCACGGCTCGGTGACTCGATGATTCGGCGCCCAGCGTGCGAGATCAATCGCTTCCAGTACGAGTTCACGCGGTGGAGCATCCGCTCGAAAGAGATGAACCGTCCGCCGCTGCCGAATGACAGTGGCCACGCCTAGTTCCGCTGATTCCTGCATATCGTCGCTTCTTCAGATCAAGCACGTCGAGAGGTTGTTACGCGAGACGAAAGTAGCTGGCTCGCCGTTTCAGGGAAAGCAGGCGGCGAAGGAACACCTCTCCAAAGCGGGTCGCCGTTGACGATATGCACTGAACGTCGTGAACCGACCTCTATCAGGCGAGTGAGTTGCGGTGGCGGATGATGACGCCTTCCACCATGTAGACGACGTCTTCCGCGATATTGGTCGCGTGATCGGCGACCCGTTCAACGTGTCGCGACGCTGAAAAGACGTGCATCAACGGTTCGACCAATTCCGGGTTGGCCTGCATCAAATCAGTCAGCTCGCGGATGATCTGGCGGTTGAGTTCGTCAACGCGATCATCGTCCGTGCAGACCGCTCGGGCCTTGTAGGGATCGAGTTCGACGTACGAGTCAATCGCGCGGTGCAGCATGTCGACGGCGAGGTCAGCCATGTCGTGCAGTTTTGTGGGAATGGTTGCGCCCGGACGCGACAACGTTCCACAAGCGCGTTCAGCAATGTGCACGCCGAGGTCGGCTACTCGTTCCAGCTCGCCTGTGATCTTCAGCACGGATGCGATGCGTCGCAGGTCCGTGGCAACCGGCTGGTGCAGAGCCAGCAGCTTCAGGCATTCGTTCTCAATCGAGACGTCCCAGCGATCGATCTCGTTGTCTTTTTCGGCCAGCAGTCGAGCTGTTTCGACGCTGGGTTTTTCCAGCACCTGGATCGCCTGCTGGATCAGTTCTTCGACCATCGCACACATCGACAGCAGGTCGCGGTGCAGGGTGTCCATGTCGCGGGTCAGGTGAATCGTCATCGGGTCGTTCGCAATCGGTCACGTACTACCGAACTCGCCAGAGTTCCGGTGCTGCCGTGTTACCGCAGTGAGGTGATGCTGCGTGGGTTGTTCGGGCCTGGCGACCTCGAAACAAGGCGAGTGGGAGGCTGGAGATTAACCGAAGCGACCCGTGATGTAGTCTTCCGTCTTCTTTTCTTTGGGCCGGGTGAACAGAGTCTGGGTCTCGCCAATTTCGATCAGCCGGCCTTCAAAGAAGAACGCTGTGAAGTCGCTCACACGCGCCGCCTGCTGCATGTTGTGAGTCACAATGACGATCGTGTAGTTCTGCTTCAGCTCAAAGATCAGGTCTTCAATGCGGGCTGTGGAAGCCGGGTCCAGTGCGGAAGCCGGTTCGTCCATCAACAGGACGTCTGGATTCGTGGCCAGCGATCGCGCGATACACAAGCGTTGCTGCTGACCGCCTGACAGCGCGAGTGCGGACTCAGCGAGGCGGTCTTTGACTTCATTCCACAGCGCCGCTCGTTTGAGGCAGGTCTCCACGATCTCCCCAAGCACTCTCCGGTTGCGCTGGCCAGCGATCATCGGGCCGTAGGCCACGTTGTCAAAGATCGACTTCGGGAACGGCGTGGACTTCTGGAACACCATGCCGACCTTCTTGCGCAGTTGCACAACGTCCACGTTCGGAGCGTAGATGTCCTGTCCATCGAAGAGCGCTTTGCCGGCCAGGCGCGTGCCTTCGATGATGTCGTTCATGCGGTTGAGCGTTCGCAGAAACGTACTCTTACCGCAGCCAGACGGACCGATGAAAGCCGTCACGGAACGTGGCGGGACCTTTATCGTCACGTTGAACAGAGCTTGCTTCTCGCCGTAGAAGAAGCACAGATCCTGAGCTTCAATCTTGGGAGCCTGATCGGGGTTCGGCACGCCGGGTTCGTTGCGGCTGTTTTGAAACAGCTTGGCGAATTGCCCGAGCGCGGTGGTCGGCGGCTGTTCGTCGGTGGGACGCAACTTCGGAACAACGCCGGATTTGTTCGCGGTATTCATGTTGGGATTATCGTTATTCGGTCCAGGTGTTGGCACGCTGGCGGTCTCTGGCTGTGGGCTGGGATTCAACGTCATTTCCTGATGGAGAGTTGGTCGGAGCGAACCTTCAACTGCGCTGGCAGACAAGGGATGCGATGCCTCCGGTGCGTTTCTCCATAGTCGCGAAACGAGTTGCGACAGTCGTTGTCGCTATTGTATTAGGGCTACCATTTCAGTTTTGTACGAAAACGCTGTCGGGCATAGATCGCAACTGAGTTCATCGTTATCAACACGACTAGCAGTACAATGATTCCAGCGGCCGACACATGCTGAAAGCCCGCTTTCGGACGAGAAATCCAACTGAAAACTTGAATCGGTAGCGCACTAAATGTATCGAAAGGAGCATTCAGGATCGCTCCGGGGTCTTTGAAAACGTCATCAAGGCTATCAATGCGACCGGGAGCAAAAGCGACGTAAGTTAAGGCACCGATCAAGATCAACGGAGCCGCCTCGCCCATGGCGCGCGACATGGCCAAAATTACGCCTGTCAGAATGCCGGGCAATGCCGCGGGAATGACTTGATGCCGAATTGTCTGCCATTTGGTTGCACCGAGTGCAAGCGACGCATGGCGGATTGAAGCCGGAATGCCGCGCAGCGCTTCCTGAGCCGCAACGATAACCGTGGGCAATACAAGTAACGTAAGCGTCAAGGCTCCTGAGACGACGCACCTGCCGAACGGCAGGGGAATCGTCCATTGCGTAATGCCAAGTTCAATGACGAGCTTCTTGCCTTCAGAACCGAAGATCCCGAACGCTCGCACAAAGACCGTCATACCCAAGATGCCGTAGACAATCGACGGTACGCCGGC
>CAYLTY010000322.1:0-7800 GCA_964386705.1 uncultured Planctomycetaceae bacterium
CTCGCGCAAGGTCTGTTCATCTTTGTTGGCGATGAGTTCCTGAATCTCCGGAAGCAGCAGTTTCTCAAGCATGAGCCGCCCTCTCGAACGAGCGTTTAGGAATGGCGATCCGCATGGAGCAGACTGCATGAGCCGGTCTTCAACGTGCCGCGAAGTGTCTCGCTGACGAGACTCGACGTATCAAACCTCGCGCCAACCTGAACCAATCCACGGAATACTCTCCTGATGATCGAGTCGCAGACGCAAACCCAACTGCGCCACATGATGCTGAATGTGCCGCAAGTTGTAGACGTACAATTCGGCCCGCGAAAAAGCCCGACGTTCAAACCCTGAAGGTCCTGCCAGCGACTCGGCGCTCTCCTCGGCGATGGCGCGCGAAGCCTTTGTGCGGCAGTGCAATAGGTACGCCTCGATAGATGGCTTGTCGTAGGACAAAACCTGCACCCGGTCTTCAAGTTCTTCATAGTCACGGAAGAACTCCGGGTGGTCCTTGTGAAACGGCTGATCACGCAGCGCGTCAGCATTCGGACCAAGGTAGATATCCGTGAAGAACAGCGTATGGAACGCGACCTGGCAGAACTTAAGGTTCGCCACTGGCTCGTCCCATGCGGTATCGGGGCACCTGTCAATGCAGATCTGCAGGGTGCAGAGCGCTGCTTCAAGCTGATGAGCGATGAGCTGTTTGAAAGTATCAAGCATGGTCGGCACCTGCCTTACAGAACCGTTCACGGATAACCGTGAATCAAGAGCACACGTCCCTGCTCGCTCGGATGCGGAAAGTTGTCCTCGGTGAATCCGTAGTACTGCACCTGATCCTCACTGAACCCATTTGCCAGCGCACCGGTGGACGAGATCCGTCCGGTCGCTTTGGCCTCTCGAATATCTCCAATGAGATCGCCGACGCCCATCGACTCCGCCAGCAGTAATGCCTCGCCCCCAGCATCCAATGCGACCAGCACCGCGGCGCCTCGATAGTTGTTGCCGCCTCGGTTCTCGCCAGTCGCTGGCCAGAAGACCGGATCTCCAATGATGCGTCCCTCAACTCGCAGCCATCGCCGAGGTGTGTCGCTACCAAACACATGCGGCGGTGGGGCATCCTCGGCCATCTCAACGGCTACCGGCGGCAGAGCCGCGATGGTGCGGTGCTCCTGCCAGAACATGATGCCGATTGGGACGCACACGATCAGGTGCATCAGAGTCACCAGCACCAGCGTCGGCTTCCAGGCCATCTCCCAGCCGAGCCGCGCGACGGACACGCCGCGCATCTCGGCGGCGAACTCTTTCAAAGCGCCTTGGCCACGATGCAACCCATACCAGCAGATCAACCGCAGGAAGATCATTGCAGCGATGATCCACAGCCCTGCGAAGCCGGACGCTTTCCAGTAGAGCGTGCTGCAGCCCTGATTCTCGGTCGCCCAGATCATCATCAGCGGCAGCCAACTTGTTGGCAGTAGCAGCAGCGCATACGAAGGGTGACTCGACAAGAACGGATAGGTCACCGTCGCAAGCCGATTCGCGACCACCAGTTCCAAGCCGCCAACTTCCAATCCGGTTGGAACCCGAGGAGTCCATGTCTCTGCTCGAAAGCGCGGGGCAATCAGGTTCTTCATAAAGAAGAATCCGCAGACACACGACAACCCGAGACAGCCCCACAGCGTGCCATCCAGCGTTTCGTCGGTGCCGGGGCATCCATACGCGCCCCGGATATCAACCAGCTTGCCGATAAAGAACGCCAGCGGCACGACCAGGAAATACTCCACGAGCCAGACCTGAATCAGACTCGGCACTCTTCTCAACAGCCGATCGGCAGCGAGGACTCCGTACCACAACCAGGCCATGAGCTGCGTCTCACTTCTGGGCCGAGTGGTGTTTCACGTGATCCAGAACTTTGGCGTTGAACGCCGCTTGAATGTGCTGCGGTGCGGCATGTCCCATGAGCGGCTCGTTGATCATCTCCTTCGGGCCGCGCAATACATTGAACGCCGCGTAGCAACTTGAAGGCGGACAAACTCCATCAATGAAACCGACGCTCATGATGGCTTCAGCCTTACAACGCGTTGCGAAGTTCACGGCATCCACGTAGCGCGACGCTTCGAGCGACTTTGGTTCTGGCTTGCCATCGGCTGCGTCAGGAACCAGCTTCGGCCAGCCGTTCACTCGTCCTGCCGCGCGGCCAGAGTGATCGCAGATCGCCGGCACACCCGAGGCAATCAGAGTCACTCGCGAATCGAGCCCGCCAGCAGCGAGTGCTTGCCCACCACCCTGACTATGACCGACGACAGCGACAATCTTGCCATCCCACTCGGGCTGCGATGTCAGGAAGTCGATCGCCCGGACCAGCCGCAGAAACATTCCCTTGAAGTAGATCGTGTCGCGGCTGTCGCGCCCCGCAGACGGATAACCCTTCAAGCGACCATTCGTCAGCTCTTGATAGAACTCATTCGGTTTGCCGTTTGGAATGCCGTGGGCGTTGATGTCCATCGACAGCATGCCCTGCTTGGCCCCTTGGATGGCAGTGCCCGCGAGGGAACTACGCACGCCCGCGCCATGCACCCACAAGATGGCGGGCAGCGATTTCGGCTTCGCGTTCTTAGGTCGAGCGAAGTATCCAGACACTGGCGCGTCACCGAGGCACTTGATCTGCGCATCAAAGCATTCGACGTCGTCGCCCATATTCGGCTGGCTGGCCGGAGTGAGCTGCGGTTCGCGCGGTATCGCCGCGAGCTGCTTCTTCTGTTCAGCCCAAAATTGATCGAAGTCGTCCGGTACTGGCAGGCTAGGGGCGATCTTGTCCGGCGAAAAACCCGCGCCGGCGACGGCTTGCAACTTTTTGCCCTCAGGCGTCTCGAACGTCACATGGCACTGTAGAAAGCCTGGTTGCTTCCCTTTCACAGTGATCGCAACAGGCTCGCCGCCGGTCATCACTGTCCCCGCAGGAAAATCACCAGCCGCCCCGCTCTTGAGGAAGTCGTCCACCACATATTTCACGGCCGCGTTTGCAACGACCTCGTCCCCCTTGTTGAGCGTGATCAGGAACTTGGCTTCGGCATCTGTTTGGTAGATCGCATCCTTCCGGTCGGTGACAATCTTCAATTGATAGGCTGGGTCGGCAGCGTGAGCTTGCTCACTCGCAGACAAGAGCGCCAGCACGCAGGTCACGTTCCTCAGTCGCCTCAGTGAATGCCGCAGCATGGTTGTTCTCCGGAAGATGTTGGCTTGGAGCAGATCGCGATAATTGCCGATGGTGCAATGTTTGTCATGCTCGCTGTTGCAGTCGTCGGGGAGCACTCGGGATCCGCAGGTGCCGGCGCGAACTCCGGCAACATTTCCCATGCGGCTCAGTCTCAGCAATCGTCAGGCTGCATGCGTTCGCACGAGTGTTTGCGTTTCTGCCAGAACTCCCCACAACCATCAAAAGCGAAGAGATCGAGCATGGTAGACGACAGCCAATACTCATGGATGGTCGAGCGCGAACGCTCCATCTACGAAGAACTCAGCAAACGTGTGCTGCAGGAACACACGCTGCTGTCGAATCGCATGGCCTGGCTGGTCTCGGCGAACGCGTTCTTGTTTACGCCTGTGGCGATCCTTGTGAGCAATCAAGGCAGCATGGACGACCAGAAGGTTCTGCTCAGCAGCATCTGCGTGCTCGGAATCCTTATGGCATTGGTCCTCGGCATCCCGATGGTTCTGGCTGTGCACACGATGCAGGTGTTGCGCAAGCGCTACGCCATCTTCCTGCGAGCGGTCGAGGACGATAAAGAATTCCACTTCGTTGACCCCGAACAAAACCTGGCTCCGTATGACTGGCCGAGGCGCATGTCTCGGAGTCACGCAATCGGGATGGCGTTGCAGCTACTCGTGCCGTTGATCCTACTCTGCACGTGGATCTGGCTCTTCATCAAGATCCATCTGTGAGAGCAGCCTGCTGCAGTTCTAGCCAACGACCTTCAGCGCAGAAGTGAGTTCACGAAGGAAATGAATCACGTTGTCACGCGTGTTGTAGCCATGAATGGCGACTCGCAGTCTTCCGGCGTGCGACATCACGTGAATGTTCTGTGACCGCAACTGCTTGGCTAGGGCCTCGGCCGACGGGTGCCGGAAGGCGATGATGCCCGCGACCGCGGATATATCGCGCGGTGTCAGCAGTTCAATCGGCAGCTTGGCGACTTCGGTCAGGCATTCCTCGACCAGAGGTTGAGCCGCTTGATCGATTGCCGCGACGCCGACGGTCTTCAGGTAGTTGAGTGCAGCTCGAATGGCATAGATCGCGGGGAAGTTCGGCATTCCGACAGCAAAGCCCGCTGCGCCCGGCTTGCTGATCGCGCGATCGAAGCGCGCCGCTCCAAACGCATCTTCGAGATTGAACCAACCACCCGCCGAAACATGCCAGTCGGAAGCTCGGGTTGATGGTACTCCCACCAAACCGCCACCGTGGCTGGCCAGAATCCACTTGTGTGTGCTGCTGACAATGAGATCAACATCAGCGAGATTCAGCGGAATGCGTCCCAGTGCTTGAGTCACATCGACCGCCAGCAGAGCGGATGAGTTCCGTCGCACCGCATCCACAACCGGCGGCAGCGAGAGTCGAAATCCGTTGAAGAAGCTGACCAGCGATACCGTGACCAGTCGAGTTTTTGGGGTCAGTAGCGCTTGCAGGTCTTCAATTCGCAGAGCGCCCTCACGAGCCTTCCAGACTCGCACGGTGGCCGGACAGGTTGGCAGCAGCCACGGCGTGGCGCCAGCCGGAAAATCGAGATCGTTGATGATGACTTCATCACCCTCACGCAGTTGCAGCGCGAGAGCCGCGAGGTTGTAAGCCTCAGAAGAACACGAGCAGATGCCGATCTCGGCGGCTGTCAGTCCATACAACTCCGCGACCAGCGCCTTCGTTTCTTCGAGCGCTTTGAAGTGTGGCTCGCGACCATCCATGCCGAGTTGCTTGTCGCGAAAGTACTGCTCCAACCCCGCACCGACTTCCAGGGGCGGAATGCCTTCGGCGGCAGTGTTGAGGTACGTCATTCCTTCCAACGACGGAAACGAACGGCGGCGCGATTCAGCAGTCAACATCAGCGTTGCTCCTCTAGTAGCAGCGGTCGTTATCGTGTCGCTTCCGCTCGCAAAGTCGGAAGCAGCACGGCTCCGCGGATCTCAGCAGGCTACTCGCGCACAATCCAGAGTCGCGCCAATCCGGTTGGCTGAAACTGTGGTAGCTTCGCACTCGTCGTCAGCACGACTTTCGTCTGCCGCCCCATCGTCTTGACAGAGCTTACAGTGGCCGTGACTGCTTCTGCGGTCGGCTTGCGATCAACTCCAGCCGGAGCGACTCGCACCGCCTTGCCGGTCTTGAGTTGCTTCGTCTGCTCCTCGCCGTCATGAAACATGGTCAGCGTGAGCTGCGAGTCCGAGACCTCGTCGATGTAGCCCGGAGCACCTTGTTCGCGAATGCGCGCCGCGTGGACTTCTTTCTGCTCTGCCTGAAACTTCAGCAGGCTTTCTTCGTCCAAAAAGATTTCCCAGGCGATGCGCACTTTGCCTTTGCCAACTCCATGCGTTTTGGTTCGCAACTTGTCTCCGACTTTGATGTCCGCAAACGCAGCGGGCTTGCCCGACTTCCAGAAGTTGGTGTCTTTGTCGGTCTCGATGACAATGCCCTTCTCGCGCACGAAGCTCTGATCGGCGTTCGCCTGAGTGACAACAATCTGCCCCTTGTCGGCGTTGAGGCTGTCCACAAAGTAATACTCTTTGTGGCCATTCATCATGTTCATTTCGTCCTGGATGTAGGTCAGCCACACCCACTCGCCCTTTTCGTTCTCGTGCAGACGAAAGATGGCGCGCTCGCCGATACGAAAATCCTGCAGATCGCCGTTGGTGGCGTGATGCAGCAGTTCGGCATACGGCATCACCGTGAAGCTGACGACCTCGTCATTGTTCTCGCGGCGGAACTTGCCCGTGCGAGTCGCCATGTCGATGCTGATTAACTCGCCCCACGGCCGTTGCATGCGGTCAAACGGAATGATGACCTGCCCCGGAGTAATCTTCAGCGGCGGCTTCGCGGGCTTATCTTCGGCCAGAGCAACTCCACACAGAGCCAAGAAAATTGACGCGTTCACCAGCAGCAGTTTCATGAAATGCCGTTCCACTCGCAGTTGAGTTCTTATTGATGCGTTATTGATAGAGCCGCTCTTCACGCGGCAGGTCATCCACCTTCCACTTACTGGGCCACAGCCGGACGACTCGTTTGGGCCGAAAGCCTTCCAGCAGCAACACAGGCTTGAGCTTCATCCGCACACCGCTGTTGCCGGGTGCCGGTTTGACGTTCTGAATTTCCAACAGTGTGCCGCTCTTGCGATCGTTGATCTGGTCCCACGTTCGCAGGTTATCCTCGGCCACCGCCGCTGTAATTTGTTCGTTGACTAAGAAGTCTTCTTTCAGCTTCGGATCAAAGCCTGCAAATAACGTCACGCACATCGTGCCTTGCTCGTTATCGACTTCATCCACCCAGCCGGCGAGTCCGTGTTCACGTTGAAACTGGCGATGCACTTCCAGTTGATGAGCAGTCGCAAGGTCGCGGCTCTCAGCGTCCAGCCAGATGGACGTGCAACGTCCTGGACCTTTCAACGTGCAGACCGTCAGATTCGTGATGAGTGATTGACCGACCGCCAGGTCGGCCAGCGATCCCACTGATCTCCCCTTCCAGACGCGCGTGATGCCACCGATCTGAAACAGAGTCGGCTTGGCGTCGGCCTTGTCGGGAGTGATGCCAGTGACGGTCAACACACCGGTTTCCGTACTGATCGCATCCACTCGCCAGCTTCGCTGCTGACACTGGCAGAAACTGAAATCGTCTTCGATACGAAGGCAGCGGCTGAACGCAGCTTCCAGACTAACCCGCTTCGGCGGGCCGAGCGGTTTGGCTTTGGGATCCTTCGGCGCGGGCTCTTCGAGATAAAACTGCCCGTGCAGGTGAGTCCCGATCGGGATATCACGCAATTCAGCCGGCGCACCGTGATAGCTCAGCGATCCGAAAGGCAGGAGCGTAAACGCGTGCGGCAAGTCCCAGTCACCACGTCGTTGAGCATCCGTCCGATCCGGCCGCAACACGCCCGTGCGATTGACGTGATCCACTTCAATCAATTCGCCCGCGATGTAATGCGCCGACCCTTCCGGCGGAAACTCACCCGCCTTCAACCGAAACCACGGCTGCTTTTCATTGCCACCGTCAGTGCGAAACTCGATCTGCGCCGTAAGCTCCTGTGCCACAGCGATACTCAGAGGCAAGTGGGCCAAACTAATGACGACCGCAATAATCGCGAATGCGTGCCAGCAACGCCTACCACACAACTTCAAGCAATTCATCATTTCCTTCTAACGTCGAATGCTGCTGGTGGTTCATTGAGTGAGCGCTGGCAATCTCAGGTCGCGGCAAGTCTGCTCATACGACTCTTCCAAATCCAGCGGCACGGCGTAGTCATCTGCCAACCACAAGGGCAATCGGGGCAACGATCGCCCCAGCTCCAGCGGATGATGCCACATCTCCAGAAATTGCCTTCGGCCTGTCTGTCGGTGGCGACAGGCGGCTGCATAAAGCGTTGGAGGCTCAGACCCCAGTGCTGGATCAGTCTGATCCAGGAACGCCAGAAGCTCTGCGTACAGGCTGAAGTCCCGTGTTGTGACGAGATCGACAATGATTACGGAGACTAGCTGTTGAAGAAGCGCCGCACACTTCCCCACAAAGATCCGTCTATGCTCAGGGCGGTCTTTGTTCGGCGGACTGAAGAGTTAATTAGACGCTACGAG
>CAYLTY010000323.1:0-7699 GCA_964386705.1 uncultured Planctomycetaceae bacterium
AGTCCTTGTAGTTTGGCAAGATAGTCAAGTTGTTGGGAATGCCGCTAACCCAGTTTTCCGCCGAGAGAATAGGTGCTCACCTGCATGAGTAAGTTCTCATGGATTCGACGCCATCTGTGCCCGGGAGTCATGCACGACCGGGCGGAATCTGTCACACTGATGTCGATCGTTATCTACTGTCCTTGATTGAGCTTAGACATGACCGAAGCAGACTTCATCGCCGCCTTTGAATCCGATTTTCCGTACGAGAACCCGGAGCTGGCCCGCTCGCTGATTCAGCAGGCGGTTGCGTGCTCGCCGAACGCGGCATTCTTTATCGCCCTGAAACTGGTCCGGCCGCCGCAGGAACGCCGTGTCGCGGCGACTAAGCGTCTGGAACTGCTGTCCGTGTTGCGGTCTTTGCTGAAACACCCGCTGGCGTCGCTGGTGTTGGGCGTTGCTGAACGGATCATCTATGGCCAGCGTCTGCACCCGGATGAAGTCTGTCGACACATCTATGAAGTAGCCGCGTTTCCGGGTGAGTACGCCGCGTTGAACATTGTGTTCCTGTCGTCGGAAGAAATGAACGACATCGTCAACACGATCTACGACATGACGATCGCCGGGTGGCAGACCGACGAAAAGCTGGAAGCCGCTTTCAGGATGGAAGAATGAAAACTCCGCGTCTGCTTGCTCTGTTGTGCACGACCTTGGGGCTGGTCGTCGGGGGGATCTTTTGCCGGATGAGTTCGGCGGCTGACTCGGATGAATTGAGCAAGGTCTGGGTTCATCTCCGCAACAGTGAGAGTCGCGAGTGGACCGAGTTCCCCGAGCAGTCCGACGGTGTGTTGCTCGAACGGCAATTTCAGGCTGCGAAGAATTCCATCGAAGCCACCCTGAGCCTGCAGCAATACGACGTGAAGCAGGTGTGGCGCGTCAGCGTGAACGGTAAGTCGCTGGGCGAACTGGTACGCGACGAGAACCACATGCGGAGCTACTTCTCGGTGCCCGCCGGGCTGCTCAAGGACGGCGAGAACGATTTGCGCATCGAGCCCGCATCTCGAGCCGTTAAGGACACCGATGACATTCGCGTCGGACGCATTCGCATCGAACTGCAACCATTAAACAGCCTGCTGCGGGCTTGCCGACTTACTGTCAAGGTTCTCGACGAAACGTATTCGCAAATCCCGGCTCGGATCACGATTCTGGATGCGTCCGCTCCCGAATATGGCGGCTGCCTGCAGACCGTGGGGGCGGAGTCGAACGACGAGATTGCCGTGCGCCCGGGGACAGTTTTCACCGCGAATGGTAAAGCGGTGATCGGACTTCCGAAGGGCGAATTCACGCTGCTTGCTAGCCGCGGGTTCGAGTATTCGCTTTGTAAAGCGGACATTAAGAACACGGGTTCCGCGGACATCGAGGTCATGCTGCCCATTGACCGTCAGGTGAATACGCTGGGATATGTCGCCTGCGACACGCACGTGCATACGCTGACTCATTCCGGGCACGGAGATGCGACCATCAAAGAGCGGCTGATCACGTTGGCGGGCGAAGGGATCGAGCTGCCGATTGCGACGGATCACAACAAGCACATTGATTTCGCACCGATTGCTGAGGAACTCAAGCTGCGGCGCTACATGACGCCGGTTGTCGGCAACGAGGTCACCACCAGCGTCGGGCACTTCAACATTTTTCCGGTCCAGGCCGGGGCACGAGTTGTCGACCATAAACGCAGTGATTGGGGCGAGATCTTCCGCGAGATCTATCAGACTCCGGGCGTGGGTGTCGCGATCCTGAATCATGCCCGCGATCTACATAGCGGAGTGCGACCGTTTGGCCCCAAACATCACAACGCCGTTATCGGTGAGAACATCGCTGGCTGGCCGATGCATTTCAACGCGATGGAAGTGGTCAACTCGGGCGCAACGCAGAACGATCCACTGCGCCTGTTTCACGACTGGATGGCGACGCTCAATCGCGGGCTTTCCGTGACGCCGATTGGTTCCAGTGACTCACACGACGTTGCCCGACACTTTGTCGGTCAGGCGCGGACTTACATCCGTTGCGATGATGAAGACGCCAGCAAGATTGACGTTAGGGCAGCGGTAGAGAGCGTGCAGCGTGGGCGTGTGCTGGTGAGCTACGGGTTACTCGCGGACATCTGGGTCGACGACAAGTTTCAGTCCGGCGATCTCGCGACGGGCCTGTCGGACCAAGTGAAAGTCCGGGCGGAAGTTTGCGCTCCCCATTGGAGCCATGCTGATGAGGTACAGCTCTTTGCGAATGGACGTCTGATTGAGTCGGTTCTAATCGACATTAAGCCGCGTAAGAGCACAGTGGCTCGCGATCGCGAATTTGTGTGGAAGCACGAGTGGGTGTTGCCTCGACCGTCTCACGATCAGCATTTAGTCGTGATTGCGACAGGCCCGGGAATCGCTGGCTCCTTCTGGAAGACGGCCAAGCCTTATCAGGCGACATCGCCGGATTGGACGTCGCGGGTAATTGGTTGCAGCGGCGCTGTCTGGTTGGACGGCGATGGCAATCAGCATAAGTCAGCGGCAAGAGAATACGCGGAGCGGCTCGTTGAGTTGTCCGGCAAGGACGGTCTCAAGCTGCTGAAGAGCCTGAGCAAGTTCGACTCGGCCGTCGCCAGCCAAGCCGCTCATGTGTATCAGGCGGCGGGCGGTTCACTGAAGTCGGCTGAATTTCAAGCGGCTCTACAGTCCGCACCTGAGCACGTCCGGGAAGGCATTCAGGCTTATCTTGAAGCCGTGCGGGAATCCGAGGTGGCGCGGGCTGAGTCGCCCTGATAGGGTTGCAGGTCGGACAATCCTGTCCGAAAGCCGGACAGGATTGTCCGGTCTACTTGCCAGTTCAGATGGTTCACCCAGATCAATCCTCTCACGAACGGATTCTCGACGTGAGTGTATCGATCGATTTGTGTGAGACTCGACTACGCATTGCGGGGCGGGAGTTCAAACTAAACCTGCCGCGTCAGCCTGAGCGGATCATCGGTGCGGTGGCCCAGTTGGCCGACGCGGACCGATCCCAGACGGATCCGTATTGGGGCATCCTGTGGCCGTCGTGTTCCGTCATGGCAGAACTGCTGCTCAACACCGAATGGCCGCCGGGGCTGCGAGTTCTGGAACTCGGCTGCGGCAGTGGGTTGCTCGGCATCGCAGCTCTCATGAAGGGCATGCAGGTTACGTTCTCGGACATCGTGCCTGACGCGGTCGCATTGGCGGTTGAGAATGCGCGCCTGAACGGTTTCTTGAAAACGCCCGGCTTGATCTTCGATTGGCGGCAACCGTCAGCGTTGATCTTCGACCTGATCCTTGCGAATGACGTTCTCTATGCACCCGAATTGCATGGGTCGTTGCTCAGCACAATCGAAATGATGCTCGCGCCCGGCGGTCAGTGTTGGATCGGTGATCCCGGACGCACGGCCGCGAAGGACTTCATCCACGTAGCGTCAGGACAGGGCTTCAGCATCGGTTTTCGTGATGCTACTGGACGCCGTGGGCTGTTTCCGTCGGCGGGTGAGTTTCAAGTGATCGTGCTTACTCGCCCGGCGTCTGATTAGCGGCGCGGTCGGTGTGCCCGAGATCCTTGTCCGGGGAGACGCGATCGCGAACGAGTTGCTTCAGTTCCTTGATGTCCGGAAAGCGACCCTGCTCGGCGCGAGACCAGAGCAGGTCGCCATTGATTCGTACCTCAAAGATGCCACCCGTTCCGGGGGCGAGCGAGACTTCATCGAGTTCCGCTTCAAACGTCGTCAACAACTCTTGAGCCATCCAGGCCGCTCGCAGAAGCCAGCGGCACTGAGTGCAGTAACGAATCTGAACACGGAACTCGTCGGTCATTTGGTACCACTGGTTGTGCTGCCTGCGGCCTTCTTGGCTTCGTTCTTCGCCCGGTTCACCGCGAGGCTGAACTTCTGGAAGTACTTGCCAATGCTGGTTCGCATGGTCTTGGGCATACCGCCCTGGAAGAAGAGCTGATCAGAGATGGTACCGACTTTCTCGCGCTCTTCGTAGATCTTGTAGATCTGACCATTCTCGTCCCGGAACATGCACACCGAGGAAATCGTCAGCGACTGATTCGCTCGCGTACCGCCAGCTTCGTCCAATTCCATGCCGACGAGCATGAATGCCTGACCGCCGCGCTGAACTCGGATCTTGGCGTTACTGAGCGATTTCTCGAAGTCCTCGCGCACGGTTGCGGTGATACGACCACTGGGATCGAAGCCGACGCGCAACATGATGATTTCCATCGTGGAGAGTTTGGCGAGGTATTCCTTGGCCTCATCGGTTCCCACTAGGTCTTTCGGCGGAGTTGGCTGGCCTCTGCGGCCCTTGCGCTGTGGCACCGCGCCTTGACGGAACGGATTCGGATTCGACGGCTTCTTTGAGATACCGTCCGTCACGTCCTTCGCCGAGATGGCGAAGTTCAGGTTCTGACCAGCAGTCAGCGTCATGGTATTCATGCCGACGACTTCGCCCTTCATGTTGACCAGCGGACCACCGCTGTTACCGGGCGAGATCGGAACTGAGTGCTGCAGCCACGTGCCCTGATGATCCGGGATGCCCAGAGCCAGGAGTTCTTCGCTCTCGCGAATGGCACTCACAATGCCTTGGGTAGCTGTGAAGTCGAGTCCCAGCGGAGCACCGAAGGCCACCAGTTCCTCGCCCTTACGGGGGATGTCCTTGGCGATGCTCAACGGACGCAGCTTATCTTTGGGGGCATCGATCTTGATGATCGCGATGTCGCGCTTGTCGTCGAGGTAGTACACGCCCGAGACAGGATATTCGGCTTTCTTGTCATCGCGGAAACGGACGGTGCAACGTGTTGCGCCTTCAACCACGTGGTAGTTGGTGACCACGGTGCCTTCGGTATCAACAACATACCCACTGCCCGCGCCTTCTCCTTCAGCAGTCGCAATCGAAATGCGAACGACGGAAGGTTCAACGGCTTCAACCAGATCGGCAATACTCGCGTAAGGCTTGTCGCGCGCCGTCCCCTGCACGGGGGTGCCAGCACTTGCCGGGTTCGTACCCGCTGGAGTCGTAGCGGCCACCGCTGGTTGAGTTGTCGTTGCAGGGGCAGGTTGTGCGCCGTGTCCTGCAGCTGGAGTCGTTGTAGGCGTCGTTGCGGCTACGGGTTGAGCGGCATGGCCGGCGGCAGCCGGGGTTATACTCGCCGTTGGTTGAACATTAGGTACTGCATTTGCCGGAGCCGTACCTGTGGGAGTCGCCGTCGCGATGGCTGTATTCGGAGCAGTCGCATGAGGAGTCGTGGGGGCTGCTGCGTGCCCGGCAGGGGCGGCGCTGGCGGCTGCATTGGGATCGGTTGCGGTCGCTGCGGGAGCGGGTTGGGCTACCGCGACAGCATTGGGAGCTGGCGCGTCGTTAGCCCCCCCTCCAAACAGCAGGACTGCTATCAGGCCGACGATGACCACTCCGCCACCGCCAATGACTCCCCAAGCCCATGATGGCATGGCGCTCGATGATGAGCCGGATGAACGGGAACGGCGAGCTGGTGCTCGGGAACTGCCGCGTCGGGGGCTGCTGTCCGGGTCTGGAATGCGGATGGCTGTACCGCAGGAAGGGCAACTTACCTTACGGCCTGCGTGTTCATCCTTGGCTCGAAATTCATCACCACAGTCATCACAGACGACCAGAATGGCCATAAAAGCTCCTGACGATTGATCCCAGCCTGTTCCAGTTGTTTTCTTCAGATCGGAACCGGTGCCAAATCAACCGCCGACGACAACAAACAGTCACAAGAAGTATTATGACGAAAGTGAAAGTCTGAAGTTCCCGCCGGCTACGGCAAATTGGCCCGCCCGTACACTGAATCTAACGGGTCGATGTGTACAGACAAACGAAATGAGGGTTTGGACTCATAAATATTCAGATAGATCGATGAATGTGCGGGTTCGTGGTCGCATGCACGGGCGAAAACCGATGGCTGGAGCGATTTGTCGACTCACTCAGGTCGCGACGGCTGCTGCGGATGAGTCCGCTCAAGTACGAGGATTCCGGAGATGGGCGCAACTCGGGTCCGGCTCCACGACTGGGCGCGAACTAGGAACTTCTGGGCGGATTGTGCGCGCTGCTGACCGCGACACGCTTCAGTGGTGCAACGGTCCCTCAATTCGTGGTGTCGCGAAGTCCTGGTTCGGGAGTCGGGCATGTCTTCCAATCTGAAGTTCAACCCGTCGCAAATTGTGACGACCTTCGAAGAGTTTCAGTCTGCCCCTGTTGTCCAGTTGGGGACGACTCTGCTGGAGCTGGCTCAGCTCTTTGCGCGCCTTGAGGTCCGGCACGCAGTTGTGCGGGGTGAAGACGGCCGGCTGGTAGGAATTGTGTCGACGCAGCATCTGCAAGATGCGATGCGTGATCTGGACGACAACATCGCCCCCGCGTGGCATTCACGGGCGGTGGAATCGTTACTGCCGATCAATCTGGCGGAGTCGCAAGCCGAAGCGCCACCCGAGCAGTCGTCGGCCGCGGCGCGAGAAGTCGACTGCGTTTCCGTGCGCGAAGGTTCGTCGCTGGTGGCGCTGATGACGAACAATGATGTGCTTTTCAGTTGGAATCGCCTGGAGCCGACGCTTGCGCGGGCAGCGCTGGATACGCTCACGCAACTACCGAATCGAGCTCACTTCGAACGACGCTTCGAATCAGAATGGCAACGAGCCTCGCGACTCGGCTTGTCGCTGGGCGTGCTGATTGTGGACGTCGATCACTTCAAAGAGATCAACGACGGCTTCGGGCATCTGCGGGGCGACCTGGTTCTGGCGTCCGTAGCTCGCTGCTGCCAGAGCTACCTGCGGTCTTATGACCTGGTGGCACGTTTCGCAGGTGATGAGTTCATCGCTCTGACGTGTGGTTGCAGCGCGGAGGATATCGATCTGCCCATCCGACGGTTGCAGAGCGCGACTCGCGAGCTGCAGCTTCGTTTCGGTGACCGGCGGATTTCGGTGTCGTTGTCGATCGGTGCGGCCGTGATTTGTGCGGGACTTGATCAACTTCGACCGAGCGACCTGTTGGACGCCGCGGACAAGTGCCTGTATCTGGCAAAGCAGCAGGGACGAGATCGAGCGTTCCGCGCGGAATTGCACGCGGATGGCTCGCTAAGTTCGGCGATTCGCGTTGATGCTGCCCCCGCGCACGCCGAGTAGCGCCGCGGAGTTCGACAACGGTCAGAGTTCAGGTCTGCCTCGGCTATTTGACGAGTCGGCTGATTTCTTTGAACTCGGGAGTGCCAGCGCGTTCGCACCACTCGAACAGGACTGATTCCGTTGTCGTGATGATCGCCCCGAAGCTGGCGAGCCGTTGCAGGGCGATCTGCTTGTCGAGCGGCCTGCGGCTGCCGACCGCATCCGCGACGACGTAAACTCGAAAGCCGTAGCTCAGCAGGTCCAGAACCGTTTGCTGCACGCAGACGTGAGTTTCGACGCCGGCTACCACGACCTTGAAACGCCCTTCCGGGTCGTCCGATGACGTGCCCCAGTTGAGGCACTTCAGGCAACTGAATTCGAGTTTCTCCAGACGCGTGGGCAGGTACTCGGCTAACTGGGAAATTGTCGATCCGAGTCCTTTAGGGTACTGTTCGGTCGCATAGACGGGAACTTGCAGGATCCTGGCACCGGCGATCAGTTTGCCGCAGTTCGCAGCCACTTCGGTGTGCTGATCAATCACCGGACCCAGCTTCT
>CAYLTY010000324.1:0-7490 GCA_964386705.1 uncultured Planctomycetaceae bacterium
GTTGCGGAACTCTTCGGGGGCCTCGGGGTATTCCAGCAGACCGCGATAGGCCAGATCGATCCGATCAGCATCGTTACTGGCGTCTCTGAGTAGCCGATCCGCCAACGCTGTCGCGCTGCGTTCGGCAAACGGGCCATTCAACATCGCCAGCGCCTGCAGCGGAACAATGGAGACTTTGCGCTCAGTGCAATTCGTCTCCATCATCGGCGTGTCAAAGAGATCGAACAGCGTCAGGTGCTGACTGCGACGCACGATGAGATAGATGCTGCGGCGATTGCCCGTCGTGTCGTCAGCAGTAATGACCGAACCATCTCCCTGCAGAGCGACCGGAGAGGGAGAACCAAACATCGGGACGTGCAGCTTGTCCGCGATGGCCAGTGTCGAATCACGTAAGACTTCACCTTCAACGCGACGCGGCGGCCACGATACCAGTAGCGTGTTCTCTGGATCGAGTTGTGACTTGGCAGCGTTCTGTTCCGAGGACTGCCGATAGGCCGTGGAAATCACAATCAGCCGCTGCAGAGCTTTCTGGCTCCACCCGCTGCGAATGAACTCGGTCGCCAGCCAGTCCAGTAGCTCCGGATGAGTCGGCTTCACGCCCGACCGTCCGAAGTTCGCCAACGTCGGCACAATGCCCTTACCGAAATGATGAGCCCAGACGCGATTGACGTGCACGCGAGCCGTCAGCGGGTTGGACGGATCGACCAGCCACTTGGCGAAGGCCGCTCGGCGACCTGTGGTCTTGTAACCAGGAGCAGGTGCGAATGAGGTTGAAACTGGAGCAAGCACTTCCGGAACAGACGGGCCAACTTCGTTGCCCAGCTTGGAATAGTCGCCGCGCCGGAAGATGTGTGTCATCGCCGGCTTGTCGTCGAGATCTGCCAGGCCGCGCAGCTTGACGATGTTCTTCTTCAATGCCGCTTCTGCAGCAGCGGCCGCTTTGAGTTTGCCACCGTCCTCTTTGAACTCGGGGTAACGTGCTTCGAGATCCACATCGGCCAATGACTCCTGCACGCCGTGCTTCATGGCCAGCATCTTCTGAGTCGCGTTGCGCTTGTCCGGGGCGATTGCGAGCACGTCCGCCAATTGCGATTGCTCTTCAGCGGGTATCGCAGTCAGTCGATCACCCAGTAGTTCACGCAGCCGCCTCAAACGCGTCGCTTTCTGTAACTCAGCATACTGCTTGAGCAACTCGGTGATGCGTGCATCGGCTTTCTGGTTCGATTCCGTGATGCGCGACTGCTGAGCCTCGGATGCCAATGCGATGCCGCGCACCTCGGAAGGTTGCCAGCGAGCCGGATCCAGTGACGGCGTGAACATGGCCAGCATGCCGTAGTAGTCACGCTGCGACACGGGATCGAACTTATGCGCGTGACAGCGGGCACAATGCACGGTCAGCCCCATCAAGGACGTGCCCACAATCTGCATCGTGTCTGCGAGCACCTGATGGATCTCATTCGGCTCGGTGTAACCCGGATAGGTCGGATCCAGTGCCGTTCGCAGGAAACCCGTGGCGACCAGACCGTCAATCATCTCGGGCGTCAGTTCCGAGGCTCGTCGCCAATCGGTGATTTCATCTCCCGCAACCTGCTCGGTGAGAAAGCGGTCATAGGGCAGATCCGCATTCAGCGACCGGATGACATAGTCTCGATAGCGCCACGCTTCAGGACGTAGCCGGTCGGCGGCGAGATACCCATCCGAGTCCGCGTAGCCCGCCACATCCAGCCAGTGGCGCCCCCACCGCTCACCGTAAGCCGGCGAGGCCAACAGACGATCAACTAGCCGCTCGTAAGCATCGTCCGAGTTGTCTGCGAGGAACTCATCGAGCTGTTGAATCGTCGGCGGCAGTCCCAGCAAATCGACACAGAGCCGCCGAATCAGAACTTGCTTGTCGGCGTCGCGGTTGAAGCTGAACTTTGTGGTGGGTGACAGAGCTTCCAGCTTTGCAAGCAAGAACGCATCAATCGGCGTGCGGACTCGATCGGTGTTTTGGACAACCGGGACGGGCGGTCGAACCGGAGTCTGGAACGACCAGAACTTGCGGTCTTCAGGCGTGACGCGGCTGGCGACTTCGGCTTCTTCGAGCGGCGCTTCCTTTTCGGCAGCGGTCTTCGCTCCAGCCGCGATCCAACGTTTGAGCACATCGATCTGCTGCTCGTTGAGGCGATCAGGCTTGTCTGGTGGCATCTCGCCCGACGTGATGCGCTGCAGCAGCAAACTGTCATCCGGCTTGCCGGGCACGATCGCGGCACCTGAGTCGCCGCCTTTGGCGATCAGGAACCGCCGCCGCACGTCGAGCCCGCCTTCCAGCTTGCCGCCGCCGTGGCACTTCGCGCAGCGAGCGGTCAGCAACGGCGCGACATCCCGCTCAAAGCTGAGAGTTGGAGCCGCATCATCGGCGAATGCGCCGCGCACCGCTCCAACGAACAGCAGACTCGCCAGCACAGCAGGGAAACAGCGATTCGGCATACGCGATTCCTTGGTTCAACCTGACCGAGCACCAACCAGGGTCAAGAGTATAATTCCTGCGAAACCGGCAAGCCCTGTGGACTTCCTCAAACGTTACACAATCTCGCGAATCAGTTTTCCTTCGACGAACGTCAGCCGCTCATCGCGACCGAGATGCGGGTAGGTCAGTTTGTGCTGATCGAGGCCCAGTTGATGCAAAATCGTGGCGTGGATGTCCCGGAAGTGGTACGGCTTTTCGATCGCCCGCAGGCCGATGTCGTCGGTTGCTCCGATCACTTGGCCGCCCTTCACGCCGCCGCCGGCCATCCACATTGTGAAGCCGAGATTGTGGTGGTCGCGCCCCTTGCCGGATTGAGCTTCGGGGGAACGTCCGAACTCGCCGCCCCACAGGACGAGGGTCGTATCTAACAAACCGCGCCGCTTGAGGTCCGTCAGCAATGCGGCCACTGGCTGATCGGTTTCGGCCGCCTTCCGGAGATGGTTTTCTTCAATATCGCCGTGTGCGTCCCACTGCATGTTGCCTGGACCACCTCCAGAAACAACACAGACGAAACGCACGCCGCTCTCAACCAGCTTGCGAGCCATCAGGCAGCGGCGTCCGTAATCGTGAGTCGGCTCCTTGCCGATGCCGTAAAGCTCCTGCGTGTCTTTAGATTCACGCGACAGGTCCAGCAGCTCGGGGGCGTCTGTCTGCATGCGAAAGGCAACGTCGTAGGCATTGACGCGCGCGTTGAACTCTTCGTCCGCAGGCGACATCGAAGATTCATTCAAGTCTCGAATGAGCTGCAATGTGCGACGTCGCTGCTGAGTGGTGACGTGACTGGGCAGATCCAGATTCAGCACCGGACGATCGCCCGGACGGAACATGGTGGGTTGATAGATCGCGGGCAGGAACCCGTGATTGTACATCGGCTGCCCGGCTTCCAAGGCTCCTTTCGGATCAGGCATGACTACATAGGACGGCAGCGACTGACTCTCGGTACCTAAGCCGTAGAGCAACCACGAACCAAGGCTGGGGAAGCCGGGGACAGTGCGACCGGAAAACAGCTCATACTGCGCGGCCGAGTGCACCACCATGTCGCCGTAGCACGACCGCAGCACGGCGATGTCATCCACGCAGCGTGCTGTATGTGGGAACAAGTCGCTGACCGACGTCCCGCATTCGCCGTATCGCTGAAACGAGCGTCGCGAACCCAGCAACCGGGCGGTGTTCTCAACGAACTGGTATTTCACTTCGCCGAAAGACTCAGGTCGCTTCTGACCATCCAGTTTGCGGAGCAGCGGCTTGTCGTCGTACGAGTCGACATGACTCGGCCCACCAGCCATGAACAGAAGGATCGCCGCGCGAGCCTTAGGCTGATGATGCGTCTGCTTCGCGGCCAACGGGCTGCCAATCGCTGCGCGAGCTTGCTCGTCGTGCAGCAGCGAGGCCAATGCCAGTCCGCCAAACCCGCAGCACCCGTCCCGAAAGAACTCACGGCGTGATCTGGGGCCGTCGGTCTCAGCCGATGCCGTGCGATTTACTCGATGCAATGCCATAAACAGTTCCATGAATGCACGACCATTGCCGGAGGCAGTGAGAGCGTGCAGTTCCGGCAGCGTTCCGGGATCGTGTCAGCGAATTAAGAACAGCATCTTAGCCCGTGTTGACGCCTTGCGAAAAAGAAACGGAGGCCGGGAATCGGGTTAAGGCAGATGAATTGGTGACGGCACTGGACAGTTAGCTCCGAATCCGGACGTCAACAATGGATCGTTCTGCGGGACGTGTCAGAACGCGAGTTGGTGGGACGCAAACATTTCGAGAAATTGTCTGTAAGAATCCCACCGTTCGTGCACTCTCCTCTTGCCGAACGATTTTGATTTCTGGAATTCGTCGGTGAATCATGGCTCTAGAGAACTTGATTGAGTTCTGCTGACTGGACCTGCATCCGCTGATACCAGCATGGCCGGACGGGAGTGTTGAGATGACTGCTGACGCCTCGAATCATCCGCCGAAAGACTTGCTGATTGCGTTTGGGCAGGGAAAGCTGGCGGAAACCGAATTGTCGCGCGTTGAAGATCATTTGGGGATGTGTCCGCAGTGTTGTGAGACGCTGCTGGATTTGAAGGACGATACGTTTGTCGGACTGGTACGGTTGGTGAAGGGAGATGCCGCTCAGCGCGAAGTGATCGCTGAGGCTGTAATACCGCTCAGCGCAACGGCGGCAGATCGCGGTGAACCAGCCGCAGCGAATGCGGATGATGATGCCGCGCGATCCGCGACGATGCTGGTGCCATCCGGTCAGCCGCTGGGACCTGATGACTTGCCCGCAGAACTTGCGGAGCATCCGCGCTATCGCATTGTGGAACTGATCGGCTGCGGCGGGATGGGCAACGTCTATCGGGCTGAGCATCGGCTGATGAATCGCACGGTGGCGATCAAGGTCATCAATTCGCAACTGGTGCGACAGTCGCAAGCCGTGGAGCGGTTTCGTCGCGAAGTTCAGGCCGCAGCGAAGCTGTCTCACCCGAATATCGTCGCTGCTTTCGACGCCGAACAGGCGGGTGACGTGCACTTCCTGGTGATGGAGTTCGTCGAAGGCACTGATCTCGCCAGCATCGTCAAGCAGCGCGGGCCGATGTCCGTGGCTGAGGCCTGTGAGTGCGTTGGACAGGCTGCTGCGGGCCTGCAGCATGCCCACGAAAAGGGCATGGTGCATCGCGACATCAAGCCGCACAACCTGATGCGGGCAGCGCGGGGACAAGTTCGCATTCTGGACTTTGGCCTGGCAGGATTTGCCGCCGAAGCAGGCGGTTGGGTGGATGAGCGGGACGCTGCCACCGTTCCTGATGGGCACGCTGGCTCTGGTTCGGCAGTTCAATCTGCAGCTCATCTCACCACGATGGGCAGCGTGATGGGAACGCCAGACTACATGGCACCCGAACAAGCCGTCGACGCGCATTCCGCGGACGTTCGCGCCGACATTTACAGTTTGGGCTGCACGCTCCATTTTTTACTGACAGGCAAGCCGCCGTTCGATGAAGGCAATGTGATTGAGAAGCTCAAGGCCCATGCTCAAGAGCCACCGCCGTCGCTGACGACGTTACGGCGCGATGCGCCACCTGAGCTTGCTCGTGTCGTGGCACGGATGCTGGCGAAGGACCCGGCAGCTCGATTCCAGACCCCCGCTGAAGTGGTCGCGGCGCTGGCTCCGTTCGCACAGGTTGCTCGGCAGAACATCAGTCGCATCGGGAAGATGGTCGCAGCAGCGTTGCTGGGTATCACGACGTTGCTGGCGGGCGTGATCGTCGTCGTGACGAATCGCGGGCGACTGGAGATTCATTCGCCGTTTGATGACGTGAAAGTGAGCGTCAAGCAGGACGGCCAGCAGGTTGAATTGGTTGACCTCAAGTCGGGTTCGCAAGTGCGTTGGCTCCCTTCAGGCGACTACGAGTTGGAACTGATCGGTCGTGACACCGAAGTGCAGCTCGACAAGTACAGCTTGCGCATGACGCGACTGGGGCAGGCTATCGTCACGGCGACCTGGAAGCCGGAAGTACTGAGCGTCGTGAAGGGATTCAAATCATCGGACAATCCCATCGCGGGCGATGTCGTGGCGGATGACGGCGGCTGGAAGATCACGACTCAAGCAGCCCGCTCAGTGCCGTTGTTTGAAGTCGCGAATCCGAACTTCGATACCGGGCCGTTCTACTATCGAGCGAAGCTGAAGACGGAGAATGTCACCGGAGGAGCTTACCTGGAGATGTGGGCCCGTTTTCCGGGTATGGGCGAGTTCTATTCCAAGGGGCTCAACAAGGTCGTCAGCGGAACGAATGGCTGGGCGGAGTACGAGATCCCGTTCTCCCTGCAGAAGGGACAGCAGCCGGACCTCGTCAAACTGAATGTCACGATTGAGGGTGCCGGCACAGTCTGGATCAAGGACATCGAACTGCGCGGCAAAGTGCTGGGGCAATCAGATCCGACAGCAACCGCCGATCAGATTGCGTCTGGTCTGCGATCGCTCGGAAATGCCTTTAGCGATCTCGCTCAAGTCACCGCGTACTTGAACGATCCGCGCAACAACCGCGGCGGCTCAGTGCCGGTTGCGTTGCTCGGACGTGAAGGACGAGTCGCATTTCGATTCGCGAAATGGCTCGTGGTGTTTGAGGGCATCGCCTGCGATCCGCAGGCCACCATCCTGGGCTTCAGCAATTTCAACGTCCCGCAGCCGGGCACCAGCGGCGAAGGGACTGTTGATTTCGGCGCTGGCAACAAACTGCCGGGCGTGCTCATCAAGTACAAGTTTTTCGATGATCAGAACGAGATCTCGATCAACAATCATCGCTTCAAGCTGCGCGGCAAGGCGACTCGCCTCGAGTTCAGTGACAAGGCCTACGATGCAGCGAACGTGGTGCAGACGATCCTCGTTGCGCGAGACGGCTCGACGCGGCTGCCAGCGGCGCCCGCATCGCCGGATGCCCTCACCGAAGTCGGGCGGTTTACTGGCCACGAAGGTGGGGCGGGGCACGCGATCGTTTCGCCCGGCGGGAGGTACGGAATCTCATGTGGCAGCGACAAGACGATCCGCGTGTGGGACCTCGCGACTCAGGAAGAGAAGCGAGTTCTGAAGGGCCACGAGGGAATGGTCTTCGGGTTGGCCATTTCGACGGACGGGAAACTGCTGGCGTCATGTGACAACGCCAAGTCGATTCGGCTCTGGAACCTGGAGACCGGCGAGCAAGTGACGGAATTGCTCGGACACACGGGGCCGGTCACCGACCTCGCGTTCATGCCCGACCGCACACATCTGCTGTCGGTGGGGTTCGATGAGACGTTGCGGTTGTGGAACGTTGCGGATCGCAAGCTGGTTAAGACGATCAACATCGGCACTTATGTCGAAAAGATGCTGCCGTTGCCTGACGGGCGGCGAGTCGTGCTCAGCGGTGCTCACACGCGCGGCTGGGGGCCGCGCATCTACGACTTGGAGAAAGGTGAGAAGATCGATGCGACTCCGAACGGCGATTCCTGCATGGCGGTCACC
>CAYLTY010000325.1:0-7488 GCA_964386705.1 uncultured Planctomycetaceae bacterium
TGGTGAATGCGTCCTGAGTAGAACAGGATACGCTCGGTCAGAGTGGTCTTGCCCGAGTCGATGTGGGCCGAGATGCCGATGTTGCGGACTTTGTCGATATTCTGCATGTGACTGAAACCTGAATCGTGAAACAAACACCGGTCGCTACGCACGACCGAAAGAATTCTGAACTCTCTAATACGACACCGGTACGAATACACGGGGATCGCAATTATCCAACGTGGAACATCCAAGCCCGAAGAGCTGCACACTTCGTGGTTTCGCCAATCGTTGCAGAGACTGCCAACGACTGACTTATCTGGGCGGGATGCTTCCAGATGTGGCCAGAACTTTTGCCCAACACCCAACGCGAGGGGCAGTCTTGTTCGTGCAACTCTGGAATGAACGCGACGGCTCGTGCTGCGGCATCCCTGCGCTCACTCTACAAAGTGAGCCCAACAGCCTTGAACCGGGTCGGAAAGCGGGATGTTATCGACGCACATTCGCTCCCGAAACTGGAAAAGTGAGAATAAGTGCCAACTTCTGACGAGTGCTGCCATGAATTCCCATACATGGGTTTTCGCAGTCAAGACCGAATATGAATGAATCTAATAAGATTAATTTGAACGCTTACGGACACTAGATCGTTCCGCATTGACCGACATTGACTGGGCAGAATGTGTCGGTTTTGAGTGAATGGGGGCAATTTGTCATCGCAGGCAGTATCCTGAGGTATGAAATTGCTGTTAACACATGGCCGCACAGCACTTTGCAACCGTTGATGATGGAAAGTTATGCCTCGACATCTCCTCGCTCAGAGCGTCCTCGGTCTGATCCTCTCCGTCACCGCCGCGGTCGCTCAAGAGTCACCTGAAAGTGATTCACGGCTCCTGGGTCTGATGCCCAAGCATGAAACCGGAGCCCTCCGCTTTCTGAAGCAGCATCCGCAATACGATGGTCGCGGCACGGTCGTCGCCATTTTTGACACGGGAGTTGACCCCGGAGCGTACGGGCTGACAGAGACGCCCGACGGTAAACCCAAAGTCATCGACTTGGTCGACGCCACGGGATCGGGCGATGTCGATATGGCGCTGTTGCGGAAGATCCATAATAACTCCGTGCTGAGTGTTTCCGGCCGGCCACTGAAACTTTCGCCCGACTGGAAGATCCCGACTCAGGACGTGCGCGTCGGCATGAAGCTCGGCTATGAGCTTTATCCACAAGAACTGATTCCGCGCATCAAGGAGCACCGCAAGCAACGGTTTGATGCCACCCAACGCAAACTTGAAACCGACCTGCGTCAACAACTGGCCACCTTTGACGCCGCGACATCCAAGGTCGAGAAGGGCGAACTCGAAGCTCGGTTGGAGCGACTGATCGCGGCAGGGCAGGGGGCCAACGACCCGGGGCCGATCTATGACTGCGTCGTGCTACATGATGGAACCACCTGGCGAGCCGTCGTCGATACCGACGAAGACGGCGACCTGTCGGATGAAAAACTGCTGACGAACTTTCGCGCCGAGCGGCAGTACGGCACCTTCGATGACGTCTCACTGCTGAACTTCGCGGTCAACATCTACGACTCCGGCAAGACGCTGTCGTTGGTCGTCGATGCGAACCCGCATGGAACTCACGTGGCGGGCATCGTCGCTGGCAACTTCCCGAATGAACCCGCTTGGAACGGCGTCGCGCCGGGAGCTCAGATCGTCTCCGTCAAGATCGGTGACACTTACATCGACGGCATGGAAACTCCCGCGGGACTCAGCCGCGCGGCGAAGGCGGTGCTCGATAACAAGTGCGACCTGATCAACATGAGCTTCGGTGAGCCAACCAGAACTCCCGATCGTGGCTTCATCACGAAGCTGTATGACGAACTGGTCGACAAGCACGGAGTCATCTTCTGCGCCAGTGCCGGCAACGCTGGACCGGCACTCTCGACGGTTGGTGCCCCCGGCGGAACCACAACGTCGATCATCGGCGTCGGCGCCTATATCTCGCCCGAGATGATGGCCGCTCAATACGCCTTGCGCGAACGCTTGCCGGGTGTCGGTTTCACCTGGACGTCGCGCGGTCCAACGTCAGACGGCAGTCTTGGAGTAGATCTCTTCGCCCCCGGCGCCGCGATTGCCCCGGTGCCACGTTGGACACTCGATCGTTCGATGCGCATGAACGGCACATCAATGGCCTCACCAAACTGCTGCGGCAACTTTGCCTTGGTGTTGTCTGGGTTGAAGGCTAAGGGCATCAAGTATTCACCGAACAGTGTCGAGCGTGCCTTCGCCAATACTGCGGATCGAGTTGGTGAGACCGATGTATTTGCTCAAGGCGCGGGGTTGATTCAAACCGACAAGGCCTTCGAGTTGTTGATACGTGACACTCAGAAGACCGCTGAGTTGCAACGCTTCGATGTGCGTCTGCCGATGAACGGCAACGCACGCGGCATCTATCTGCGTGATTGGGATGACTTCGAAGACGCCGATGATGGTGAGACTCTGCGTCCGAAGGAGTACCAGGTTCTTGTTACTCCGACCTTCGACGAGGACGTGACCAGCGAAGAAAAAGTGCAGTTCCGCATGCGGCTGGAACTAACCTCAACGCAGGAATGGTTGCGCTGCGGTGAGCAAGTCACGGTGACTTCACACGGTCAGATGTTCGGCGTGCGAGTTGAACTCAACGACGTTCCGCGCGGCGCATCCTTCGGTGAGATCCAAGGCTTCGATCCCGATGATCGCGAACGCGGTCCGTTGTTCCGCTTGCCTGTGGCGGTTGTGCGTGCCGAACGTGGTGTGCATCAACCGCGAGCCACCGCTGATTGGAAGGAGCCGTTCTCGACCGAGTTCGCTCCCGGTCAGATCGAGCGTCGTTTCTTTGCCGTCCCCGAGAATGCTACATGGGCCGAACTGCGCCTGCAGCTTGATCCCTCGGCTGATTCCGTCAGCGAGCGGAACTTCATGGTGCATGCGGTTCAAGTTCTGCCCGGTGAAGCGTATCGAGATCACGAGTTAAAAACCCAAGCCATCGTGCGGCATGACCGTGAGATGCGTCTGGTGTTTCCGGTCGAGCCTGGTCGAACGATGGAACTGGCGATCGCCCAATACTGGAGCAGCCTGGGACCGTGTTCGATGCAGTATCACCTGGAGTTCCTGGGACTCATGCCTGACCAGCGTCAAGTGGTCATGCCGCCGGATCAACCAGCGGTACGCGTGGACGTGGCCGCAGCTTCTTCGAGTGGCCCGATGTCGTTGAGCCCCTCCGCGCGGCTCACGAACTATCGGCGTTCCCTGAGGCCGACGAAGTCGGCGATCAAGTTGCTCAGTGCCGACCGCGATGGCTTTGACCAGCAGCGCCTGTTCCGCGAGCTGGAACTCAGCTACGAGTTGGAGCAATCCGACAACGGCTCGGTGACTCCACATTTCGAATCACTCGATGAACTACTCTACGAGTCTGAATTCGGCGGCCTGTTGTGGGCGATCTTTGAACCGAACGGTCGGCGAGTTGCGACCGACGACGCGTGGCCGCACGGAGTTTCGCTCAACAAGGGCAAGTACACCCTGAAGCTGTGGGTGCGTCACTTCGAACACTTGAAGCTGGAGCGACTAACTTCACTGCCTGTCGTGCTGGAACGTCCGCTGCCGGCGGCGATCTCGCTCCCGATCTACGCCAGCAAGTTGGACGCGATGACCAGCGGGCAGCGATTCTCAACTCGCTGGCTCAAGCCCGGCGAGCATCAGGAAGTCTTCGTGGGCAACGTCACCAAAGGCCAACTACCCGGCAGCGTGCTTGCCGGAGATGTTTTGGTAGGCACCATTCAGTATGGCGGCGATCACGGTCGCGGCGGTGCTTCCGATCGGCCGAACGGTTTTCCGATCAGTACCACCGTGTCCACCGTTGATGCCGCATCGGCCAGTTCCAGCAGTGAAAAGGCAGAAACGCCACTGCTGACTCCGACGGATGAAGCCGCACCAAAGAACGCTGAGGAACGCATCGCGCGAACGATCCGTGACGCCAAGCTGAAACTTCTGCAGTCACTGTCGATCGATGCGGACCGCGCGCTGTTCGATCAACTGGCCGCGGAACTCAGCGAACAGTCGCCGAACACTCGCTTGCCGATTGTGATCACGCGGCTGCACAAGCTGGACGATCCAGCGAAACGCGAAGAACGCCTCGAAGACATTGTCGCTGCTGCGGATGCGGTCATCGCGCAGCTCAATCCGAACGACATCGCTTTGGCTTTAGGCAGTCGCGCCGCCGAGGGCGACTCTGAAGCCGCCAAGAAGCGTCGACAGGCCGAACTTCAGAAGGCGCTGTTGGTCGACACGCTCTATCGCAAGGGCCGCGCGTTGGGGCACATGGAGCTGCCCGAGGTGCTCGCGAAGAAGCCCATCGCCGATCAGAAGGCATACGACGCGCTCTTCGAAAAGACGTTCGTGGAACTGACCCGCTGGGCCGACACGACTGAGCAAGCCTACTTCCTGCTTCACATCCGCCGCGCGACGAAGAACGGCAAGTACGCCGAGTCCCTGAAGTGGCTGGACCGCTACATCCCGTCGTCGGCGCCCAACTACTGGTACTTGGAGAAACGCCGCGAGCTCTACGAAAAGCTGCACTGGCCACATCTTGAAGACCAGCAACGCCGCTGGCGGACCATCCACTTTCCGGCCGGCGAACCTAAGTAACGGCCTTCGTAGTTCAGTCTCTCCGAGACTGAACACTCTTTGCACCGCCAGCTTCGAGTTCAATCGCCCGTGGCAGTGAACAGGAAGGTTCAGCCTCGGAGAGGCTGAACTAAGTGTCACGGCGCCAGGTTGAAGCGCGGCTTACGACTGCGAATCAGGTCCGATTCGTAGGCGCGGCGCATCGGTTTCTGTTTGGCCTCTGAGTCGGGATCAAAGACATGCACTTCGATGGTGATGTCCTTGATGTTCTTCTCCGCCAGATAGCGTGCGAGCGATTGCCGGTCCGACTTATCGAGATGCTTCTTCAAGCGCGTTCGCAACTCAGAGGACTCGCCGATGTAGAGGTACCCGCTGGCATCGCGAAACAAATACACGCCCGGCCCATCCGGGATGAGCTTTGGATCGGCGGCCACCTTGTCTGCTGCGTGGGCCACCACTTCCTTCTTCCATGAAGCGACTCGCAGCACGAGTTCGGGCGACAAGCGTCGCGACTTGCGCAACGCGAACGCCGCCTTCCGCAGCTTGTACGCCGAGACATCCGGCGCGAGTTCCTTTGTCAGTGCGTCGAATTCAGCCCGCAGCTTCGGATCGCAGATGACGCGATCGGTGTTCGTCGAATGCTTGTCTTCCAGAAACCGCGCCGCGATCTCGGCCGCGTGGAGATAGTCGTCATGCCGATCGTTGCTGCGTCGCGTGGCGGAGACGTCCGACAACTCACCCGCCTTGCGGAGATTCAGCAGCGTCCAATTGCAGTCAAACGCCGGAGCTTCCGGCATGCGCTCTTTGCAGTGCGCGATGAATTTTTGATTGAGGTCGTCATTCAAGACGACTTCGTCGGAACTCCAGCCGTCGTGCACAGCGACGAAGGCTAGCCGCACGACGTCCTTCAGCTTCTTGCGAGCAGCCGCGTCGAGCGTTTCTTTCTCAGAAGCCGGAGCAGCCTGGGGCTTATCTTCAGCTTGCAGCCGCCAACTACCGACTGCCAGCAGCGTGACGATCAGTGCGAGAACCCAGGACGCTCGTAGCGAGATAGAGAACGTCATCACTTGGCCCGTTCGGTGAGATTCCTCAGCAACTACCAACGCATCGGGCTGTGAAATTAGACTCAGAACTGGCTGTTTGACAACTCGATCTAAACTGGAATGACAAAGCAAGCGGACAATCTTGTCTGCCCCAAGGACTGCTAGTGCAGTCGAATCGAAAGACCTGAACCGACGAAGTAGTCGGCGGCGGCGGAATTGAGGCCGACACCGGCGCGGATATCAAACTGCAAGTCGTTGGTGATCAGGTAGACGAAGCCACCGTCGATGTAGTGCTCGTTCTGCGCGTCATCAGCGGAGATCGGGAAGAACGCGAACCATTCCGTGTACGAACTCAGTTCCTCGGTCCAGAGGTAGTTCACCGTGAAGGATTGAGCGAATTCGACGTAGGTGTCGTCGACGCCCTCAACGCTGTTGTTCCATTGGCTGCTTCCGCCCCAGGCCAGGTTGTCGTTGACGTCCCAGCCGTAGAGGATGTTCACGCCGGGCAAGACCTTGTTGGCTCGAAACGCAGAGCTGCCCGAAGGCACTGTCATCTGTGGCATGATCGCGATCTCGGGCAACATGCCATCCTGAGGCGTGAGCGCGATCTTGGCACCCAGATAAATGTCCTCTACGCCAGCCGTCGTGTTCCGAGCCGCGGCGGAAGATTCGCGCACCTGGACCGGCTTGACCGCGAGTCGCCATTCGAACCAGTCCGCGAACATGCCGTAGCGGAAGAGGGGTTCACCGAAGCTCTGTTCGATGGATGTCTCGCCGCTATCGGAATCGTGCGTGTAGGTGTAACCCATTTCGATTTGCAGGACGCCCTTGCCGACGGTCGTCGAGGCCTCGGTGAAGTCCGGCCGATCGGTCACCAGTGGTCCGTCGAGTTTGGACGTCGGACCTTCTTCTTCATCGCCGCCGCCCCCCGCCCACTCCATCAGAGTCTGCGGGCCGAGTGCTTCCACCTCGTCATTCACGAGACGCAAGCGGGAGGTGGAACGCTCAGCCGCCGAGATCCACGGACGCTCAGCGTCTGCCTGCAGGAAATCCAGCGAGGTCATCCGCACGCGCGGTGTGACCCGTTGCGGAAAGGCGTCACTGCCGCTGGGCTGCTCGGCAAACGCAGGGAGGCTCCACACTGCTGCCAGTGAGCAAATCGCCGCACCCAGCCGCACGGCCGCGGTCCACCACCCAAGAGCAGAGGCTTCAGTCTGGCGGCGGATGTGTCTTTCCATGACGATTCAGTCCTTCGAACGATCGGATCGGCGGCTTGTTCGTGCATCACAAAAGCACGGTGAAGCTGTTCAGCGCTGACTGCCGACAAGGTTTTCGTTTCCCTTGAAGTTGCCTATAACGCTGTGCACAGCTTGGATTTTGCTTTGATTTTCGACATGAACGGCTCGGGCAGTTCAACAGAAGTTTACACTTTTTGATTACTCAAAATTAATGGGCGGTACAGTGGCCAAAGGCCCTCCAATCTATAACCAGGAAGAACGTGAAGGATTAAGGGCAGCCGGCCGCTTCAACGCCGAACTGATGGACCACATCCGACCGCTGGTCCAGCCGGGCGCTTCAACACTGGATCTTGATGGTGAGATCTTCACCTTCACGAAGGACCACGGGCACACTCCAGCGTGCCTGGGCTATGCCGGACCGTCCGGTGCTCCGCCGTATCCGAACAGCTCGTGCATCAGCATCAACGAAGTTGTCTGCCACGGCGTTCCCAGTGAGCGTCGCGTGAAGGAAGGCGACATCGTCAACGTCGACAGCACATCGATCGTCAACGGCTGGCGCGGTGATCAGTCGGC
>CAYLTY010000326.1:0-7447 GCA_964386705.1 uncultured Planctomycetaceae bacterium
CGTGCAAGTTCTGTCCTACGGCGAGGACGAGCAAGGCGAAGAGTACTTCATGGCCGTTGCCCCGAATGGCAAGGGCATCTATCGCTTCGTGAAGAACGCCAGGTAAGCGTTTGGTGATGATTAGATTGCGAACAGGAAGTCTCGAATTGTCGGGGCTTCCTGTTTCTTTTTGGCCAGATGCTTGAGACATCAGCGGGAGTGGCGTTGAATCTCACTCCGCAGAGAGCCAACTGACACGGAAGGGCTCTTCGCCCCTCTGAGGTCTGCCGAGATTCGATATGTCCACCGAGCGTCATCTGTTGTTTGCCGTCCTGGCGTTTGAGAATGAACTCATCGATCTCACGCAACTGACGGAGGCGTGTCGAGGTTGGGCTGAAGACAAGTCGAAGCCGCTGGCGGAGTCGCTGGTCGAACGTGGCTGGCTGACGATTGAAGACCGGGCATTCGTTGAGAAGGCTGTTGATCGCAAACTTGCGAAGCACGAAAGCGATCCACTTGCCACATTGAACGAAGCCACGCGCGCCGAGGTTTCCGACGCTCTCAAGGATGTTGAAGACACGGACATTCAAGCGACGCTGAGCATGCCCGCTTCAGGCAACCCGCTACGGATCGAGACGCTAGGTCAAACACTCCCGCAATCAGCTCTGCCCAAGACTCGTTACACATGGTTGAGCGAAGTCGGCAAAGGCGGATTGGGTCAGGTCTGGCTCGCTCGAGACAACGAACTCGTGCGGGAAGTTGCTCTGAAAGAGGTTAAGGCTGGTATGTCCGCGGCGTCGCAACAGGCCATGCGGCGGTTGATCAAAGAAGCGCAGATCACTGGCCAGTTGCAGCATCCGAACATTGTGCCGGTGTATGAGGTCAATCGCGGCGCCCGGCCGTTCTACACCATGAAACTGGTCAGGGGCGAAACGTTGACGAAGGCGATTCGCGCTCATCATGAACGTCGCAAAGCCGGTCAGTTGGATCCGCTGTCGTTGCCGAAGTTGTTGAACGTCTTTGTGAAGATCTGCGAAGCACTGGCTTACGCGCACTCGCGTGGGGTGATTCATCGCGACCTCAAGCCCGAAAACATCATTCTCGGCGAGTACGGCGAAGCGATCGTGCTCGATTGGGGACTGGCGAAGCAGGTGAGCAGTGCGGATGAAGACTCGCTGCCGGTTGTGCTGACGGAAGAGGCGGCGTCGGATCAGACTCGCGCGGGTGCGACTCCGGGTACGTTGCCCTACATGGCTCCGGAACAGGCTCGCGGTCGAGTCGACCAAATGGACGCTCAGACCGATATCTACGGTTTGGGAGCGATCCTCTTTGAGATCCTGATTGGCGAGCCACCTCATAAGTTGAAGGAGACGACCAACGCCAACGGCGCTGCACCGAGCAGTGGTCGGCCGAGTCGCATTGACGCGTACCTGAAACAGATTTCGGATGAGCCCAGTCCTATTGCGAAAGAGCGAGACCCGTCCGTGCACGTTGTGCTCAACGCGATTTGCGAAAAGGCGATGGCGTATTCCAAGGCTCAGCGCTATGCGACGGCTAAGGACCTTGCGGCGGATGTGCAGCGCTTCCTGGCCGATGAACCGGTTTCCGTGCTGCGCGAGCCGCTCAGCATTCGCGCGCAGCGTTGGATGAAGAACCATCGCACGCTGGTGGCGACGACGGCTGCGACCCTGCTGATTGGATCTGTCAGCCTGGGCGTTCTGGCGGCGGTGATGTCACGTCATGCCACCGAAGTCTCAGAGAAGAATCTGCAACTTCAGGCCGCCAATACGAAGGAACGTGAAGCCTCCACGCTGGCGACGGAGCGGGCCGAAATTGCCCGCGAACAGAGCCAACTGGCGCTGGCTACCTTGAACGCCGTGATCTTCGATCTCACGAACAGCCTGGAAAACGTGGCGGGTGGTGCCGAGGTCCGAAATCAACTGCTGTCGACGGCGCTGCCGCAGTTGAAAAAAGTCTCCAGCCAGTTTGCAGAGAAGTCGGCCGTCGACCGCAACACGATGTACGCTCTGATTCATCTGGCGGACACGATTCTAATACTCGGCCAGGGCAGTCATGACGTCGCGGCTCTCGACAACGCGACTGGCGACCGCACAGGTAAAGAGGTTGGAAACTCGCCTGTGGAGATCGCCAAAGGTCTCTATGAACGTGCCCACGAGATTGGTCAGCAACTCGCGACTGCGGCGCCCGACGATGAGAACGCGAAGCGAGATCTTTCCGTCTCTTTCAGCAAGCTGGGCGAAGTCTTCTTGAGGCTGGGGCGAACGGATGTGGCTCACCAGCATTTCGAGGATGGCTTGAAGATCAGTCGCTCGCTGGCTGAGAGTGATCCCAAAGATGCTGACAAGCAGCGTGATCTTTCGATCTTGTCCAGCAAGCTCGGCGACGTGCTGCTCAAACTGGGACGCACGGACGAAGCTGTCAAATTGTTTGAGGACAGTTTTCAAGTTCGAGACACCTTGCTGAAGGCCAACCGCAGTGACGTTCAGCGGCAGCGAGATGTGGCGGCTTCCCATGATCGGCTCGGCACTGTGTTTCTGAAACTCGGCAGAACGGGAGATGCCCTGCGGGAGTACGAAAACAGCTTGCAGCTCAATCGTGGGGTGGCTCAAGCGGATCCGCGTGACACGCAGAAGCAGCGGGATCTGGCCGTCTCCCATAGCAAGCTGGGCGATGTCTTCCTGAGACTTGGTCGCCAGGCCGATGCGCTGGTGCAGTTTGAAACCGACCTGAAGATCAGCCGCGAACTAACCACGGCGGATCCGCGAGACGCTCAAAAGCAGCGTGATCTGGCGGTGGCCTGCGATCGACTGGGAGATCTTTTTCTCATGCTCGGTCGGACCGATGACGCGGTGACGCAACTGGAGGATGCCGCCAAGATTCGTCGCACGCTGGCTCAAGCAGATCCCCGCGACGTGCAGAGACAGCGTGACCTGTTCGTCTCCATCAGCAAGCTGGGCGACGTGTGCCTGGCACTCGGCAAGACGAAAGAGGCGGTCGTGCAGTTCGAGGACGCGTTACGACGTAACCGGGAACTCGTCGCTGCCGATCCTTCGGATATTCAGCAGCAACGCGATCTTTCTATCTCGCTGGAGCGTTTGGGCGACGTGTTGCTCACCCTCGAAAGGATGAGCGAGGCGCTCCAGTTGTTTGAAGAGAGTGCGAAGATCACTCGCGGTCTGGCCGATGCTGATCCGCGCGACGCGCAGAAGCAGCGTGATCTCTCGTTGACGCACAACAAGCTGGGCAACGTGTTCATCAAGCTGGGGCGGAACGCTGAGGCCGTGCAAAGCTTTGAGGCAGGCTTGAAGATCCGCCGCGCTTTGGCCGAAGCCGACCCGCGCAACGCCGACATCCAGCGCGATGTCATGGTCAGCGAATACAAGCTCGGCGAGGTGCAGGTTGAACTCGGCAATTATGACGCAGCGATCGAGCGGTTTCAGGCCGGGATCGCGGTGCTCGACAAGATGATTGAGAACCAGCAACTCGTCGAACTTTCGCAAGGTCAGCGGCTACTGCTGCAGAAACGCATTGAAGCCTGTGTTCTGTCAAAGCTAGTAACCGGTGACTGGAATTCACTGCTGCAAGTCGATCCGAAGTCATTACCGACGTTCCTCTCCTTCCGCGCAACCCTGCTGGCCAAGCGAGGCCGCTATCAGGACGTCGCCCAAGCCGCCGCCAAGCTCAGAGAGCTGGAGCCGAAAGACAAAGAGAATCTCTACAACGCCGCCTGTGCGTACGCGCTAGCCGCGACCGCCTATTCCCATAGCGTGTCCGCTCAGTCTGAGGCCGACCCCGAGCGAGACAAACTGCTCGCCCTGTCTCTCGCGTGCCTGAAAGAAGCCATCTTCGCCGGCTACGACAATTTTAGTCATATCCGCGAAGACGCGGACCTGACTCCCCTGCGAGGAAGGCCTGAATTCGAAACGCTCCTCGGTCCCAAGAAGGAATAGAAGGTTCCAATTGAGGCGGGTGTTTGGACGGACTATGGTGTCTAGATGAATGACCCAGTCAGAGAAGTGGATCCAGGCGAACTGCGGTTGCCTCCGAGTCGCCGGAGTGGTGCCGATCCTTGGAAGCTACAGCAGCAAGTTCGTCGGTTTGGGTCTTTAAAGAATGGGATGCCGCCAATTTTGGTCTACGAAGATCCGAGCGGACTTCTTGAAATCATAGATGGCGTAACTCGTGCCACTCGGATGGCGAAGTTTGCATCTGGAGAAACAGTCCCGGTTGTTGTGATTGGGCGGTATCGTCGAAGTCGTGCCAGTTCACCGTGCGTGAAGGATCAGTTATGAGTGAGAGTGATCATCGAGCGGAATTATTCGCCGCGCTTCAAGAGCTGTCGGGAATCGTTCCGGAGATGCGTGCTGGCCAACTAATGGCGGCGGTCGGAGAACTGTGCGCTGATCTGCACGGTCGAGGTCTCTGGGATGCCAGCGACACCGAACTTCTGGAAGCGGTCTGGCAGTTTCGGCGTAATTTCGAGGCTGCAGCGGTCAGTACGAACTCGAACTAGCTGGAGTCGCTCCGGTACGAGATGGCGTGTGTCGTTGCTGCTTATTAATCGTAGCGGGAGAGCCCAACATTACGGCGCGCGTCGTTCCGCCGGGATCTTTCGGAAGCTGTTGACGGAGCGGTCAACGGTGTTTTCGAAACCGTTCAACAAGGTTTCGTCGAGGGCTTCGACGATGACTCGCTGGCCGAAGCGATAGCCTTCCCAGAAGCCGCTTTGGGTGCCGTCGACAGCTTTGTTCACGAGCTTGTTGGGGTGGGTCTGGTCTTTGCCGAATGGTCCGGCGAGGTGGCGATCGATCGCGTCCGTGCGGCCTTGCAGCCAGTCGACGGCGCCGCTGATACGGCGCATATTACCGAATGACGTGATCGTGTAGTCTGAGACTGCGGCCTCGGGGATGTTCAACGCAGTGCTGGTGTCTTTAGCCGCCGATGAAGGGCTGCGTCGCAACTTGGCGTCGATCTTGTCGGCTTTCGTTTGGGCAACGCCGGGTTCTGCATACGAGCCGGTCAGCGGTGAAATCACATCATCAAAGATGCGGAACACGCTGGTGTCGGCGATGGCGGCGATACTGTAGACCGCGTTGCTCATGTCCAACGGGCTTTCGGGGCGATTGATACTCTTCGGTTTGTACTCCGAATCCGCGATCGGCTGGTAACTCAGTTCACTCCAGCCGCCGAGGTCGAGTTCGTGCCAACTGACTCCGCGCAACGGCAGTTCGTGATCGCGGTCGGTCTCATAAATCTGCCGACGAGGTACGCCATCGAAATGCTCGAACGGTACGTCGGCACCAATCATGTCCAGAATGGTCGGGGTGAGGTCTACGAGGCGCGTGGGGGTTTCGAGTACGGCGCCGCGACGGATGCCGGGACCAGACGCGAACCACGAGGCGTGCATGGCGTCATAGAGCGGATAGCCATGATTCGTACCAGGAGTGCTGCCGACACCGAAGTACCAGCCGGGCCGAGCGGTTACGACGATGTCTGGCGCGTACTCTTTCTCACGCTCCTTCAGGGGCTCTTGCCACAGCATGTGCCGAGTCAGCGCGACCACGCTGTCGGGATACATCGCCCCGGCTGTCAACGCCAGCCAAGTCTGTTCGTCGTAGTATTTGCCAAGGCTCGACGCACCTAAGTGCTGAATCAGCCGTAACGGATCGTTCTCGGCCCGGTCAGTGGCGGTGAAGAAGACGCCGCCGCGATCGTCGCTCCAGATCTTGCTGACGGGGCGATAGCGGTACAGCCAGCCCCCGGCCTGATCGCATTGGCGATCGATCACCGCCTGACCGCGATCGCAGGTGCTGATCAGGATCGAGGAATCATCCAGTTTCGCTAGTACGAGATCGATGGCTGGTTCGCCAGTGCAGGATTTGACACACGCGAGCGTTTCAATCAGGTTCACGGGCGGGAGATTGTCGGAGATCTCATAGCGCAACAGATCGCCCGGCCGGTTGGGACCAGACCAGTCGCGAGCCTGCATGCAGCGTTTGGGGAAGAAGAGCCGCGCCACGCCGGATGAGTCACCGTCGACGAAGACGAACTCGCGCTGATGATGTTCAGGATGCCGATTCCAGAAGCGGTGCATGCGAACGGACAAGCCCATGCCTCCACCCACCCATTTGCCGGATGAATCGATCTCGCGCGGAGGAAACAGGAAGTCGTTGGCGATGTCGAAGTGTCGCAGGTGAGTTGTCCGGCCGCCGTGATGTCCATGGTCGCTGACCAAGATAAAGCTGGTGGTTTCGAACTTTCCGGTCGCCTTGAGTTCATTCACTACGCTGCCGATGAGTTCGTCGGCCTGCACGATCGTGCGTCGTGTCGCGCCGAACTGACCGCGGCTGCATTTGTGGCTGACGGAGTCCGTCTCAGGGAACCACAGCACCGTCACGGGAATATCGCGAGTAAGCAGGTGGCGAATGGCATAGTTCGCGTTGGCATCGTCGATGTAATGCCAGGCGTTATGCGATTCGAACCACGGCAGTTCGCGCGTCAGACTGCGAGTCCACAGCGGCGGTGGCACTTCGGTCATGATCGGCAACACGCCGGTCGCCCAGTCCTGTCCGTTCTGCCGCAGGAACGAGTAGATCGGCGGCGTTTCGACGACTTGGCGGCGATACCACTTCTCGCTGCTTTCCTCGCCATCGATCGCGTTACGCAGCTTCTTCTCGCTTTGCAATGCCAGACGATCGATGCCGATCGGTCCGAGCTGCTTGGAACTGCGCGACGGGCCTAGCGGTTCCAGATAGGATTCGCTGATCACTCGATCGCGGCTGAAGCGGACTTGAGCTTTCAATCCGTGCCGGTCGGAAAAACAACCGGTCCACATTGTCCCGTTCGACGTGATGGTGTCCGACGGGAAGGCCGTGAAGTTGTGTTTCAACCAAGTCCCTCCATCGACGAAGAGTTCGCGGATGGTTGGCAGATGTCCCATCGCCACCATTTCACGAGCGACGTCCGGACGCAGGCCATCGACATAGAAGACGATCACTCGGCACGAGCCTCGTGGTGTGCCTGGCGCTGTCGTCGGCGGGATGGTTCGTTCAATCCACATCGGAGCGACCGAAGCCACGCCGGGGTATTTCGTGACCTCCATCTGGACTTCGAAGCACCCAGTTACATGAGCCGCGTCAAACGCGTTCACGCGAAGCTGAAGCCGGCCGGAGTTCATGGCGATGCGGCTCATGGCTCCACCGATGTAGAACGGTTCGCCGTTGCCGACTCGACCAATGACTGCGAAGCAGGCCGCCGGGCCGTGCAGGCCGCTGGGCATTGGAAACTGCTGCATCGCGATGCCATCGGAAACCAGAAACGTGCCTTCTGGACCGACACAGATATCAGGACCTTGTCCCCACTTGTCCCGACAGGCGACCGTCACGGTGCCTTCGGCGGAGAACGTCATGGTCTCGCCGGCGATGACATCCATGCCGGCGTCGGCCCA
>CAYLTY010000327.1:0-7317 GCA_964386705.1 uncultured Planctomycetaceae bacterium
CTCGGCCTCGTTTACCATCTGGACCACACGGGCAAGCGTAGATTCACTAGCAAGTTTCGTAACCTGAATCTCCAACGCACCGCTTCCATTGATGGTGCCCGCGAAAACACGGTGTTGCGGGTCGAGTCGATCCGGATTCGCCGCCGCATTCTGCCGATCACTAACGGGCCGCTTATCGACGGGCACGCTTTCACCCGTAATTGGAGCCTGATTGATACTGCCTTCTCCCTGAATCACAAACCCGTCCGCTGGCAGCCGTTCGTCTGGCTTCACGATCACCACGTCCCCAGGTACGAGCTGTTCGACCGGCACTTCCTTGATGCTGTTCCCACTGCGAACCAACGCGGTTTCGGGCGCCAGTTTAGCTAGAGCTTCAATCGCTCGTCTGGCGCGACCCATTGCAAAATGTTCGAGCCCGCGCCCCAGACTGAAGAGAAAGATGAGTAGAGCGCCTTCAGCCCATTCGCCGATGGCACCAGCGCCAACAGCCGCCACTAGCATCAGAAAATCGATATCAAACCGACCAACTCGGATATCTTTGATCGTGTCGCGAAACAGGAAAATGCCGCCGCAGAAGTATGCGGCTAAATAAAAGCTCAACGTCACCCACGGCGTGACGTTCGCGAAGGCTGGTAGTAACCACCCAATGAGCAGGAAGCCTCCGCACAAGGCGGCGAGAACCAACTCCCCCTGCTCACTAAACACTCCTCCATGCGGATGTTCGCCATCTTTACCCAGAGGCTTACGCGCGGAGCTAGGTACTTCCGATGGCGTGCTCGGCTTCGGCTTCTCGAGGATTCGCACACCTAACTTCTTTACCGAAGCTCGGACGGCGCCCTCATCGATGACTTCGCGATCAAATTCGATACGCAGCAAGCCAACCGGAGATGCTACCGCTTCTAATACACCGTTCAGTCGTCTCGCTCGCGACTCAACCTTGCGGGACTGCCGAGCATGCATCGGTTTCAAGTTAAGAAGCATGTGCCCGAATCGATTGTCGAGTTGCACCCCTACACGGCGTGCCAGATCCCGGACTTCGCCGACGGACACTCGATCTGGATCATAATGGATGCAGATTTGACCGGGCTCCTTGCCATTGATACTCGTAGGGTGTGCTGACTCGATTCCTTCATGACCCTTCAGCAATTCGCAAAGTCTCGTCACACACGCATTGCGCGCATCCGGTACGGAGGGCAGCAACAGAGCCAATTCAATCCGGGTCTTTTCTCTCATTAAGTCCGCCTAACACTTTCTGTTGTATCTGCCACAAGTTCGCTCAGGACTGCGCCGTCTTGTGCGGAAACGCTCGCTACTTCAGCCAGTTCCTTTCGTTCCGCAAACTGTTGCAACGGCGATATCCCTGCAGGAACAGGCTCGCGGATCAAGATGTCGAGTTGAGCACGAACGCATTTCCAAGATGAGGTCGCGAACTCCGTGCCGGTTGAACGTTGCGGGATAGCAGCAATGGCGGCAAGGAAGCTTGGCGGGTGTTCTCACGCTTGGATCTCTCGTGGACGCTGCCGAGAAGCCAGTCGCGCTGGTTCAGTTGTTTGTCGAACATCGCACCATAAAACGACTGCGCGAGCGGCGATGGCTCTACTTTGGTTTGAAGCTCCTTGTGTCACACGTCTGCGAGTCAGACGACGTCTGAGCTGCGACCTCGGTATCAACATGCTCGGAATAACCGCAGTGCTCGATCTGCTAGACCGAGTTCAGGAGCTGCAGCGGCAATTCGACGCCGCACGCGTTGGACAGATCAATGAGCCATTCGCACCCCCATTTCCAAGCTATGCGGCGATGGCTCATTTGGGCAGTCGGACGCCCAACCTTTCATCGGAAAGTATAGCAAAATGACGTGCTGCGTGCGTTCTCGACACACTCCATTCACGGTTCCGCACGAACTGCGGAGGTTGCCGACCGAGCGGCGACAACGCGCACCTCTCATTAATGTCCAGGTCGGCCGAGGACTCTGCGATTTCGCTACGAATCAAGGGATTTGGCAATTATACAATTTGCGTTTTCTCACGTGCAGACATCCTGCGACTGGCACACGATCTGCGTTGACGAATCCCAGATGGCGTCTCTCTGCTTACACATTCGAGCATGAGAGCAATTTGAACTCTTCTTCAACGACATTATGGAGGATCGTCATGAGAGTTAAATTCCTGCATCACGCGATGCTGGCGTTGGTCGTCAGCACTACCGCAGTGGCTAGCATTAAAGCGGCCGATGAACCGGTACCAGCACTCAAAGTGATCGAGGCCCAAACACGGAACGAGGGACATCTCGGGTTGAGTGTTGCGCCCTTGCACGCATCGTTAGGCGCTCACTTGCCTGGTGTTCTTGATAAAGAGCAGGGCGTGTTGGTTGTCTCCGTGGCACCGAATAGTCCCGTGGCTAAAGCGGGAATACATGCTCACGACATTCTCGTGAGTTACGGAGACCAGAAGTTGTTCGTGGTTGAGCAACTCATCAAGCTCGTACGCTCGGATCGTCCGGGACACGAAGTCGTTATTAGCTTCGTGCATCACGGCAAGATCGCTGAAACCAAAGTGACTCTCGATGATCGTCAGGTGCTGACCGGAAAGCCGCGGACGCTCGCTCCCTGGCCTCAATGGAACTTACTGCAGCCCCTGAAGCCTAGCGAAGCAAATCTTGAAGGCTTTGAATTCATCTCTATTCGCCGATTGAGTCAGGAACGTTTGCAATTAGTGGTTGAGTTCAGAGGCAATGATGGACAGTCTCGGCACTTTGAGTTTGAAGGGACTCGAGCTGAGATCCACAAACAGGTCGGTGCCACAAAGGACTTGCCCAGCCATGACCGACATGATCTTCTGCACCATCTCGACGGCGCGCATCCGAAGCCTCCAGTGCTTGAACTGCCGGATGGTAGTCCGCTTTGGATCACACCGACTGGTGAGTGGTGGTCTCCGCGTCGCATTGATGAATTCTAATAATCGGCAAAAGTGGCGGTGGTGGAGCGTCAACGATTGCGCCACCTCCGCCGCTGCCGTGAAGAGTTCACAAATCAGGGGCCAGCCACACTCGCCAAACGAGTGACTCAGTTTGGGTTGGTCAGTTCTTCGTCGATCAACAGACGATGAACCTGAGCCAACACTTCATCGGGAGAACCGTTCGAGTCGATTGCTCGGAGCGCTTGTTGCGTTTGTGGCTGTGGCACTTCCCAATGCTCAGCGGCCTGTTGATAAATGGACCAGTTTGCGTCAGAAGCATCGCCACGGCGCGCATCCAGGCGTTGATGAACTGCCTCTTCGCTGGCTTCACAGAGCAGCCACAGCACCGGAACACACAGCCGATCGGCCAGGTTGAGAAAATTTCTCCGGCGACTGTCGTTTGAGAAGGTGGCATCAACAATCACTCGCTTGCCGCTGCGTAACAGCAACTCCGCGCGGCGTAGACATTCCGAGTAGGTACGGTCATTCCATTCCGACGAATACAGGCCGTCACCATAGTTCGCGGCGGCAGGGCAGCTCACTGCCGCGAGTTCTTTTCGCACGACGTCAGAGCGAACCACTTCGAAGTTGGCCCGCTCGCCAAGACGACGAGCGAGCACCGACTTACCAGTCCCCGGCAGGCCTGATACCAACAGCAACGCAGGGCGTAAGTTGGGCTCGGCGAGCAGTCCCCATGCCAATAACCAAAATGCGGAAGAGCGATCGAAGGCTGCCTTCCGATCGGCATCGCTGACCTCGCTCTCACTCGCCAGCATTCCGTTGACCTTCGCGCGAACCGCGGCGCGATACGACGAGAAGAGTGGCAACAAGACTCGCCCCTCAGCATCGCCAGTGGCTGTGAAGTAAGTCTCCGCAAAGTGACGTCCGAAGTCTCGACGACCATGCGCTTCGAAGTCCATTAAACAGAAGGCCATATCGGCAACGACATCAATGCAGCGAAACGCTTCATTGAACTCGATGGCATCAATCATCAGCAGATCGCGCGGCGGTTCACGATCCTCGAAGAGATACACATGGTCGAGATGCAGATCTCCGTGTAATTCGCGGACAAAACCCGCAGACGCCCGCTGATCGATCAGATCACCCAGAGAAGCAAGCGAGCGCTCTGTGGCCTGATGAAGTTGATCAAGAACACAAGTAGCGATTGCCGATTCGTATTGCGTCCTCGCATAGTCAAGATTCTCCCGAACCGACTTGGCGATGACAGAGAATCGTCCCCACCGTGCTGTTTGCGTGTCTCGGCGTGCAGCTTGATGAACCTGAGCCACTCGCCGAGCGAAAAGCGTGACTTGGTCCTTCGTTAAGACGCCACTTCGCAGCCTGACGTCCAATGTGACGTCGTTCGGAAGTCGCTCCATCTGCACCGCCCATTCAACGATGACGCCCTCGCCTCCAAAGTGGATGCCGTTGGCATCCTTTCGAATGGGCACGACTCCCTGATAGACGTCGGGCGCCAACGGCCCATTGATGCGGACTTCCTCTTGGCAGAAGAAGTGGCGCCGCTCCAACGAATTGAAATCCAGAAAGGGCAGACGCACCGGCTTCTTGATCTTGAAGACCCAAGGCCCGGCCAGAAACACAAGCGAGATATGCGTCTGCCGAACTTCCACATGATCCACGCTATAAGGATACGCGTCAGGCTGCGCGAACGCCGCGATCAAGTCAGGCAGAGGAACCGTCGACTCACCACTCATTGTCACCTCTAACTCACGAGTTCCTTCAAGGGCTGCATCATACGTCAGCAGGCTGAAGAGGTCCCGCAGTGAGTTCTGGCGAGACGTTCGCTGATGAGCCGCACGCTAGGCAGTCAGGAGGTTACCAACACAGCGGCGCCGCGCACTTGCCCGTTACGCAGCGCGGACAGGGCTTCATTCGCTTGAGCCAACGGGAACAATTGCACTTCGGGCCGAATCGGGATCTGCGGAGCAATCTTGAGGAACTCTTCTCCGTCGCGACGCGTGAGGTTCGCGACCGAACGAACCACTCGTTCGCCCCAGAGCAAGTTGTAAGGGAAGCTGGGAATATCGCTCATGTGGATTCCGCCACAGACGACGGTCCCACCTTTATCAAGAGATCGCAGCGCCGCCGGAACCAGTTCGCCAGCAGGAGCAAACAAGATCGCCGCATCCAGCAGCTCAGGCGAAGCAGTGGTCGCGTCACCCGCCCAGATCGCTCCGTGATCGCGCGCAAACTGCTGGGCTTCCTGATCACCGGGGCGAGTGAAGGCATAAACTTCACGGCCTTGAAACCGAGCTACCTGGGCCACGATGTGAGCCGCCGCTCCGAAACCATAGATCCCTAGACGTTGAGCGTCGCCAGCCATGACCAGCGACCGATATCCAATCAAACCTGCACACAACAAAGGCGCCGCTTCGGCATCGGAGTACATCTCGGGAATATGAAAACAGAAATGTTGATCTGCCACGGTGTATTCCGCATAACCACCGTCCAATTGATACCCCGTGAAGCGCGCGGACTCGCAGAGGTTCTCTCGCCCGCTGCGGCAGAACCGACAAGTTCCACAAGTATGCCCCAGCCATGGAATGCCGATGCGATCCCCGATTTGAAACCGTCCGACCGCCTCACCCTTCTGCTCAACAACGCCTACGATTTCATGACCGGGAGCGACTGGTCTCTTGGGATTAGCCAATTCGCCATCCACCACATGCAGATCGGTACGACAAACCCCGCAAGCAGAGATTCTCACCAAGAGTTGATGAGGCTCAGGACTGGGAATCGGGCACTCGGCCAAACGCAGCGGCTGACCAGGGCTTTCGAGGAGCATCGCACGCATCACGAACCTCAGGCAATAGTCTCGGAAGGTGGGAATCCCGTTGATGGGCGATAGTCAGGCCGTGGAACTCGAAGTGATACTCTGCCAGAACCATGAGCGCGGTCTTCAAACTACGTCCCTAATCTGGGACGCCGGTTTCTTCGTCACACACTCGTTGGAGTAAATCGATCTCTGCTTGTTCATGCTGTGTCAACCGCTCGCTGAATCGGTCGAACGCTTGGTGCGCCAGAGCCCAATCAGCAAGAGTGCCCGCCGAGCGCGGCGTTACCTGCATTACCAAGTTGAGTTGCTCCAGCAAGCTCTGATGTTCTCCCAGCAATTGCACCGCGACGCCTACATCGTTCGGTTCAAGCCGCACATCCTGGGGCAGGAGCCCTTCACATTCTTCAGCGGCAAAATGTTCCATCAAAGATTCTCGCAGGGCTTTCAGGCGAGCCTGAATTTCACGCGAATGAATGCCAGCAATGACCTTCTGATGTGAATCGGGCCACCACTGATTGATGACCTCAAGTTGTGACAACAGTCCGGTATGGTCGTGAATGATGGGAGGCGCTTGGGTGCTCATGTTTGTTCCTCGTTACTGAGACTTGGCCCGTTTGTAATGCGGGCGTCATTCAGCGAACGGAATGCCGAAAACTCAGTAACTCTGACAAACGTCGTAAGCGCAAGGTCGAGATTCCCTGGTAGCCGCACGCATCTGCAATGTGGCGGAGTTCCGGCACCGAAACCCTAACAGGGACGGCGGGGTGAGCGTATTCGGGCAGCCCGCACACTCCTGCGGGCGAATCACGCCGTCCTTCAGATGATGAAACCGCTCGCGGAACATCCCTGAGCGTCTCAGGAAGTGCGCTCTGATGCGCGCAGCGTGATGACGATCTCTGTTCCCTCGGTGCAGGACTCATTGACCGATATGAGTCCCTCGTGCTCGTCGATGATGCGTTTACTGATTGCCATGCCCAGCCCAGTGCCATTCGGCTTTGTGGTGAAGAAAGGCTCGAAGATTTTCTGACGCTGTTCGGTGGTCATGCCGGGACCGTTGTCGCTGATGGAAAACTGCCATGCGGGACGTCCCTGAAGAACAGACGCTTTCCACGTAACTTCAATTCGTACCGAATCGGTACAAGCCGCGAGCGAGTTCTCAAAGATATTGCGAAAGACCTGCTCGACGCGGCCTGCGTCAATGACACACAGCGGCACGGGAAGATCACGGCGCATGGTGAATGCAGCGGTTCGCCCCTGCCTGATCCAAAACAGGTTCTCCCAGGTTTCTTCCAACACGTCTCGGACGTCGCAGACAGTAAGTCTCAATTTGATCGGGGCAGCATAGTCACGGACTTGCTCAAACAATTCGTGCAACTGCTTTTGAGCTTTCTGTACTTTCGCCAGCAAGTCGAGTGATTCCGATTGCCCCTCCAGATTCAAGCTCAGCATCTCCAGGCACGCCCCGCTTCGCTGCAGCGCGTTGCGACTCTCATGCACGAGTCCCGTCATCATCTGCCCGATGGCTGCCAGTCGCTCGGCCTGCAACATGCGACGATTCGCCGCGAT
>CAYLTY010000328.1:0-7226 GCA_964386705.1 uncultured Planctomycetaceae bacterium
CAGGTCCGGCTTGTAGCGGCGCAGCGGTGTGTTGTCCGCCATCGCCCAACCACAGGCCCTTGTAAGTGGTGCCCTTGCCCTTCTGGAAGAAGTCATTGACCCACTGATCGTGATTGGGTTGGATCGTGACGAAGGTGACCGACACTGACGAATGGTCAAACCATTCGGGCCTCACTTGCACGTCAACCCGATAGCCGCCCGTCGGATGAGCCGTGAGTTGTTTGAATATTTTTTCCTGCAGCTTGCCGGCGGCGTTTTTGGCGAAGACCTGGAAGATCACCTGATTCTTCTCCGGGCTGAGCAACCACATCCCGGGCTTGTTGTTGTCGATGGGATTGTCGAACGACACGGTGAAGCGACCTTCGCCGTCGGGGCGTGTGACCGTCATGTTGGTCTTCGACGGCTGGTCCGGGAAGTGCTTCCGGTCTTCGGGCGACAACTCCCGCAGGGCGATGTCGAGCGTGTGAAGCGTCGGCAAGAGATGCTCGGGAATTTCCATCCAGACCGAGCTGTAAAAATCGCGAATGATCGTCATTCTCCCTACGCGCTCGGGCACCGCGTCGGAGCGAACATCCCAGCCAAGTCGCCAAGTGTGATAGATCGTCTTCCCTGCGGCATCGAGTCCTTTCAGATCGACGAGAATGCGTCGTTCGGCCTTCGCTTCGCCCAGAAAATCAAACAGGACGTCGATGCGGGCCGCTCGACGGCGGAAATTCTCCACATGGACGGAAAGCACTTTCGCAAACGGAAGCTGAAATGTGTCCGGCACGCGCAGGGCTTGACGCTTCTCTGTGAACTTCAAGTCACCTGCGAAGCGCACCGCCGCATCCTTGGAATCACGCACCACAACGTGAATCTGTTCCGGAAGGACAGCCGCCGCTGGAGGCTCAGGTTCAGCCTTCGGGGCCGGCTTGGCAGTACTATCCGCGGCTTTCGGGAGATCGGACCCCGCTGGCGCCTGAGCCACTCGTGGTCCTCCGAAGCAGACGACTTTTCCATCGCGGCTTTCGCTGCCGATCACCAGCACACCTTCGCCGATCGCCGGTGACGCAGTGATGGGACTGCCGAGGTTGTACTTGTGGCGTTCCGCCCCCGTCGCGACATCCACTTCGTAGAGGTTGCCGTCTTCCGAGCCAACGAAGACGCGCTGACCAGCCACCACGGGGGAACTGTTGACTTTGGCCCCTGTGGCGAACGTCCAGGCGGGCTTCCCGGTGGCGCGTTCGATGCCGTGGACCTGCTTGTCGCTGCCGCCCAGAATCACCAGCTTGTCCGTCACCGCGGCAGATGAATGGAAGGACAACTCACCCTTTCCAATCGCATAGCGCCAGGCAATGTTTTTCGACTTCCAATCGACACACAGAACTTCTCCGCCGTGGTGACCCACATAGACTCGGTCGTCGATGACCGTGGGCGACGCAATCAGATAAGTTCCCAGTGGAATATCCGTTTTCTCGGTCCCGGTGGCGATCTCGATGACTCGCAGGTGTTCGTCACAGCCGGCGATGATGGCATGACCATTCACGATGGCAGGTGAGCAATGGACGTTGCCCTTCGTGGCAAACTTCCAGGCCAGTGTCCCGTCGGTCTCGTGCAGACAATAGAGGTGCTGATCGTACGAGCCAAACAGCACCCGGCCACCGAACACCGCCGCCGAACTATGAATCTCGGCCTCGGTCTTATACGTCCACAGCGGCTTTCCCGTGGCTCGGTCAATGGCATGAAAGACTCCTGCCTCATCACCCAGGTAGATCGCATCTGCCGTTACCGTTGGCGACGTCTTGAATCCCGGAGCGAATGAGTTCTTCTCCACCGCAGACACCGACCGATAGGCCCAAATTCGACCACCCGTCTGTCGATCGAGGCAAACCAGCTCACCCGACAGACACGGCACAAACACGTGATTTCCGACAATCGCTGCCGTACCCAGGATCTCATCGCCGAGGTCCGCTTCCCACAGTTTTTCCAGCTTGTCGGGCAGCGGCGATGTTGCGACGCCAGTCTGACTGAGATCGTGGCGGAACGAAGTCCAACTTGCGGCAGTAGGTAACGCCACCACAGAAGATGGCCCTGGCTGGCCACTGGACTGCCCCGTCGCGGCCCCCGCCGACGTCACAGTTACGGGCACTTCGACCAAACCGTTCCCGGTCTTGAGTGCATTCGTCAGAGTCTCACTTTGTTCGTCAGTCAACTTCGGTGCTGTGTGTCTCAGCAACGCGATGAACCTGTCGATCGCCGAGCGTTCGCTGGGGAATCCAAAGTTCTCGCCGTCGGGATCGTCCGATGTGCCGAGCTTTGTGCCCTGCGCATCGAGAATGGCGACCCACGGAATGCCGCCGTTGTGCGGCCGAAATCGCTGAATCACCTCGGCTCCGTGTTTCCAGCGGTACGAATCGATCTGAACCGTCACGAAGTGTTCGTCGAAGATCGCGCGTTGCTGGTCGATGAACCGCGACAGTAGGCGGCACGGGTAACAACCAATGCCGGTTTGTTGCAGCAGAACCCGCTTACCTTCGCGCTGAGCTTTCGCCAAGGCAGCGTTCAGCAAGACTTCCGCGTCGGGTGGCTGAAGCATGTGTTTGGTCAGGAATTCACCCAGTGATTTCAAATCCAATCGGCCAGCAGAATCGGCCGGAACGCTCGTGCTCGCCACAAGCACTCCGTTCGTATCGAACACGGCCAGCGACGGTGTTTCCGTCAGCGGTTGCGGCAAGGCAAATTCGCGATGCGCGGTCGCCAGATCTTCGGATGTGGCCACCTGAACCCACAGTTGGGCATAATCGGTCAGCGGCCGGTCGAGTTGATCCTCGGTGCGAGCGAGTCTTTTCAAAACCGTGAACAAGGCCGTCGTGAGTGGATTGCCGGGATCGACGAACACCACCAGGGGACGCACATAATCGTGCTGCGCAGTCTCTAATGCCAACCGCCGTCGCTCGGCAAGTGGCACCCCATGTCGGAGCGATAGCGCAATTTGATCGTCGATCGTGTTGGGCAATTCAAACGAGTACCGACGAGCATGAGTGAGTGACGGCATCGCCAATTGCAGGGCACGCAATCCGTTTGCCGTGACATGCGGCGATGCAGCTTCCAAATAGCGCAGATTTGGCAGCGCCTGGAGTGCAAGCAGACCGGCGTCCGTCATCTGTCCACCGATCGTCAGCTCTTCGATTTGAGAGAATCGCGTCAGGGACTTCAACCCTGCATCAGTCAAACGCGTCGATGCCAGTGAAAGCTTTCGAAGCGCTGGAAAACCCTGCAAATTCACGACATCCGCGTCCTGAACGATGTTTTCACCATAGAGGAACGTTGTCAGCTTGGGCATCCGACTGGCATAAGCCAGAGTGCGGGGTGACATCGGGCTGTGGTCGATCTCCAATCGCTCGAGCGATTTCAACTCTCCCAGCACTGGTAAATCGAGTTCGAACATCGGGTCACTTGGAACGATCAAGCGGCCGAGTTCCAAGTGTTTCAAGTTTCGCAGGTCGCGTAATGCCTGTAAGGGGGACGCGAAATTGATCTGGCTCGGAGCGTGTCCGTCCTCGGTCTCGAAGAGGTGAACATCACGCAGCGCCAAGTATTCGATGTTCGATTGCTTCGCGAATTGCGTGATCCCCGCAGCCGTGATTCGTGGGTTGGTCTCTTCGATGATGAGTTCGCGGAGCAACGGCATTGCGCCGATGTGGCCCAGGCCAACATTCGTCATATGCTGGCTGCTCAGCCTGAGTCGTTCCAGGCGATTCAACTTGGCGAGTTCGCGGAACCCGTCGTCCGTCACGTTTTCGAATTTACAGAACACACCGGCCAGTGTGCGGATCTTCGCCAGTTCCACCACGGCAGCGTCATCGCAGGCAGGTGGTGGCGAAATCCACTTGAGCTGGGGTAGCCCGGCCAAATGCGCGAGACCTCGGCCCGATATCTTTGTCCATCCCAACGAGAGATTCACCAGTTCCGGCATGTCACGCAGTGCCTGCAATCCGTCATCCGTGATGCTGCAACCATCCAACGTGAGCGCCTTCAATCCCTTCAACTTGGCCACATGCGGCAGCGCCGCGTCCGTAAAGTGTTTCGATTCGTCAGCTTCTTCCTGCGAATTGAAGTCCGTCCTGCCGAGCTGCAAATAGAGCAGGAACGGCAGCGATTCAAGTTGCGCCAACCCGGCGTCCGTCACGCCCGTGCCGCTTAAATTCAGACTCTTCAGCAACTTCATCCTTGCCAGATATGTCATTCCCGAGTCCGTCACTGCGGTGCCTCGCAGGTTCAACGATTCCAGCAGCGGCAATTCCGAAAGCACCCGCAATGACTCGTCGTGGACTCGCGACTCGGCCCGGGAGACCCAATAGCCATCCAGATCGAGATGTCGCAGCTTCGTCAGCGTCGCCAGGTGCCGAATTCCGGCATCGTTGAGGCGAACGCCTTCGAGCTTCAGTTCCCGCAAGCCGACCAGTCGCCCGACGCGCCGCAGTCCCTCTTCGGAGATCTTCCGATAGCTCAATTTCAGTTTGCAGAGTCCCTCCGCGGGAATCTGATCCAGCCAGGCAAGGGAATGGTCGGTGTCATCTCGAACGGTCAGCGATACTTCATGTTCCGCTGGAATCCGAACATTGCCGATTGCTGGCGTCGATGCTTTCCAATTCTCGTACCGCTTCTCGGTGCTCCATCCGTCATCCAAAATCGGACGTGTCTCGACTTCACCGATAGACCTGTCACTTGGAAAAGTCAAAACCAGCAGTTGTTCGGTCTCGGCTTTCGTCAGCACATCATCCTTGGCCGCGAGTCCCCAGTTTATCGACAGCATTAATGCCACGCCGATGCAGGCCACACTTAGCAACCCGACGGGCCAGCGTTCGCTCAACCGCAGAAACTCGTGTCGCGAGTCGGCATTGCGGGAATTGAATCCCACGATCCTGCGAATCCGCGTGACCAGCGAACCATCGGTGGCCCCCGGTGCCAGCAGCGTGGGACGACCATGGAGTTCCGCAATCGCCAGCAACGCGCGGCCATATTCGAGGCGGTTGCCGAGTGCCGCGACCACGAGATCGTCGCAGCAATGCTCGCGCTCGACGCGAATGCGACTGGACAGCCACCACACCGCCGGGTGATAGAAGAAGAGTGTCTCGACCAGCGTCTGCAGCAGATTCACCACGAAATCATGACGCCGCACATGCGCGAGTTCATGAGCGAGAATCGCATCCAACTGGGCGGGAGGGATGTTGGTCAACAGACTCACCGGCAGCAGAATGACCGGCCGCAGGTATCCGACGACGACGGGCACTTGCGCTAATGTCGATTGCAGGATTTGCACGGAGTGCCGCAAACCCAGTCGCTTGGCGATGCGCTGCAGGGCCGCCAGGATGTCTGCCGGGACGGGCGATACGCCCACGCGCTGCAGTCGGCGAAGTGTGTACCATCCCAGCATTGGACGCAGCGAACAAAATACGACACCCAGGCTCCAGACGCCGACGAGCCATGCCAACCACGGTTGCAATGTGGTTTTCAATTGGTCCGACCAGGAGGGTAGAGGGGTCGGGGCAGTGATGTTTCGAAATTCACCGCCCGACGCAGTCTTCGCTATTAAATCCGTGTCCGGAGAATTTCGAATGATCGCGCCCCTGACCGCGGCCTCACGGGATGCTGCTTCATCCCCGGTGAGACGGATGGCATCTGCTTGCGGAACAGTCGCGACATCCGATTCAAGTCCGGGGGCTGACGACACCCGGCTCGCCAGATCGTTGGAGTGATTCGTCACGTCAATCGGCAACCACACCCAGGTTGCTGCTGGAGCTGCAACGGACACGGCCAGCGCAATAGTTAATACTGTGTAACGTGTGGCCGCCGAGTTGCGACGTAGCACTCGCACGATCACGGCCGCCAGCATGGCAACCAGAGTGAACTGCCACAGCGAATGCACCAGCACCCAGCCCAGGCGTTCCACCACGATATCCGATACTGGCCAATTCATCGCCAAGAGGAGATTCATGATTTGCCCTCCAGCTCGTCGAGCATCTTGCGGGCTTCTTCAATCTCCGCTTTCGACGCTTTGCCGCTGGCGAGTGCCTGCAGCACGAGGCTCATGGCGGAACCGTCGTAGACTTTCTCGATCAGTTCGCTGAGAAACTTCTTGCCGGCCCGCTGCCGGGTTAACACGGCGCGGTACAGATGCGGGTTCACTTTCTCGTTGCGCGAGATGAGTCCCTTCTGCAGCATCACCGAAAGCATTTTCACGGTCGTGGAATAATTCGTCCCCTTAGCCTCGGCGAGTCGCGCGTGAACCTCACGCACCCCGCACGGTTCCAGCTCCCAGAGGATCCGCAAGATTTCCAACTCGACGGCAGTTGGCTGAGAAGAGCCGAGTTCGCGCATGCCTTGATCTCCGAATTGACCCTGTGACACATCAGGTAGCGAAAGGCTTCGCTATCGCCAGTGTAGCGAAACCTTTCGCTGATGCAATCGGAACTGGGAAAAAAATTTTGAGGTGTCAGGCTTCGGATCGCGGCGCACGCGGCGTGGCCTTTGATCGTTTAACCTGGAGCCACCGGCGACGGTGTTGTTTGGAGGGCCGATCGATCGGAAAAGGGCACAGTCAGTCGCTGAAAGGCGTGAAACGGAGATTCCCTCAATGGCATTCCAGAAAGCAGTCTCGGTTGTTCTCTAAGTAGCGTTTCAAGATTATGGGGCGCATGCGGCCTCGCCCAAGCAGCCCGGCTGCTGTGAGCAGCCGGGCTGCTGCCCCGAGATCACGCAACGTTATTTCGATTCCCTGAGCGCCACCGTAGCCGTTGGCTCGGGGGTTAAACGAAAATGTTGGCCCCCAATCGGTGAGTTCGCGATTCCGCGATTTGACCGGTCGCGGCGGTACAGATCCGGTCACGGCGTCAGTCGGGTGCAACTCGTGGGAATTCACGTTACACTTTGAAAACAGTTTGGCGTAAGGCCACTCCCTTCTGACGCGCTCAACTTAGAAATACTCCCAGGAGGCTGCGATGCGGAACGTGACCACTTTGATTCTTGGCGGCGGCAAGGGGACGCGCCTCTATCCCCTGACCAAATACCGTTCCAAGCCTGCCGTTCCGCTGGCCGGAAAATATCGCCTGATCGACATTCCCATTTCCAACTGCCTGAACAGCGGACTGAACCGCATCTACTTGTTAACGCAGTTTAACTCGGTCAGTCTCCATCGCCACATTCGCGACACCTACAATTTCGATTCGTTCCATCGTGGTTTCGTC
>CAYLTY010000329.1:0-7195 GCA_964386705.1 uncultured Planctomycetaceae bacterium
GACAGCGATATTCGCAAAATTTCAGGGCTGTTGTAGGTGTCTACCCCAACAACTTTCTCCAGCCATTCCAGCGGGAACTTCTGGTCGCGAACGATCTGTAGATCCGCAATACCAGGTCGACGCAGAGCTGCATTCAACACGAAACGGCTCTTGATGAGCGCCTGCTGCGTCTTCACATAAGTCGGGAAGTCGGAAGATTCCTCTGCAGTCTTAAACACCATTCGCGGTTCAATCGCTGCAACGCGCAGCAATGCGAAGGCGCTGTAGTGAGCCGGCAGTATGAACCACGCGACGGCCATGGCCACCAGCATCACGGGAATAGCCGTGACAAGTGCTGGCTTCCACACGCGTTTCAGCGACAACAGCAGGGCTTGCGGCGAGATCGGCTCGGCAAACTGGGCCGCACGACGCACAGGGTTCGCCTTCTTGGGATCCGCCTTGGGCCGCGCAGCCGGGCGTCCCACTGACGCTGCTGCGGGCACGGATGCTGGCGGCGGATTGAATCCACCGATCGGCTGAAATGGCTTGAAGTCGTAGTCTGACATAATGGCTTCAAATCTCAGTGAAGAGTATCAGTTCCGAGTGTTGAACCTGGCACCCGGACAATGAACGACTCAGTTACTAACCAGGCATTCGGTCTCGACAGGTTTAGTGTGCGGCTGCGGCGAGACGAACCGCTGAGTTTTCGTAGTCACAGTTCGCTGGCGAACCGAGACTTGTTCGGGTTGAGGTGGCTCAATCAGCAAGCGCGACAGATACCACGTTTCGAGTTTCAGGAAGGCGATCGCCAGCAGCATCATCAACCAGCCCGCGAAGTCGTGCAGAACAAGTTTGCCAATGGCCTTGCCGACCGTTTCAAAGAGCACGCCCGTCGCCGTGATGCGAATGACGTTGCAGACCACGGCAATCGGAACCGCACTCGCAAGAATGACTGCGCGTTCCCACACCGGCTTCCGACAACACAGCGAAACAACTGCAGCAGTCGCGAAGAAGACCATCAGCATGCGCAAGCCGCTGCACGCTTCGGCCACGCCGATGCGAGACTGGTTAATCACAATCACGTTACCTTCCGCAGTCGCTGGGAAGCCGAGCGTCTGGAGCGAGTACGTGCTCGCGAAGGTCGAGATAGATTGCAAGGGGCCGCTGAGAACGTTCTCCAGCCGGAACGGCAGCGGCACCATGAATGCCAGATAAAGCACTGAGGGCCAACTCGCTCGCAACAGCGACCAACCGCCGATTAGCAGAGTCAATCCCGCCATGCACGGAACGATCGACAGTGCGTCTATGAATTCGATGTAGAGCTTCGCCCCGGCCAACCGAGCCCCGACAGAAGTCACCACCAAGCCCAGACCAGCGATGACCGAGCCACGCGAAGCCTCGCCGTCCGACCAGGCAGCCCTAACCAGATCGCGGCGCCACCACAGCATGCCTAACGCCACAATTGGAACAACGTAGCCGTGTGCGTAGAGCGAATCGACATCCCAGCGTTCACGCAGAGCCCCGCAGGTGGACCAATACGACCACGCGACGCCGACAGCAGCCAGCGCAATCAGCAAGGTCGGCATAAGCCGATCAGCGTGTGGTCTCGTAGTGGTCGACATGATCTGCGCGACTTGCCTTTTCAGGGATGGCTCTGGGAAACGGTTTGTCATACCTCGCCGAGTCTGCCGGTGCCGAAGCAACGGAACTCGAAACAGAGCCTTGAAAAGGTCTGTTCTTCGATGCTCAGTCCGACAAACTGGGCGTCGCTGGGAAACGTCAATAGACAGAATCCCAACACTGCGTGTGCCAAACATACGACGCACCGGGAGGGAGTCTGTCGGTTTCACGGCAAACGATCGCGCAGCGGGAACGCGGCGCGTCGGTTGTACCGAGGTCGCATGAGAAGCCATGTGACCGGGCTGCTACGGATGAATCGGCATGTTGCATTCACGCCACACGTCGGTGCTCCACGGCAACAGCAGTGGAGCTTCACGCGGCGATGGAACGTCACAATTACAGGGAGATTCCTGCATTCGAACCTGCCTGCTGAAACACGGCATGGTGAATGCAACAGCATGAGCGGGTGGGTTCTTGACATCTGCTGAGCTGACAAGTCGGCTCGGCTCGACAGTTAAGAGTATCACTTCAGAAGTTCAGATTGAGGCGCATAACCCGTGCGTCTATGCATGAATCAAGTCGTAGAGTTGAGTTAAGTCGGACTCATAAGTGCAGCGAGTACGATCTAAGGAAGTCTTATGCGAGCTTTGAAAATCACGTTGTTGGCGTTAGTCGTCAGTTGCCTTTCCGCTTCTGCGGAAGCCGGCATGCAGTACGGCTTCTGGAGCATTTCCAACAACAGTGCCACGAACAGCACCGCCGGCGCGAATCAGCTCAAAGTTGATGTCAGCGACGCAGGATCGGGCAAGGTGAAGTTCACCTTCAGCAACACCGGATCAAAGTCGATGTCGATCACCGATATCTACTTCGACAACTCGGTGAATGTGCTGACGAGCCTGTCGTCGATCCAGAACCCTTCGTCCGGTGTGTCGTTCAAAACCGGAGCCAGTCCCAACACTCTGCCCTATGCGAGCAACGTCGGTTTCTTCACCTCTCAGGGTCTGAACTCAGAATCCTCGACGATCACTTCGGGCGTTAATCAGGGTGAATCCGTCGGCCTGACCATGACGCTTGCCAGCGGACGTTCGTACCTTGACGTGCTGAACGCGATGGCCAGCAGCTCGCTTCGCGTTGGCCTGTACGTCCGCGGGTTTTCGAACGGCGGTGCTGAATCATTCGTCAACAACGCCAGCAACGTTGGTGGAGTTCCAATCGTACCGGAACCATCCTCCATGGCACTGGCAGGTCTCGCCGGTGTCGGTCTGCTCTTCTGCCGCAGGAAGAAAGCCGCACCAACACCAGAGTAGCCATCCGATTCAAAGCAGCGTTCAGAACTTGCCGACGAGTTGCCGCGAGCAGAGCTGCGAGATGGCAACTTCGTTGTCGATGTGCCGCACTGCAACGCCTTCAGCGTACAGTCGACCAAGCTTGTCGAGCATGCCGTCGGCGTCCCGGAAACGAGCCCCGGAGTCTTGTCCGAACTGCGTTTCGCCCTCGGACAGGATGACAATCGCAGTCACCGCGTAACCGCTGCGACGTAAGTTCCCCAACGCAATCGCCGAATCGGTGGTGACGTCGCCCAGAATCGCAATAACGCTTGCATCGCGCGGCATGCGGCTCGCGCCCTCCACGATTAACTGAGCGAGTGTCAAACCGTCCGTCAGCTCCAGCCGTCCCAGCGTTTCGCGAATACGCTCGAATGTTTCGACGCCCCGCCGTGTCTCAACGATGACCGGCCGCAGCCGGATGTTCTCATCTAAAACTCCGAGTGTGCTCTTCGCCGAATCGCGTGACTTGAACTCGCGTCGATGCCCCTCTTCACGAATGCGGTCGACGGCGTCGCGACCGTTGGTGATCAATCCGATCTGCTGACCCATCTGGCAGAGCGCATTCGCAAGCGATGCCGCTGTCGTGATGCCTAGCTCCGAGCGATGCGGCTCGCCCTGTAACGGGTACATGTCGCGATGAAAATCCAGCAACAACGTCGCGCCAGCCACCGTTGACGGGTCGAAAATACGGCTGTGCAACTTGCCGGTACGAGCTGTGGCCTTCCAGTGAATGCGGTTCAAGGCATCGCCACGCTGATACTCACGAACTCCGGCCACGCGAGTGGGATCCTCAAACAGCCGATGCGTCATCTTGATCTCGCCAATTGGCCGACGCGAGGCAAGTTCATACCCCACCAGCGGCACAATCTTGGGATAGACGAGAATGTAACCCGGCTCGGTGACCACCTTGAAGCGACGATGCAGCCCGAACAAGTCGCCGCCTTCGATCAGCAGCGGCCCCAACTGGTAGTAGCCGCGCATGGCGAATGTCAGTTGATACAGCAGCGCGTTCTGACCGTGGCCGCCGAGTTGCAGGAGCGCCAGGCGGCGACCATCCACTTTCAAGCGCGGCGGACGCTGAGCGAGGGCTTCGTTCGAAAGAGAATCTTCGAGCAGCAGCCACGGGATGGGAATCGCCGAGTTATTGGTCAAAGTGACCGACACGGCCACCTTGTCGCCGACTTCAGCCGTGTCCCGGTTACATTCGCGCACCGCCACGACGCTTTCGATCCAATGCTTGGCCAGGTAGCGGCTGATCGCGATGACGCCGAGCAGCGCCCACATCGCGTAGACCAGCAGCCCCCACTGCATGGTGAAGCCCACGATCAGCAGAATGATCGCGCCGAGAATCCATCGCATGTGGAAAAACCAATCGTGAAGCCGGGAACCAGAAACTTTGCTCGATTAGAAAAGTCGTGTCGCGCGCCCGCGTTTATATTCTCAGACGCGACTTTGTCTGTCGCGGCACCGGTCGCTCGGAGAACTCGATCATGTCGAATGCCGTTTGTTTTGATGCCCAGACGCTGCGAGACTACCTGCTCGGCAAGCTGCCTGACGAGCAAAGTGACCTCATCAACAGTCATCTGAACGAGTGTGGTACTTGCGAAGCGACCGTCGCAGGATTGGACAGCGCCGTCGATACGCTGACTAGTGGATTGAAAGCCCCTGCACCGACAGCAGTTCCTCAAAGCTCTGGCGTGAATCCAGAACCCGAACTGGCTGTCGCACTGGAACGAGTGAAAGCCCTTGAAGCGTCGGGTTCATCCCGATCGGTCAGGCAAGGCCCATCCACATCGAAATCGTCCTCAGAGCAACCGCCTGTCGTCCTGCGAGACTATCGGCTGCTGGAGCCCATCGGAGTTGGTGGCATGGGCACGGTCTTCAAAGCCGTGCACACACGACTGGACCGCCTGGTGGCCGTGAAGCTGTTGCCCGCGCGGCGGCTCGGTGACGGACAAGCTGTCATCCGCTTTCAGCGCGAGATGCGTGTCATCGGGCAACTCAGCCACTCGGCGATCGTGCAGGCGACAGATGCAGGTGAAGTCGACGGCACGCACTTTCTGGTGATGGAGTACGTCGAGGGCATGGACTTGAACCGGGTCTGCCGTCTCTGCGGTCAGTTATCCGTGGCCGACGCCTGTGAAATCGCGCGACAAACGGCCTTGGGACTCGAATACGCCCATCAGCAAGGCGTCGTCCATCGCGATATCAAGCCGTCGAACCTGATGCTCTCGGTCCTGGGTACATCGCAGGTCTCGGTAAAGCTATTGGACCTTGGTTTGGCCCTGCTGAGCGGCGTGCAGGCGCCTGTGGATGACCTCACCACCGTGGGCCAATTGATGGGAACGCTCGACTACATGGCCCCGGAACAGTTCGAGGACAGCCATCAGGTCGACGTCCGCGCCGACATCTACTCCCTGGCGGCGACGTTGTATCGCCTGCTGACCGGCGTCCCTCCTCATGGCTCCCATCCCAAGGACTCGCCGCTGAAGAAGCTCAAAATTCTGGCGACTGAAGTCCCGCAGCCAATCCGCCAGCGCCGGCCTGAGCTGCCATTGGAACTTGGCGAGTTGATTGATCGCGCGCTCTGCCAAAAAGTTGAAGCACGGTTCTCGTCGATGAACGAGTTCGCGGAGAAACTTGCTCCGTGGTGTGCGGTGCACAACTTGAGTGCACTGTGGCAACAAGCCTCAGCCGCACGTGCCACGGCTCTGTCTTTCGCAGAAACGCTTGATCGCAGTTCGTTACCCGAACCCCGGACGGCAGCCATTCTGGCCGCCTCGACACCGCCAACCGCTCAGCAGTTGGCGCCGGCGGAGTATCCCGCCCATGCCATGCAGCCCGCCTGGAACAACCCATCAACCCCCCGATCAGGCGGCATGAAGATCGCACTCGCGCTGTTCAGTTTGATCCTGTTCGCTGCGCTCGGAGTCGTCATCACGATCACGACGAATAACGGCGAACTCGTTGTCGAAAGTTTGAAAGACGGCGTCGAAGTTCGCTTGAAGAAGTCAGGCAAGGTCGTGGAGCAGATGGAGGTCACTCACGGCTCCTACAAGACACGAGTCACCGCAGGCGAATACGAACTGGAATTGATCAGCGACGCCGACAGTCTGCAAATCGACCGCAGCAAGTTTGAACTCAAGCGTGGCGACACTGTTGTCGCTCGCGTTACCGAACGCCCAAAGGCCTCGACAACGCCTTTGGCGACGACAGAACCGAGCGCCGCGACAGCAGCGGTTGAAGTGAAACGCCCAGCTCAACTGGTCGATCTCAAAGCCGCTGGCATGGACTCGTTTGCGGAGACCAACGTCGGTCTGGCCAAAGAACTCAAGATTCGCGCTGCGTTGGAGAAAACCACCGACATCAACTTTCAAGAGACGCCACTCAGCGAAGCACTTGCGTTCCTCAGCGAAGTCAGCGGAATTGACATCGTCGCCGACAAGGTTCGCCTGACTGACGAGGCGATCCCTCTAGACACTCCTTTAAGCCTGAAGTTGACCGCAGTGCCCATTTCAACCGCCCTGCACTTCACAGCCGACGCCATCCAATTCACATGGACCATTGATGATCAGCGCGTCGTCTTAACCACTCACCACGAGGTCACTGAACAACGGCTGGTGACACGGTTCTATCCCGTCGGGAGAATCCTGCCCGGCATGCGATACACGTATGACTTGAACCAGGCTCAAACCGCGGAAGCGCTGAAGAACATCCCGCTCGGCGGGATGGGCGGAGGTTTTGGCGGCGGCGGAATGGGTGGCATGGGCGGCGGTGGCGGGTATTTCTCGGTCAAGGACGGAGTTTCCCAGCTGACTACGTCCGCCAAGTTGTGCCCCGCATCTCTGACTCAGTTTGGAGGCGGAGGCCTTGGCGGCGGAGGCCTTGGCGGCGGTGGTGGCTTCGGGATCATGCCCTCGCCCAGCGTTGAACAAGTTTTTCTGCAGATGTTGATCTGGTCTCACGTCAATGGCTGGGAAGCCCAGGGCGACGGAAACGGCACGCTCAAACTCCTGAATAATGTTCTGATCATTCGGCAGTCGCTGGCGGCACACTGGCAAATCGAATCGCTCTTGAAAGCCATCGAGGCCGGCTTTGCCAAGCCGCTCGCGCAGCCAGTTTCGTTGAACACATTCGAAGACCCGCAACCTCAGACCACTCATATAATGCAGAAGCTGGGCAACCACATCGACGTGAACTTCATGGAGGCACCTCTCAAGGAGGTGACGGAATATTTGAGCGGCGTACTGGAGTGCAACGTGCTGATC
>CAYLTY010000330.1:0-7182 GCA_964386705.1 uncultured Planctomycetaceae bacterium
TCGAAGAGAAGCTGGAACTGGTCGACATGTCGTTCAAGCGGAACGCGATGGTGAATCAGCTCTCACGCGGGCAGACTCAACGAGTCGGTTTGGCTCGCGTGCTGCTGCACGAACCGCAAGTGCTGTTGCTGGACGAACCGGCCAGCGGTCTCGACCCTCGCGCCCGCATCGAAATCCGCAACCTGCTCAAGCGACTCGGCGAACTGAAGAAGACCGTCATCGTTTCCAGCCACATTCTGCCGGAACTTGCGGACGTTTGTACTCGCGTGGGCATGATCGAGAAGGGCAACCTGATCATTGACGGCTACGTCGACGAGGTGATGCGGAAGGCTCGCAATCGCATCTTGCTGCATATTCGCGTCAAGGAACGCACGGATGACGCTGCGAAGCTCTTGGAGCAACTGGACGAGGTCGCTGCGGTCAACATCGGCGCGAACGCTCAGATCGAAGCGGCTCTGAAGCCGGAAGTGCTGGATTACAGCGCCCTGCCGACCGCACTCATTGAAGCCGGCTTCAGGATGACGCTGTTCCGCGAGGAAGAAGTCAATCTGGAAACGGCGTTCATGGAATTGACCAAAGGACTCGTACAATAGGGTCTGGCCAGCGGAATCTGCCGAAAGGCGGTCTCTGCTGACGGCATTCGTGGTGTTGGAACCTGTTCAAGAATTCTCGGCAGAGCTGTCCGGAAGCCTGATTTGGGCGCTGCCCTTAACAGACGGTCGTCCTATACTGGCTGAGTTGCTAGGGTACGTTTTGAGATAGCCAAGTTCGCCTCAGGGCGAAGCAGATATATCATTCTTCAGAAAGGGAGAGATCCAGATGTCAACGGCAACAGCCTCTCATGAGCACACGCAGGCAGCTGGTGGCTGCTGCGGCTCAAGCGGTGGATGCAGCACGAGTGGCCAGTCTCAGGCACAGGTTCAGGAGCTGAACTACGAAGCTCCAGCCGTCCCGACCTACAAGACTGACCCAGGCGCCGCCGAAGCTCCAATCAAGCTGAGCGACAAGGCCGCGACCGAAATCAAGCGCTTCATGTCCGAGAAGAAAGTTCCGGACGGCTGCGTGCTTCGCGTCGCAGTGCTGGCCGGTGGTTGCAGCGGTTTCCAGGAGCACCTCGGTTTCGACACCAAGGTGAACGCCGACACTGATCACATCTCCGAGCAGTACGGCATCCGCGTGGCGATCGACAAGAAGTTCATCATGTTCCTCGCCGGAACAACGATCGACTATCTTGACGGTATCGATAAGCGCGGCTTCAAGTTCGACAACCCGAACGCGAAGAGTTCCTGCGGCTGCGGCAAGAGCTTTTCGGTCTAAGCCGATTACTGCTTGCAGTATGAGTGAAAACAAAAACGCCGACGATGACCTCGTCGGCGTTTTTTGTTTTGCCGGACCAGATATCCCGGAGCCCCACGCTTAGATCGGCAACCTATTCCGCAGCGTGCAGGTCGGCGGCGAGGACACCTGCCAGACGATGAGCGGCCAGTGCGGCACGAATTCGAGCGACTTTGCCCGCGTTGGTGAGGTAGGTCTCGGGCAGATCGATCATCTGGACGTTTTGAGTCAGGCCCCGAGTTTTCGCATCCACGGCGGCTAGAATCTCGGGCGTGTAAACATGACGCGCGCTGTCGTCAGCACTCTCTTTGAGCCACACCAGCGGATCCAGACCCTTTGTCCGCTTTGCCGCAGCAGAAGCTTCCGTCCACGATGACTCATCGGCAGTGATCAGGTGGGCTCGGCGCTGAATGTCGGCGGCGTCGAACTGATCTCCCAGCAGGCCGTCCCATAAAGCATGCAGGTTGCGGCCCTGCTTGACGGGAATCAGGTTCGCTCCGCGGTCACCTTCGGGAAAGGCACGCTCCACATACAGGCTGCCCGCATGGCACGGCTGATGGGCGTCCCCCACCAGGTGAGCCAGCCAGCAGATGGCCAACGCTCGCTCAGAATCAGGCCGGTTCTTGTCTGGCAGCACTCGGCGACACAGCTCGACGGCCTGAGCAATATGCAGTTCTTTCGTCTCCAGCGTCGCCGCTTCTGGTAGAGGTCCCGGTGTCTGAGGAACTCCTTCCACCTGACCAATCACCAACGCCGCGCCCAACTGAAAATGCCAATTCGGACGATTGAAGTCCGGCTGCGCGCGAGCAATGTCCGGCCAATAGCCAGCTCGCCCCACCAGCCAGCGCGGACGTTCCGGCGAGTCCGCAACATTCGCCGGCAGTACGAAGTCCTGATTGAACCGCGGATGAGCAGCCAGCAGCGTCTGCAGCTGCCGCTGGTCGTCCTTCGACAACAGGTCATACGCCAGCATGGCGATGATGTTGTGCCCACACTCTGACCAGGCCCAACAAGGCTCGGCCGCCAGCAGAAGAGCTACCACAGCAATGATCACACGCATGTCGTTCTCCCTAGGTGGTGACGAACGGACAGCATAGCCACAACAAATGAATTCTGCGGGTAGCTGTGGAGAGAACTTAAAAAACAGCGAGGCCGATCGACCGTCACACGCACAGCGCAAAAAGAAAGGCCGTACCCCGTTTTACCGGGATACGGCCAGTTCGCGCTCCAAAGTGAGTGCGGTGGGACTTGAACCCACGACCTACGGATTAAAAGTCCGTTGCTCTACCGACTGAGCTACGCACTCGCCGACCCGCTGGTCAGTTAAGGGGCGGGAGTATGGTTCGGTGGGGAGGTGAATTCAACTGACCTCAGTCTTCTGGATCGCTCGCTAAGCTTGAATTGTTCCGATGTGCGAAATTTGCCGAGGATTCCGCCATACCGCCTTGCAAAACCGAGTTGCTGTCGTCTCCCATCTGAAGTCTCGGATAGATGTCGACGAGCAGACGCGATCGGTCGCGGTGAGGGTTGAACGCGCGACCTACGGATTAAAAGTCCGTTGCTCCACCGACCTACAGGATCAGACGGCGGCCGTCCGCTTGCGGTTCGGGGCGTTGTCGATTCCGATGCGGAAGTTGTTCCATCTTGAGATTCCGCAACCAGGTTTGTTCCGACGAAGCGAGCGCTCCATGCAACACAACTCTGTGAAGACCAAGCTGTACCAAGGTGGTTCATCCATCGGCACGATGATGTTCGAGTTTCGTTCGCAGGGAGCGGTGCGGGCGACAGCTGCGGCGGGGTGTGAATACGCCCTCTTCGACATGGAACACACGGGCTGGAGCTACGAAAGCATCAAGCTGCTGTGCGAGGTGTCGCACGGCACCAGCATGATTCCGATGGTTCGTGTTCCGGCGGCTGAGTACCACTTCATCGCGCGGGTGTTGGACGTCGGGGCGATGGGCGTCATGGTCCCCATGGTGGAAAGCGTCGAGCAGGCTCAAAAGTTCGTGCAGTTCGCGAAGTATCCGCCGGTCGGCCGGCGCGGCTCGGCGTTCGGCATCGCTCATGATGGCTACACGGGCGGCAGCGTGCTGGAGAAAATGCAGACCAGCAACGAACAAGTCTTGTTGATCGCTCAGATCGAAACGGCAGCAGGACTGAACTGCGTCGAAGAAATTGCAGCGGTGCCGGGCATCGACGTGCTGTGGATCGGACAGTTCGATCTCTCGGCGTCGCTGGGTATTCCCGGGCAGTTCACTCATCCGACTTTCGTGGCGGCGGTTGATCGAGTCATCGCAGCCTGCAACGCTCACGGCAAGATCGGCGGCTTCATGACGACAACGCTGGAGTTCGGCGAGTGGGTCGTGAAGAAGGGTTTTCGAATGTTGGCCTGGAGTGGAGACATCTGGGTGTATCAATCCGCGATGCGACAAGGACTGGACGCCATGCGCAAGTTCGCTGGCGGTTAGAAAGCCCATGATACGGTCCTCATGCCGAGACTTCCGAAGTCTTCAAGACTTCGGAAGTCTGCTCAGGAGAACCAGATTCTGAACCCGAAACGGGACATTGCGACCTTATGGATTTCCTGCAACTTGCCGACAAGAACGTGCTTGTTCTCGGCGTCGCCAATCGAAAGAGCGTCGCCTATCACACCGCCCGCGTTCTGCTGGATGCTGGGGCGAAAGTGATCTTCAGCGTGCGGTCTGAGCAGCGTCGCGAGTCCATCCAAAAGCTATTTCCAGCTGCGCCCGTCTACGTGTGTGACGTGGCGCAGCAGGATCAGATCGACCGGCTGCGCGATGATCTCACCATACAGCACGCTCCTCTGCAGGGTATCGTGCATTCGATTGCGTTCGCCGATTACTCGGCAGGCTGGTTGCCGTTTCACGAGACACCGCGCTCGGCTTTCCTGCAGGCGGTTGATCTATCCTGTTTCTCGCTGATGGCTCTCTCCAACGCCTGCAAGCAGTTGCTCAACCCCGAAACGGGCAGCGTGGTAACAGTCTCAATCTCAACGACGCGCATGTGCGCCGAAAACTATGGCTACATGGCTCCGGTGAAGGCTGCCCTCGATTCCGCCGTCTGCTTCCTGGCGAAGTCGTTTTCCGCGTTTTCGAAGGTGCGTTTCAACGCCGTCTGCCCCGGACTATTGAAGACATCCGCATCCGCTGGCATCCCCGGCTATGTCGACAGCTACCTCTACGCCGAACGCGCCACGTTGCGAAAGCAAGCCGTGCAAACCGAGGAAGTCGCGAACACTATCGCCTTCCTACTGAGCCCGCGTTCATCCGGCATCAACGCCCAAGGCATCGTCCTCGATGCCGGCATGTCGACAAACTATTTTGATAAGGATTTCGTGCATCGCAACGCCTGATGCATTCAGCATGAACCGTTGTGTGTGGCTCGGTCTGGAGACCGGCCACAACTTGTTATACCGCCTTCGAAACAGATCCTGGTCTCAGATGAGCGACCAGCCAGTCGACGACGCGCCAGTCCATCCAGTGACGATCGGGGTCGAGGTTGCGACGAGCAATGTAGCCCATGTGGCCGCCGCTGGGGGCCAGGTAGACCTGCACGTTGGCGGGCAGTTGCAGTTGCTTGAAGGAGTCGCTGGGAATTAAGGGATCGTCGCAGGAACTCAGGATCAGCGTGGGGACTTGAATCGCAGGCACGAACAGTTTGCCCGAGCAACTGCTGTAGTAGTCCTGCACTCCGTCGAATCCGGACACAGGCGCGGTATAGAGATCATCAAAATCGCGCAGTCGCGCCGGGACGGCGGAATAGCGTGGTCGAGGAGCATCCGGAAAGCGGCGAATGCGTTCAGCAACCTGTCTGGCCAGAAAGCCGATGAAATGCTTTTGATAAATGCGGTTGGAAGGTTGCTCCAGAGCGACGTTGCAGAGCGGCAAATCCAGCGGCGGATTGACTGATACAGCGCACGCGAGTTCGGGTGGAAGCAAGTGTCGGTGCCGGTCTGAGCCCAGTGTCTTCAGTGTGATGTTGCCGCTGAGCGAGAAGCCAGCCATGCCGATCAAAGAGCCTCGGCAGTAATGACGCAGAAAACTTAACGCCTCGCAGGCGTCTTCGGAGCGGCCAGCGTGATAGGGCAACTGCGAGAGATGCTCACCAGCACCGCAACCGCGATGGTCCAGGCGAAAGCTGCGAATGCCGAGAGCATTGAGCTTCGCAGCGATGCGAACCATGTACGCACTTTGATGACTGCCCCCGAGGCCATGCATCAGCAGCACGATTGGCGCCCCAGGTCCCCAAGTGATGGGGCAGTCGTCGTGCAGAACGAGCACATCACCATCGGGCAGTTTGATCTGATGCTGCTGACCGCTGCGGCCAGAACCAGCTCCGCGAATATAGATCGCTGCGATCGTCTGGCGATGTCCGCCTCCAAGGCCGAATGCTGCACGGAACTCGGGGATCTGAATCATGAAATCGTGCATCCATTCAAAAGAGGTTCTGACACCGCCCGGACTCTAGAGAGTTCGTCGTTTTGATCACAGAGGTTTCCTGAACCGGGTCGCAGCCGAGTTGAATCCTGTTTGCCAGCAACAACTTATGCCGTTGTCGGGATCATCGAAGTCGCGACTCGGAATCTTCTCTACGAAGCGCCGCCCGGATGCGTATCATGCGGTACACCGCACGCTGCCTCTCTCTTGTGACTGTCAGGACAGGCCATGTCGGCCAGGAGACGTTCGTGACTACCTCTGAGCTGATGCCCCCGCAGAAACCAGAGCTGTCCGTGGATGATTCGGTCTTTCGCGCGATCGTTGAAGGCTCGATTCAGGGCATCCTGATCCATCGCGAACAGCGACCGCTGTTTGTGAACGAAGCGTGGGCTCGCATTCACGGCCTGACGGTCGACGAAGTGCTCGCCCTACCCGACGTGCTGGGGTTGATCCATCCCGACGAACGCGAACGCATGCTCGGGTACATGCGGCTGCGGATGGCGAACAAACCGGCACCGGATCGCTATGAGTACCGCGGCCTGCATCGCAACGGTTCGACGATCTGGCTCGAAAACATTGTGAGGCCAATCGAATGGCAGGGTGAGCCCGCGATTCAGGCTGTCATTGTTGACATCACTCAGCGGAAGCGCGCCGAGCATGAGCTACGGGAAAGCGAAGAGCGTTTTCGGCGCGGCTTTGAACATGGGCCCATCGGCGTATTCTTCGTTGACCGCGAGCTGAAGTTTCTTCGAGCGAATCGCGCGTTCTGCGACATCGTCGGGTACGGCGAGTCGGAACTGAAAGGCATGAGCATTCGAGACATCACTCCGCAGCAGGATTCGTGTGACGACGAACCTTGTCCCGACACTGCTGCGACCGATTTTCAGGATTTCACGATCCGCAAGCAATATCGGCGTCGCGATGGTTCACTGGTGTGGACTCGAGTCTCATCGCACTGGGTGCGGGATGATGCCGGACAGCCGACGAATCGCATGACGTTCGTTGAGAACATCACCGAACGTGTGCAGGCTCGGCAGGCACTGGAAGCGAGCGAACGACGGTTTCGCAACCTGGTCGAAGGCTCGATTCAGGGCATCATCATTCATCGCGATGACCGGCCGCTGTTCGTGAATGATGCCTGGGCGAACATCCTTGGCTATTCCATCGAAGAGATTTTGCAGGCGAAGTCGACGCTGGACTTCATCGCGCCGCAGGACCGCGAACGCTTGCAAAGTTACCGGGTGGCGAGAACTCGCGGTGAGCCCGCCCCATCCCGCTAAGAGTATCAGGGACAGAGAAAAGACGGTTCGCTGGTCTGGCTGGAGAACAATGTGCGCGTCGTCGACTGGGACGGGAGCAGCCACTGGGAGGATTTCGAGTCCCCGGGAGG
>CAYLTY010000331.1:0-7167 GCA_964386705.1 uncultured Planctomycetaceae bacterium
GCCCGGCCGGCTGGTTCACGAAGTTGACGGTTGGAGATTCAGCAGAACGGCAGCGTTCCAGAGCCGCGATGACCTCCGTCATACCTTGAAAGCGGTCTTCAGGACGCTTGGCGATCATCCGATGGAAGACCTCATCCAACGCCTTGGTCCGGGCATCGAGGGTCACCGTGCTGACGCTCCTTCCCAATGCCTGTCGAGCGGCGACCATGTCGCGACTCAGAATGGGCAACGGTGCATTGCGGTGGGCCAGCAGTTTCTTCATCACCGTCGCGCCGTCGTACGTGCAGTGTGCTGTCAACAACGCGTACAGCGAACACCCGAGACTGTAGATATCGCTCCGCGCGTCGGCGTGTTTCGTGTCCTCCGCCTGTTCGGGGGACATGTAGTCGATGGTCCCCATGATCGCTCCGGTGCTGGTTAATTCAGACGGTTCAGCGCCGAATCCATTCGCTTCGATTCGCGCCAGGCCCATATCCAGAATCTTGATGACGCCCTCCCTGTCCAGCAGCAAGTTCGACGGCTTGATGTCGCGATGGACAACGCCGCGCCTGTGGGCGAACTCCAGTCCGCGCGCCGCCTGCAGAATGCAATCGATCGCGAAGTCGATCTGCAGCGGTCCATTCTTCTTGACGAGGGCGGAGAGATCGCGGCCTTCGACGTACTCCATCACCAGGAAGTATTTGCCGTTGGCTTCATCGGCGTCGAACGCCATGACGATGTTCGGGTGCGTGAGTTTGGCGGCTGCCTGCACTTCCCGCTGAAAGCGTTTGACGGCATCTGGGGCGCTCATCGCGGTGGAAGACATTACCTTCAGTGCAACCACTCGATCCATGCGGCGATGATGAGCCATCAACACCGTACCCATGCCGCCCTGGCCCAGCTTGTCCAGAATGGTGTAGCTGCCCATCACCAGGGCCTTGGCCTTACTTGCGCAAATCTGGTCGGCCTGGAACTTGGTGAGCTTCCTCTGCTTCACCAGTTGGCGCGCCAACGCCTCGGCGTCCGCAGGCCGCTTCCGTTCGGATTGATTCAACAGCAGCTCCGCGGCCGCAGTCGCGTCCGTCAAACCGCTGGCGGTCAATTGCTGACAGAAGTCGTCAAGCGACTGAGGCATGGTGGAAATGCAGTCGACAGATACGGGTTACGAGATCGAATAAACCGAACGTTGCAGTTCTTCCTCGTCATCATGATTTGGAAAGTCAGGGATGAGGGCGCATTCCACCGGCATTGGCACCGCACGTGCACAATAGACTATGCGAGGCGGACAAGACCGTCAAAGTTGAACATCCTTAACGAGTTTTCCGAGGCGTGGGCTCGGTCTTTGACTTCGGCACACGACGCACAAACCAGAGGTCAAAGTCTCCCTGGCCACCATCGCGCTTTGCTTGAAAGTACAGCGTGCGACCGTCGGCAGAGATGCCCGGCGATCTGACTGAGCCGTCACCACCGGCAATCGGGTCGAGCATCCGAGCGGTGCCAAACGGGCCTGTCTGACCCTTCCGCAGCACGAGCCAGAGCGAATGGCGACCGTCCGAAGCACGACGGCAAAGAACAGCTCCGCGGCCGTCAGCGGTGGGTCGGAAGTGAGTTTCGTCGTCAGCGGAATTCACCGTCGAGCCAAGATTCTCCGGCGGTCCGAACGGATCGCTGAGCGATGAGCGCCGTGCGGACCAGATGTCCATTGCTCCAAGTCCGTTCGGACGATTCGACGCGAAATACAGTGTCAGGCCGTCAGGTGAGAACGCACCGCACTCTTCTCGCTGATCGGTGTTGACCGGCGGATTCAGAGGCAAGGGCGGTCCCCATTTTTCCTGAGGATCTGCTCGCCGACACAAATAGAGGTCCAGATCACCTTCTGAACCTGGTCGATCGGATGCGAACACGATTTGTAAACTGTCAGCACTGAGGGAGGGGGAATCATCGGTGGCAAACGAATTCACCACCCGAGGTAGATTCGTAGAAGTCTGAAAGGATTCTTCGACAGACGCTCGACGGCTCTCCCAAAGATCAAGCCCACTTTGACCTTGCGCGCGATTGGACGAGAAAATTAACGTCAGTCCGTCAGGAGTTAGGAACGGATTTGCATCGCTTTGACTGGAGTTCACCGCGGCTCCGAGATTCTGTGGCTCAGACCATTCGTAAGCCGGCGAAACCAGGATTGTTGTGGCATTGGGCGGAGTGTACGGAGACCGCACGACCCGAAAACCGCCCTGAGTGTTCCTCAGGAAGGGATTGATGTCGTAACGAAACGCCGAGCGAGCGCTGACGCTATGGGCGTTCCAGCGCCCGCCGCGCATCACGCGATCGGTTCCGAAATCGGAACCGATCGGATCGACTCGAGATGGCTCGGCATAAACTTCGGACGAGTACCAGTCATGGCACCATTCGCGAGTATTACCGTGCATGTCGAACAACCCGAACGGGTTCGGCAGCTTCCTGGCAACCGGTTGAGGATGGCCCGCTTTCACTTCGCCGGTCCAGCCATGTTCGCCAATGTGACTGGCCTGATCTCCGAACGAAAACTGAGTCGTCGTACCGGCGCGGCACGCATATTCCCATTCGGCCTCGGTCGGCAGGCGATAGCCGTTAGCGCCGGGAATCAGTTTCCAGTCCAGCTTGCCGCTGCTTTCGTAACACGGGTCCAGCAGTTCTTCTTCGCTGAGCCAATTACAATAGGCAACGGCATCGCCCCAGGTCACTTGAGTCACCGGATGCTCGTCTGTGGTGGAATAGCCCGGAGCACGCCAAGTGATTTGCACGTTCTCTGGCTTCGAGTCTTTGGGAGCCGTCCAGGTGCTGGCGTTGCCGGCGCCGAACTGCTCGCCCTGCGTCAGGTACTTGGTCGCGTCGACAAAACGACGATACTGCCCAACGGTCACTTCAGTCGCGCCGATGCAGAACGGTCGAGTGATGGTCACCTTGTGTTGCGGCTGTTCCTCCGGAATCCGCGAGCGTTCAAACGCGGTCGGTGACAACTTCGCCTCATCGACGATTTTGAGCCCCGCAGCGATCTCTTCCGGCGTGCTGCCCATCAGGTACTCACCCGGCGGGATGAGAATCATCTTGGCACCCACACGATTGCTCGTCTCAACCTGCGTACTCAAATGTTGAGCCCATGCCACTTGATGCACGTGAGCTTGCTCTGCTCCGAACGGGGCTTTCGTTGGTTGTGGTGCGACGGGTTTGGCCACAGATGAAGGCACAACGACCGGCACGGCTGCAGGTCTGCTGATCTCGCTCACAACGCGGAATCCGAGAGTATTGAATCGGAGTGTCGGTGGGGAGAGATCACGGTACGCACTACGACAGAAGGCCGGGTTGTGATACCAGTGGCCGCCGCGGACGGCATATGTCGCATTCGTTGAGGAAGCCGGAACTGTGTCCTTAGGTTTCTCTGAAGGACCGTCTTCTTCGAACTTGCTACCGCACCACTCTTCCATATTCCCGTGCATATCAAACAAACCAAAGGGGTTCGCCTGGCGGGTAGCAACTGGGTGGCAATTGGAATTCGCATTGCCGATATACCAGCCGTATTGATCCAGCTCAGACGCAGTATCACCAAACGAATACTGCGTTGAAGTTCCTGCTCGGCAGGCGAACTCCCATTCCGTTTCAGTGGGCAACCGATAGGTCGCCTGCTCCTTTTGGGAGAGCCATCGGCAATAAGCGTTCGCGTCGTTCCACGAAACTTGAGTCACAGGGAAGGTGTCGTAGGGATCATAGCCCGGGGCCTTCCAGATGAAGGACTTTTTGGAATCGGCAGTGGTGTTGGTTATGGCTTGAGAGGAAGTGTTGCCCTGCCCGAATCGCTCGGCATCGGTGATATACCCCGTGTCGGTTACGAAGGCTCGGAACTCAGCGATCGTCACCTCGGTTCTCGCCATTCGAAACGGCTGCGCGACGACTGCTCGATGCTGAGGCCGTTTGGATTTGCGAATTCGGTCAATCCGGCCAGCCTCAACTCCCCCCGCTTCGGCGAGCTTCACGGCGGCATCCACTTGCTCATCGGTGTTGCCCATGAGGAACTCGCCAAGTGGGATGAGGATCATCTTCGTGTCGACGCTGTTCGTCGTTTCCACGATCGTGCCAAGATGCTTAGCCCAAGCTTCCTGGTGCGCGCGGGCAGTCTTTGCGTCAAACGGGGCTTTAGCAGGATCGGGCTCAACGGGTTTAGCCGTGGGAACGCTCAGAAGGCGTTCCACCGTTGGTTTCAAAGCGGCTCCCAGTGCCCGATACCCTGCAAGGGACAAATCGACCCCCTTCAACAAGTCCGTTTGAATGTTGCCGGCCGAATCCAAAAAGACGGGATCCAAATCGACGTAGTGGGCTGTCTTGTTGTCCGCGAGTTGCTGGATAGCCTTGTTCAGAGCTTTGCATTGCTCACCCAATTCGCTCTTCGGGAGCACTGATGTGAGTACCAAAGCTGAGGCCGGAAACTCATGTCTCAGCTGGTTGACCAACTGTCGATAATTTTCGGTGCTCTCTGGTAATGGCACATTACGACTGATGTCCGCATAACCCGCTTGCACGATGACGACTTTGGGAACAACCGCCGCGAACTTCTGGTTCCTCAAGTCATCCAACACGGTGGCCACCGCAGATGTTGCTACAGCTCCGTTGTTCAAAGTGCGGTCGGAAAAGATGTGCTCCAAAGCGGCAGTGCCAGTGGCTGCGCGCCACCGGGAAAAAAAGCCGTCTCCCAGCAGTAGGATATCGTTAGTGAAGGTTGGAGCCGTTGCGTTCGTCGTTGACTCTGATTTTGGATCGACCCGCACCCACGTCGGTGCAACGATCTTGCCGTGGCGGTTGTTGCCGGAAGAGTCCCTAAGCACGTCCCCGGTGCCTTCATCGAAATGGTAGAGAGCCAGCGTGTCCGCATCGGTCGTCAGGCGGGCCGCGGGGGAGTAATCGGTCTGATACCTGGCGACTTTCGAGAAACGCACTTCGTCGAGCGTGCCAGTCATCGGGTAGTCGATCCCCTGTTCTTCGGGACTCGCGCCGAGATAGAAGGGCAGATTCGACGGCAGGTACTCTCCCTTCAACTCGGCCGACGCTTCGAGCTTGCCATCGACAAACAGTCGCAGCTTGCCGCTGTCGTAGACCGTCGCGACTCGATAAGTACGATCCACAGTGAGCGGACGCGGAGACGTGATCCGCACGTAATCTTCCTTGCCGTTGGCGCGCCGGAACGCCAGGAAAGAGATCGAACTGCCCAGGATATCGATCCCCATGCCTTTCGCTTCGCTGTCGGAGACGACCGCATACTGCTTCGGTCCTGGCAGCAGGGTGAACTCGATCGTCAGGGGCGTATCACCGCCGTGCACGAGTGGTGTCCGCACATGCGATTGTTTGCCGTCGAACTTAAGCGCAGCATCAAAAGGCGCGGTTGCTGCGTTCGGAGTGCCGGCTGGCCAGTTCGGCTTTGCAGCCGTGGCGGGATAGTGTTGATCATTGAGTTGCAGTTGGACATCCGGGCGCATCTGGCGAAACTTGACGATACCTGCAGGCGTATAGAAGCGACTGTCGAGAGGTACCAAGACTTTCAAGTTCGTCAACGTGGGGATCTGTGCGAGGCTCTCCAGATCATCGTCGGAGAACGAACCGCTGGCTGTCCCCGCGGCGATATCCAAGTTGGATAGACGCTTAAACTCACGAAGCTGTTGCCAACGGGGTTCATCGGTTAAATTGAGGTAGCCGGATATGTGTAGGCGGGCAAGACGTTCCCGTAGGCTTGCCAATCGTGAAATCAGCGTGCCGGGGACGAAAGCGCCAACAATCGTCAGGTCTTCCAGGTTAGGAAGCGACTGAAGTGCCTCGATGCTGCCGTCGGCCATCAAATGAGCACCGTAACAGAGAAGCGTTTGCAGTCCGGTAAGACGCTGCAATGGGCGAAACGATGCCGTCTCCTTATGCGCAATCCTGAGGTATTTCAGGTTCGGAATGCGCTCGCAGATGAGCGCGAGTCCCTCGTCTGTGATCCTGCGGCTACCGATGTCCAGATGGACTACCCCCGGCAGTTGCGGGAGATTTCGCAAGCCTGCGTCGGTGATAACAGCGATGTCTGGGATGTCTGGATTTTCGAAATCACCGATCAGCAGATGTGTAAGCTTCGGCCAATTCGTAAGGTGAGGCAGTAACTCATCACCCAGTCTTGTTTCTCGAAGATCAAGGTTCCAGAGAGACGTGACCGCCGCGAGCGATTGCATGCCCGCCGCTGTGATCTTTTTCTCTTTCCGCAAATCCAATCCCGCGAGCCTCCGGCATCTCGCCAAATTCAAGAGGTCCGCATCGGTCAATGGTTCTGCTTTGCCGTACAGCTCTGCGCCCCCCAAGAAGAATTTCGTCGTTGGGAGCTTGCCATCCACCACGGCTATCCCCTGCCCATTCTCATCGGAGATCCACAGATTACTGCCCCTCTTCAGCACCCACTCGGCCGCTTTGCGTTCGGCGTCATAGTCGACAGCGTCGCTGACGCTGGCGACTGCTATGGGGGGCATTGGTGTAGGGATTGCGACGTTACTGGCTGTTGCGGGAACGTCCGGTGTGGGCTTTGCCGTGGCGACCTTTGCTGGATCAGATTCCCGATCCGTTGGCTTGCCACCGCGAAACGCGAAGGCCGCGATGACGGCCAGCAGCAGACTGCCAATTGCCAGCATGGCCAGCTTGTGGCGTGAGGCTGGTGCCGAGCTGGTGGTGGAGCCATGTTCCACAGACTTGATCGGAGCGGACGTGATCTGACTCTGATCCGCTTGAAACGTCACTGTGGCATCAGATGCTGCGGATGGCTCAGACGCAACGACCGTGGCCGCGTCTGGATGCGACGGCGGCGCACTTGTGGCGCTCGATACGGGCTTGGCATGTCGCATCTGCGAGTCGTTGAGTTGCAACGGAGCCGTTCGCGAAGCTGGCCTGCCGAATGATTCATTCTCTGGCAACTTGATGAAACCGCCCGAACCATCATCCGGCATATCGAGCGTCGCGATTTGCTCGCTCTCTGTGTCGTCCAACTCCAAACCTTGCAATGCCACGAGCAGATGACGCATGGACGGAAAGCGATCATCTTTCGACTTCGCCATCATGCGGTGCAGGATCTCCTCAAGTTCGGAAGGAGCCTGCGGCAGGACACTGCGAACGCTGGGAATCTGCTGTTCACGGTGAGCCAGCAGA
>CAYLTY010000332.1:0-7104 GCA_964386705.1 uncultured Planctomycetaceae bacterium
CCTGCAACTGCATCGAAGAGTAAGCGCCCGGCACGACGATCCACGGCGTGACGTTGCCCAGTTCGCTGTTAATGGTCTTCGTCAGCAACGGCTGACCAGCCCGCTGACGGCGTTCGCGTTCCTCGGCTGACTGTCCCCACACGATCGCCGCGTGCGTTTTGTCCGAACCGGTGATGTGCACATCGTCGACGCGCGGATCCATGATCGCGGCGGATGCAAGATGAGCATCGCCCGTGATGACTCGCAGCAGGTTGTTTTCAATCAGCGGTGCGAACGCTCGCTCAAAGAACGGAGCGAGGTATTCATTCACCGGATTCATCTTCAGCAGCACGGCCCGGTTGTCGAGGCACAGCTTCGACAGCATGTCCGTCGCTGGAATGCCAGCCACGTTCCCCGCGCCCAGCACAACGGACAAGCCTGTCTGACCGAGATCTCGATACACCGGAGCCTGCAGACGCAGGACATCGGCCGCTGCAATCCCTGGCTGCATCCAGGTGGTCGCCGAAAAGTTGATGAACGCCAGCCAGTCATACAGACCGGGGCACGGCATTACTCGGACTCCAACCCGCTTGCCGTCGGGGTGTCGCACGATCTTCGGAGCGGCAGGGCTGCCGGTACGCTCGATCTCGCGCATCGTCCGCAGGTAGAGCTGCAGTTGGCGCATCGCGGCTGCCGGTCCGCCGAGCACTTCTTCAGCACGGCAACGGCTACCCGCAGAGATTTCTTTCGCTATGCACGCGGCTTCGACCCAATCATGAGCGGCTCCCGCGATGCCCTCGACGCATTGCTCCAGCAATTCGATGCGGCGGCGCAAAGGCATACTGGCCAGCGACTTCTTGCCGTCCTGCAACTGGCTGAGCGATCCCTGCAACGCGACCTGCTGCTCCGCTGCGGGCAGCGGAACTTTCACGGATGCGGAATCAAGTTCTGGCACCCGAGTGATCGAGGTCATGAGATCTGGGCCGGGTCGGATCATGATCAGACAGGAAAAATAGGGACATCGCGGGCTTGGAACTCAATATCAACAAAACGGAAACAGGGTAAGGCGGATTTGCCCGGAACCGTTCGGAATGCGAACGCTCTCAACAGTGAGCAAAGCGCGGCCGAACTCAGCGCCGCGCAACGGATGAGGGTGCGTCAGTGCTGGGAGTTGCCTTGTTCGGTGCGGAGCTTCCGACGCAGCACTTTCCCGAGAAAATTGCGGGGCAGATCACCTTCGATGATCTCAATCACCTTGGGGCGTTTGTGTTTCGCCAGATGCTGCTCGCAGTATGCGTCGAAGGCGGCGCGGTCGAAGGCGTCCTTTTTCTCGACCGCCACAACGGCCTTCACCAGTTCGCCCGCGACAGGATCCGGAACACCCACAATCGCGACGTCCTTCACCCCCGGCGCGGTGCGCAACACGGGTTCGACATCCGCAGGGTAAACGTTGAAGCCGGACGTAATCACCAAGTCCTTCTTGCGATCGACGATGCGGAAGAACCCGTCGGCGTCGCAATAGCCGAGATCGCCGGTGTGCAACCAGCCGTCGCGCAACACGGCCTGAGTCGCTTCGGGATCGTTCCAGTAACCGAGGAACACCTGCGGCCCGCGCACGACGAGTTCACCCACTTCGCCAATCGGCATATCGCGATCGCCAGTGTCGGGATCGACGATCTTCACATCGGTATCTGGCAGCGGGAGGCCGATTGTGCCTAGCCGATCTGTCCCGTCCAGCGGCCCCGTGCAGATCACCGGGCTAGCTTCCGACATGCCATAGCCCTCGACGACGGTCGCACCGGTGAAACGAGCAAACTCTTCCGAGATGGCCCGGTCCAGCGGAGCTCCACCGGACACCACATACCGCAGCGCGCGGAACTGCGTTGGCCGTTCGCGCAGTAGTTGATTGAGCGCGGCCAGCATGGCCGGGACCGCGGGAAAGATCGTCGGTTGATGCTCTTCCACCAGCTTCAGAACAACCCGCGGAATGAATCGATGATGCATGACCAATGTCGCGGCCAGCGCGACTCCGGACATCAAGCAGGTCGTCAGGCCGTAGCTGTGAAAGAACGGCAGCACGCACAGCATCTTTTCGCGAGCTTCGAATCCGCCGCCCCAATGATAGACCTGCCACGCATTGGAAATCAGGTTGCGATGACTCAACGTGACGGCCTTTGGATGCCCCGTCGTCCCGCCAGTCGGCAGGATGTAAGCGGGATCGTCGAGCGACTCCGGGTGGAGCGGCACAAATCGCGGGCTGCTGGCTTCAACGTGCTCAGGCAGCGAATGTTGCGTCGGATTATCGGGAGTTGGCCAAAGTCCGAGGCGGCTCCAGCGCGCGAAGACGTAACCCAGCTTTTGCCAAGTCGGCAAGCGATCGTTCAGCGTCGTGTAGAACACGTGCCGCGGCTTGTAACTCGCCTTCACCACCAGGGGGGCCAGCACATCCAGCGCGATGACCAGTTGGCAATCAGTCGCCGTCATAAACGAGCTGATTTCCTCGGGCACCATCAGCGGACTGAGCGCCACCGCGATGCCACCAGCCATCCAGATGCCGTTTAGAACCGACAGGTATTCAGGCACATTGGGCAGCAGAATGCCAACGCGATCCCCGGGCTTTAGTCCGAATCGGGCCAGCAGCGAAGCGGTGCGGTGAGCGTCCTGCGATAGCCCGGCGTACGTCAGCGACTGCTTGTAATAGCGACAGGCAACCCGGTTGGGATGGCGCGCAGCGGTGCGTTCCAGCAATCCCCAGGCGGGCATCTCGGGATACGACAAGGTCTTGGGAACAACAGCGGGGTAGTGGTCCAGCCAGGGACGAGAGACTTCTTCCGGCAGCAATGTGGGAGACATGGCGCACCCCCCGAAAGTGAGCGTTAACCGAGACAAGCAACAGGAATCGGATCATCCCCTTGCTTGCTGTCGGAACGACGACCGGTCGCTCAAACGAGTGACGGCCGCTCGACAATCACCGTCGAGGTGGCGGGTCGGCGAGATAGAGGAAGCCAGTAACGGCTTCGGCGATCCTGAGTCGGCTCACCTGGCTGACAACTGCATTCGGGCGCGGTCCTCATGACCGCTCGGTTAAGTGCTGACGAAACACGCTGGCACTCAGCCGGTATTGGTTCCTGGGCAATTCTGGGAAGTGATTTGTGGGATTGAGACGAACCGCAACGCCACGAACTCCGATGCTGATTTCGTGCCATTCCGGGCGGTGAGAGGTCTCACCGCTGTCATCTGAGAAGGGAATCTCTGAAGAATCTACGTCCAACTTGTGCCGTGTTGAGAAGGCAAAGTGGCGCAGACTAGTACGATCGTGCCGGTTACCAGCCAGTCTGACGGGATTAACGCTTTTGCGATAAAGTCAGTTTCGGCACGGGCGGCGTCCGGCATCACAAGAAGTCCGCGCCCGCACTCACATTGCACGACGTCGCAAGCGCGACTCGTTGAACGATCACAATCCAAAGCACTAGCTTCTCCCCCAATTGACGACGCTCTCCCGCACGGAGACGTCATTCCTCGTTCTGATTAGCGGGTATCCCGCAGGGAGATCTCAAGTGCACGACGCTCATTCTCAAGACGCCTTGGCGGCGATCAGTCGTCGCTCGTTTCTGGCCGCTGGCACCGCGGCCGCAGCTGCGGTTTCACTGCAGCCAGCTCAAGCGCAGGACAAACCAGCGACGCCCATCATCGTCCCGCCTGCGGGTAAGCGCATTCTGCTGTCCTGCAAACTGACCATGATCGCCAAGAAGGCTGATGGTAAGGATCTGACACTGGTTGAACGCCTGAAACTTGCCGCCCAGGCAGGCTTCGACGGCGTCGACTTTGATGAAGCAGGCTCTTTTACCATTGAACAGGCACGCGACGCCGTGCGGGAATCCGGTGTCTTCGTGCACAACGCGATCAATCACGCTCACTGGGGACAGCGACTGACGAGTGCCAAGGAAGAGGAACGCAACACCGGCCGCAAGAACATCGAACATTGCCTGCGACTGTCACACGCGGCGGGTGGCAGCGCGGTGCTGATCGTGGTCGGCCGTGGCAGCGACGGGCCGGCTGAGGAAATCGACGAACGAGCCCGTCAGGAAATCAAGAAGCTGATTCCGCTCGCAGCATCGCTGGGCCAGCAGATTCTCTTTGAGAACGTCTGGAACCAGATGCACTACGACCACGACGCTCCGCCAGAGCAATCTGCGGATCGCTTCGTCAAATTCATCGACAGCTTCAACAGCAACTGGGTCGGCATGTACTACGACATCGGCAACCACTGGAAGTACGGCCAACCGCGTGACTGGCTGAAAGCCTTCGGTCGCCGCGCCGTGAAGCTGGACGTCAAAGGCTTTAGCCGGGCGAAGAACAAGTTCGTCGACATCACCTCGGAAGACGACGACCTGCCGTGGGGCGAAGTGCAAAAGGGCCTCGAAGAAATCGGCTTCACCGGCTGGACGACCGCCGAAGTCGGCGGTGGCGGCCTCGACCGCCTGACCACCGTTCGCAAGCAAATGCAGAAGGCGTTCGGGTTGTCGTAGAAGCGGCCTTTGGCAGGGCAAGCGCGGTTTCACGCGAAGGCGCGGAGAAGAAGTGCGCCCGGATGGCAGTCCACCCGACTTCCTCAGTTCAGTTCTTCGCGGCTCCGCGCCTTCGCGTGAGTTCTTCAGCCGCTGAACTCGACCGCCTCCGATACAGCAAAGCGTTCCCGGCGGTTCACATCAGCTTGCGTTTCAGCGCGCGGCCGATTGAAGCCATCGCGAGCTTGATGACATCGCTCTTGCGAACAACCGGGCGTTGTTCCAGCACGCGATAGCCAATCCCTTCGATGCGATCGAGGATGCACAAGCCGCCGCGAGCGAAGAGGTCGATGTCGACCTGCAGACGGCCGGGCAAGCGTTCGATGAGCGGCAGGCCGGACTGCAGGAACTCCCGTGCTCGATCCACTTCAAAACGCATCAGATCCAGAAACGCCGAGTTCGTTACTCCCGCTCGCAGTTCTGCGTGTGAGTATCCGAACTGCTGGCAATCGTCACTCGGTAGGTAGATGCGGGGGATCTTCAGATCGCGAGCGACATCCTGCCAGAAGTTGGCGAGTTGCAGTCCCGTGCAGATGGAGTCCGACCAGGCCGCATGCTGCTCGGTGAATTGGCCGCATAGATAGAGCACAATTCGACCGACGGGGTCGGCACTGCGGCGGCAGTAATCGCGCAGGTCAGCGAAGTTCTTGTACTCGGTCACCGTCTGATCCTGCTCGAACGCCGAGATCAAATCATCGAACGGCTGAATCGGGATCTCAAACTGCTGAATGGTGGTGCGCAGCGCGACAAACACTGGATGTCGCACGGTTCCGGCGAAGCACGCCCGCAGTTCATCGCGCCACCAGCGCAGCGCATGCAGAGAACGCTGGCGGTCTCCCAATTCGTCGCCCAGATCATCCGCCCAGCGGCAGAAGGCATAGACGTTGTAAAAATGCTGGTGCAACCGCCTGGGCAGCAGGAATGACGCAATCGGAAAGTTCTCGTAATGCGTCGTCGCCAAGACGCGACAATACGCTAAAGCCTCGTCCAAGGGTGGGGCCTGGGCGAGGCTTTGGTCTGGCGGAAACCAGCGATCGAGTTGTTCGGCAACTGGAAGCAAGAAAGCAAACCGTTCCGGAAGCTGACGCGTGGCAAGTGACGCGACGAATTGGAACGGTTCACGTTCGATCCGACTACTCTTCGCTCTCGGCCCCAGAGAGTTGAATCGATGAGTCGTCGCAGAAGTCGGAGCTGTCACTGAAACCGCTGCCGGACTTGCTGCCCTTGTGGCAAGAACGATTGCCGCTGGCGCTGTAGGACTGGTTCATCGAACCGATCGCCGAGGCGACATCATTCAGTTCGTTGTTCACAGCCACCGCGACTTCAGAGAGGCCGACCACAATCCCCAGAACCGCAATAGTCGCGATCAGCATCAGTTCAGCCGAAATCAGGAAACCGGTCTCGTCGCGAAGCAGCTTGGTGAAGAGCGTTGTCATGTGGTCGATCCTTGTGGCAGTCGTGTCAGGTTTGGTGTTGAACAGCGTTTTGTTTGGCAGTCGCTGTGTCGTGTTTGGTGAGAAGGTGTAAAGCAGACTGAATGCCAAACCCGTGACGGACGCCTAAAAGTTTTTCACAAGACGCTGCAATGACTCCACAACCTCAAACACCACAAAGACTTCCAACAACACGCCAAGCAATCACTGCGATTCGACAGTGTAAAGCCAGTAGAGAACGGCGGAGCGAATCGGCAACGTGACAAATCGGAGGCAATGTTATCCAAACGCTGCCAAGCCCTTTAGATATCATGAGTTAGAGCAAGTGGCCTGCGTGTTGCCCGAATGTTGCCGGGCGTCGCGCCAGAGCATCAGCCGTACGACCAGACAAACTCGCGAGGCTTGCCTCTGCGATGCGACATACCAACACGTTTCCGCCTGCCCTTTCTGAGAACAGTGAGGCAGGTCTCAACAAAAAACGCCAGCCAAGGTTGTTGAACACCGCGGCTGGCGTTTTTGAATCAGAGACTGAGGCGAACTTCGTCGTTCAGTCGTCGCTTTGAGTCGCCATGAAGAGGCGGATCACATACCAGAACAGCGTCGCCAGGGACGAGAACAGTGCCAATGCGGCGGCGGCCGACTGGTCAGTGCGGTAGTGATGCAGGATGTTCGAGGTGTCGTACAGGATCCAGCCGGCCATCAGAGCGACCATGCCACCCGCGAAGAAGATGCCCAGCGAGAAGCCGAACAACATTCCACACAAGGCGACTGCCAGAGCTCCAAACGTCAGGACTGTCAGTGTGCCACGGAGGAACGAGAAATCCGCCTTCGTGAGGAACACAATGCTGGTCAGTCCACCGAAGATGACCAGCGTCACCAGTCCAGCCGACGGAACGATGTCGGGAGACATCGCCGAGGCCACGGTCAGGAGCGGCACGAAGATCAGCGCTTCAGCGGCAGCGTAGAGCCCTAATCCCGCGTACTGCACAGCCGGCGAAGCACCGCTGTTGGCCAAGTGTGAAGCCAGCCAGCTCACGCCCATAAAGGCCAGCAGAGCCACCCACCAGTGACCGCCAATCAACTGGAGCATGCCGATTTTGAGCGCATCGTTCGTGAGGAACAGC
>CAYLTY010000333.1:0-7101 GCA_964386705.1 uncultured Planctomycetaceae bacterium
CTCATTGGGAGTCGTACGACTCACATTGGCGACTGGGCATTCTACTGGGCTACACCGCTGGAGTTCATTTCGCGGGGCAGGTGGTTTATCGCTCGCTCGGACTTAGGAAGACCGGCACGGGCCTGATGGCTCTGACCGTGATGCTGATCCCTTTGTCGTTTCATGCTCTGCGCTGGATGCATCCACAAGAAGTGCTTTCGACGAGCACACTGCTGGAACATGGCTTCGTGTGGGTGGCGTTGATTGCGAATACTGTCTTCGCGAGTCTTGCCGCGAAGCGGTTGTTCGATCACTTCTTACGCGGGACTCAGCCGACGTTCATTGCGGCTTACGTGGTGCTCTGCATCGCCGGTTGCATCGTGCCTGCATTACCGGTGAGTTGGGCGCCAATCACAGCTCTCGTGTTGTGGGCTGTCTTCGCTGTGGGTGCGACGAAGGTCAATCGGCACGTTTTCTGGCTGACCGTTGAACATCGTCTGCCACGCATTTTTGGCTTCTTTCCCATCGCTTTGCTGGGGCTGCAGTTCTTGACGCTGTTCGGCATCAGTCTGGTGCCGCACGTGTCGTTGCCGTTGATCGGTGTGGGCGTGGTGCTCACTGCGATTCCCGTACTGCTGACGGCAGATGCTTTGGCTCGCGTGTTCCTTGAAGTGGAAGGCCGTCTGACGCGGCCTCTGCCGTGGAGCATTGTGCTGCCCATGTTCATCGGGCTGGTGTTGAGTGCGACCGGAGTGTGTCTGGCCGCGACGACGTTCCCTGAGACTCAGGCACTGGTCCCCGCCGCAGCGCTGTCTGCTTTAACGATGGGAGTGGTGGCTTATCGCACCGAACGACGCGGCTTCGTGTGGGCGATGTTGGCGGGCATGACGCTGGCCTATCAGTCAACGCCCAGCTTCTTTCGCGAGCTCACTCAGCAAGTAATTCAACAAGGCGCAGTGGCGGTTCAGGAGCCTCGCTTACCGCTCGCGTTCTATGGACTCACCTACTTACCGCTGCTGATGGGGTTGTCGGTTTGGGCTGCTCGACGCAGAAACGCGGACGATGAACTGTTCACGCCGGTCGTCCGTCAGTTTGTGACCGGGATGGGAACGCTCCTGTTGACCGCCTCGCTGTCGCATCCCAAAGCGGTGTTTCCGGTGAGTATCGCGCTGTCGGCGCTGTTCCTCACGCAGGCGTTCTTGTTCCGGCAGGTGTTCTTGCTCGTGCTGGCTGTCGGTGCTTCGTTGCTGGCCTGCACCGGTGCCATGACGTTCCTGCAAACGGTTTGTGGAGTTACCGCCTCGACAGAAGCAGCACTGACGTTGTGGGGACTGGCGGCAACCGCACTGTTGTGGCCGGGGCGATTGATTGACCGCCGTGCTCTCCAATGGCGTCCTGCAGATATGCGGACGTACGCGGTCTCGTGGTGCGAAGTGGCTTCGCTGACTGTCACATCAATCGCTGCAGCGATCTGGGCGATCCAGACTCCGAACACAAACGCATGGTTTCTGTTCGCAGCTTCGGGAGCGGTGTTGCTGGCGATACTGACAACTCATGCCCTGCTGCGAAAACAAGAACTCTGGGCGGCCGTTGCTCTGCTTTTCGCAGTGGCTTGTCCCGCAGCACTCGTACTGGGGTTGGGCTGGAGTCCGCTGGCGGCGATCACACTGGCAGCGGCGTTGTGTGCAGTGTTGTGGGTCATCAATTCCCGGTTCAATGTCGCTCGAATCTCGCCAGCCTTGAAGATCTTTCAAGCTCCCGCAGCCTGGTTGTCTGAATGCGGACTGATGGCAGCGACGCTCTTTGTCGTGTGGCCGGTGTCGATCGGCACTCTGGTCTTTGCGTTACCGTTCTCGGCAGTTGGCCTGACCGGTATCACGTTGCTGTGGAATCTGCACTGTGCGGCTCGCAGCCATCGACCGTGGAGTTGTTTCGCCGCGTGGCTCAGTCTGATGCTCGCGGCGGGCGCTGCCGCGATCAGTGTGTTCGGCGTGGAAGCTCAGGTCTGGTTACCGGCGTTGTGGACAACTCAAGCAGTCCTGGGAGTGTTCCTGGTTCGACCTGTCGCAGAATCGACGTCCGTCTCTGTTGAAAGCAATGACGCAGCTGCCGCTGTCGAGCAAGTCGAGGCCATCTCACCGTGGCAAGGTTGCGTATTCCTGACGCTGGCACTGTTTGCCTACTCCTCTCTGTTCGTCTTCACGTTGCCGATGCGCGTGGCGGCGGGCATTGCCTTCGTCGGGCTGATACTGCTTGCAGCCAGACGCCGCAGTCTCGAGATGCGTCGCATGGCGTGTCTGATCGCTAACTGGCAGGTGCTTTGCGTCGGATTTCAGTGTGTCGCACCGCAGGCGACCTCGATTCTGAAAGCCACTCATGCGGACTGCCTGCACGCCGCACTGCCGTGCGGATTGCTGGCGATCATTCAGGCAACGTTGTGGTTCAAGGCCGCTGAGCAACCGACGTCTAAAGACTCAGACTCCGGACTGCATGATTGGGTCTACGGTCAACGCATCGTCTTGAAACTGTTGGCCATCGGGGCGCTGATCATCTCGTTGAGTGGACCCGGGTTCCTGACCTGGTTCCATCATCTGCTGGCGACGGCAATCTTCGCTTTCATGGCGAATGACTGCTTGCGGCTGGTGATTCGCAGAAACTCGGTTGAGCACGTCTGGACGGCAGAGGCAATCATTGCTGCGTGTGTGGGCTATCTCACGTGGAACGGAGTGATCTCGTTCGGGCACGGCTTCGGAATGTTTGCGGTGCTGGGCACGGGTCTGCTGGCATGGGGCATTGGCAGTCAGGCGTCAAATTCACAACGGTTCGCCGTACTTGAACACCCGCTGAAACTGACCGGCTTCTGGATGCCCGCGGCCACGGTGTTGATCGGCATGGGAAGACATCACTGGCTGATGACACCGACGTGGTTGGGCCTGAACAGTCTGGCTCTGATGCTGGCGGCAGGCTTCTATTTTTGGCGCGGGATTGAAGAGCAAAGCAAGCGTTGGGTCGTCATTTCGGCGGTGGTGCTGAATGTGGCGCTCACGATGCTATGGAACGAACTCAGTTGGTCTGATCCGCAGTTCTTCCTGATCCCGCTGGGTCTGTCCGTGTTGGGACTGGTGGAACTCATCCGTCGTGAGCTGCCCGAACAAGCGGTCAATCCACTGCGGTACGCTGGGGCGTTGATGATTCTGGTCTCGCCCACGTTCCACATTGTCGACGGCAGTTGGTTGCACCTGTTCTCGCTGATGGCGGCCTCGGTAGCGATGGCTCTACTTGGCATGGGCATGCGAATCCGGGCCTTGATGTATCTCGGCACCGGCTTTCTGGTTGCCGATCTGCTGGCGATGGTGATTCGCGGCAGCGTTGATCATCCGAGCCTGTTGTGGATCTCGGGCATCGGTCTTGGAATGCTCGTGATCACCCTGGCAGCGTATTGCGAGCGACATCGCGAACACCTGCTGCAACGCATGCGACTGGTCGCCGCAGAACTGGATTCCTGGCAATAGTCACTCGTGGAATGAGTCTCACGACTCCTTCCGAATCGAACTTCATTTTTCTCTCACTCCTCAATTCCCGATTGGAGATTGTTATGGCATGGCTCGATAGTTTTACGTTGGTCATGAAGTCCAGCATCACTTCTCTGCGAGAGAAGATCGAAGACCCGGAGCGAATGCTGCATCAACTGATCTGCGACATGGAAGAAGAACTCGAAACGGTGCGGGCGTCCGTTGCGTCCGCCGTGGCCGATGAGATTCAACTCGGCAAGCAGGTGCAGCAACTACGTGGTGAAGCCGACACCTGGCTGAATCGCGCCACATCGGCTTTGCAGCGTGGCGATGAAGCCGGCGCAAAAGCGGCGCTTGATCAGAAGCTGCGTAGCGAAGAACGGCTCGCGAAGATGGAAGACGGCTACGAAGCGCAACGGCGGCAGGTCGAAAAACTGCAAGCTGCTTATCGCGAACTCGAAGACCGCATCGGTCAGGCCCGGCACAAGCGCACGTTGCTGGTCGCTCGGCTGGCTCGAGCGGAGTCGTCAGACCGCATCAACCGCGCGCTGGATCGTGCCGGCGGCAGCTCCGCCTTTGCGGAGTTCAATCGATTGGAGCAACGCGTCGATCGCGCGGAAGCCATGAGCGCCGCCTATGACCGACTCGATGGCCGCGATCCCGCCGCTGAAGAGCTCGCCGCCCGTTTTGCTGCCGACGAACGGCGTTCAAAACTGCAAACGGAACTCGATGCACTCCGCGCACAACTGGCGACACCTGCTGCCTCGACCTGAGCGAGCGTCTGGTGATGGGGCGAAGTAGAAGAATTTGAAACGCAGAGATCGCAGAGGGAATGGAGAACTCTGTACTCAGTCCGGCTGTCTGACGTCGTGTGTCACCCGTCTCTGTTATCTGAGTATTGATGGCTATTTACTGAAGCAGCATTGTCGCAACCCTGCGCTCTCTGCGTTTCAAATCCTTTCCCTTGGGGACGCGAACCAAGTCTCGTTGTGCACTCCCCGGGAATTTCCGTGACTGCGAGTTAGATTTTTCGATGCGCGATCGCCCGAAAATCGGCCATGATACGAGCTATCAGGAAATTGGCTCTGGGCCGATTCAGGACTTCGCTCGCGAGGCTTTGCATTCTTTGCATGCCGTGCGTCGAGCACTTTTGAGGGGAGCAACGCGACTCATGCACAATCAACTCTGGATTCCCAATCGTCGAGCCTTTCTGGGCGCTCTCGGTGCTGCGTTCTTCACCACGCCGGGGCTGTTTGCCGAGGAGTTGCTCAACACGCCTCGCCTGACCGAAGGACCGTTTTATCCTGATAAGCTGCCGCTCGATCAGGACAACGACCTCATCCTGATCAAGGACTCAATCACGCCCGCTGTGGGCGAGATCGCGCATCTGACGGGAAAGGTTGTCGACGCCACTGGCAAGCCTCTGAAGAGTGCCACGATTGAGATCTGGCAATGCGATGCGAACGCCGTCTATCTGCACACGGCCGATAGCGGTCCTAAAGCCTCTCAGCAGGACAAGCACTTTCAGGGCTTCGGCCGCTTCGAAACGAATGCCGAAGGTGAATACCGTTTCCGCACCATCAAGCCCGTGCCGTATCCGGGACGACCTGCGCCACACATTCACGTGAAAGTGAAGCAGGGCGACAAGGAGCTGCTGACGACACAGCTATTGATTCGCAACCACGCCGGAAACGCACGCGATGGCGTCTTCGCGGGCTTGCGCGATGTGATTGATCGCGAACTTCTGGTGACGGACTTCAAGCCCGTTCCCGATTCCAAGATGGGCGAACTGGCCGCCAACTTCCTGATTGTGATTGGCCGCACTCCGTCTGAAGAAAGTCTGCAACGCAATCAGCGACCGGCGCGATGAGAGCCGTTTCGAATAACGGAACACGCAGCTTCAACAATTCACTCTCGCACGCAGCGAATTACTCTGAGGGAACACTCATGAGAACGGTATGGGGAGCAACAGTAGCAGGATCGTTGGCGTTGGCGGCGACTTTGGCTGTCGCACAAGGTCCGCGAGGTGGTGGTCCGGGTGGGGGCGGCACCCCCGCAACCGTCGACTCCATGATCAAACGCTTGATGGCCTATGACGCCAACAATGACGGCAAGTTGTCCGCCGACGAGCTGAAGGACGAACGCCTTCAGGTGCTGTTTGAGCGTGTCGATGCGGACAAGGATACGGTGTTGGAGAAATCAGAACTCACCGCGTACTTCTCGAAAGAGCTCGAAGCGCTGCGCAACACGCAAGGTGGTGGCCCCGGTGGCCCGGGCCCTGGTGCGGGACCGGGCGGAGGTGGTCCCGGTGATCAGGGAGGCCCGGGCCGAGGCGGTCCTCCTCAGCCCGGTCAGATTCTGTCGAGTGGCCTGCAGCAGGAACTGCGTCTGACGGACGCTCAGCGCAAACAGATCGCCGACCTGCAACGCGAAGTTGACGCGCGCCTGGAAAAGATCCTCTCGCCTGAGCAGCAACGAGCTCTCAGAGAACTTCGCGAACGAGGTCCACGCGGCGGTGGCCCCGGTAACGCTGGCGGTCCTGGCAATGGACCACCACCGCGACGTCCCGGCCAGTAGGTTAAATGGTTTATCGGGGCGATAAGCCGTCTTCAGCTCTTCACGCCCAGCACATTGACACCGCTGCCGACTATGAGGTTGTTGCGCCAGGCCCAGCCGTAGAGGCTGCCGGTCTTTTCGGGTAGCAGCACTTGCAGGTTGGAGAAACCGGCGTCGCGGAACCAGCTGCAGAGCTCTTCAGTAGTGTGATGATGCTGGTACTCGGGCGCATACCAGTCGAAGGTGTCGCAGACGCGGTTTTCCCACACTGGGTGCGTGCTGAAGTTGATCAGCTTGCTCACGGTCTGCTTGATGATCGGTATGCCACCGAAGACGGCTCCGACTCGGCACCACGGTTCGAGATCGTCGACCGACATGCGCGTCGTACTGTCACGCAGGGATGAGTTGAGTAATTCCTGCCACCAGGTGTTGCGGCGGTAGAGCCACACCGCCATGCGACCACCCGGCTTCACCATTTCGCTCACCGCGTCGAACACTTCACGCGTGTTGCGGTCGTGGTGCATGACTCCGATGGAGAAGGCGAAATCAAAAGACTCACGAGGAAACGGCAGTTGCTTCAGATCTGCCTGCACGAGCTTCACGTTGTCGAGATGCCCGCACAGTCGACTGGCTTTCTCGACGGCTGTGCTGTGATCGGCTCCGACCACGGAGGCTCCGGCTTCTGCAGCGACCTTGCTGTAGCGACCGCCTCCGCAGCCGGCGTCCAGCACTCGCAGGCCAGGCAGTTCGCTCAGTGAGACGCCGGTCTTCGCCTCAAACGTCGCGCGGTCTTCGTCGTCGTGAGCGACCTCGTAGCGGTTCCACTGCAAGCCAAAGCTGGCGAGGTGCTCTTGAGCGACGAAACGCGGAATGCCGTCGATGATCGGATAGTTAGTTCTGCAACCTGCGCACGTCAGGTGGTCCGTCAGACTCAGCGGCTGCCGGCAATTCGGACAGAGCAGTTCAGGCGGAATGCGGTTGGGGAGAACTCCGGTCACGGCGGTTTCTGTCTGTAGGGCGGACAATCCTGTCCGCCAGCGTTTCGGCGGACAGG
>CAYLTY010000334.1:0-7066 GCA_964386705.1 uncultured Planctomycetaceae bacterium
CTCACCGGGTTGGTGCGAGCAGGCCGCCAATCGGGAGACTTGGCTCGCAGTTTTGGCCAATATACTGAATTTGTTCGCATGCGCGATCGCATGAGCCGCAATCTGCAATCCTCGCTGCTTTATCCGCTGAGCGGCGGCATTGCAGGAGGTCTGCTCTTCCTGTTTCTACTGGGGTACATTGTGCCCCTGTTTCGCGAGATCTTTCGAGGTTTTGGCACGGAACTGCCCGGCTTGACCGATGTGCTTATTCGCACATCTTCAGTTGTAGAGCTGATCTTTCAGTGGTGGCCGGCGTCACTGGTTTTCGGTGTCCTGCTGGTGTTGATGACACCCCGCCTGTTCCGAGCTGCCATGATGTCGGAGTCTGGAGCGTTGTTTCTCTACGCGGTGCCAATTTTCGGCACGATGTGGAGAAATCGTTCGCATGCGGAGTTCGCACAACTGCTGGCGATGATGGTGGAAAACGACCTGCCGCTGCCGACCGCGTTGCGGCTGGCTGGCGACGGTGTCAACGATGGTTACGTCCGTGCCTCTGCGTACCGCATGAGCGACTATGTGCAGCAGGGCATCTCGCTGGTCGAGGCTGCCCGTCTCCAGTACCGCCTGTCACCGAGTTTTGTGCAGGCACTCATCTGCGGTCGGCAGGACAATATGCTACCTGGCTCTTTAAGAGTCGCCAGCGAGCATTTCGCTGCTCAAACGCTGGTCGATTCCCGCATGGCTGGTTTGGGAATGGAACCGCTGATCGTCCTGGTGCTGGGTGGATCGGTGGCTTTGCTGGTAGTGGCGCTATTCATGCCACTGGTGAAATTGCTGAATGATCTTTCGTGAGTAGTTCGAAATAGCGCGGCTGGCAATTGTTGCATAACACTGCCGATGCATCTGGAAATACGAGATGCCTGAAACTCTCTTCATCACACTCTGCCTGCTGACCTGCCTGATGGTGGCAACCCTGATCGGGTCGTTCACGCTGGCGATGCACTGGTCCCGTGCCGCGTATCATGACAATTATCGCCTGTGTGCGCGGCGCATTCGCAAACTGGTTGTGGCCAATGTGGCACTCGGCCTGTTGTCCGGAGCCCTGACCATAACGGCCATGCTTAGTTTTAACAGGGCCACAGAAGATGAGATCATCGTCGCTGTATTGTGCGGCGTGCTGAGCATTGTCAGCCTGGTGATGAGTGCGGCTCTGAACCGTATTGCGATCGCTACTGCAGATTTTGATGCAGGTCGAATCATGGAGAGCGCAGCTCGCGATGCCAGCGACCGACGAACGTTGCGTGTGCTGCTGGCGGTTGGCGGTCTGATCTTACTGGTACCGATCGGGATCGTGGCGCCTTGGCTACTCATTCTGTTGGGGCTGGCGACGGCCATGGTGTGGCCGTTCCTGATTGGAGTTGGCCGGCATCGGCGGCCTACGCAGCTGTTGTGGTTATTAAGCGTAGCTATGCGCAACAACCGCAGCTTAGCGAACGAATTGCGGGCACACGCTCACGCTTGCGGGCCGACTTATGCCACCCGCTTGTATCGCGTTGCCAAACTACTCGATGACGGTCTCTCGCTGGGCACTGCGCTCAGAGATGTGCGGTCGGTTCTGCCGCCGTGGATGGTGGCAGAGATCCTGGTTGCGGAAGAGGCTGGCACATTGGCCGAGACACTGCCGGAACTCGCGAAGCAGCAGGCTGACAATCTGGTGTCCGATTCGGCTCAAAGCCCCATGGCGGGTAACGCAATCTATTTCGCAGCGGCGGGCTGGATCGCCGCCCTGATTTGCACGTTCCTGATGGTGTTTATTATTCCGAAGTATAAACGCATTTTTTCTGACTTCGGCACTGAACTGCCCCAGCTCACGCAAGCGCTTATTCAAGCATCCGACGCAGTTGCGAACTTTGGGTTCATCACCGCGCCTGTCGTACTGATACTCACCTGGGTGATGATGGAACTGGTCCGGGCCGACAGCCAGAGTTGGAAGAATCTACGAACGCGTTGGCTCAAATGGCTCTACCCGATGCTGGATGGGCCTGACGTGCTCAGACATCTGGCGAGGGCCACTGCGAGCGGCCAATCGCTTTTAAAAGGGCTGTCCGCATTGAGTCATCATCACTTTCGCCCGACAACGCGGAGTGCGTTGGTAAAGGCTCAGTATCAACTGGAATCCGGGGCTGACTGCTGGGAAGTCCTGCAGAGCGAAGGTTTGCTCGGACTCAACGACTTGCAATTGGTGCGTTCCGCGAGCCAGGTGGGCAACTTGCCTTGGGCGCTCCGGGAACTTGCGGCATTGCGGGAGCGGCGCTTTCAGTATCGCGTCCGCGTGATTTTTGAATATCTGCAACCAGTTCCTACTCTGATGCTCGGCGTGATTGTTTTCTTTGTGGTCGTGCCGTTGTTCCTGCCCATGGTGAAACTTCTGAACGACCTTTCGTGAATCATCGGTCGAATTGATACACCAACCTGTGAAGCTGGCTCATATCGTGATGACTCGCAATTCTATAACTCGCTTATCGCCCAAGTCGCTGCTCAGACATCGACGAGCGGGTGCTTCGTTCGTCGAACTGTTCGTGGCATTGCTGGTGTTGGGGTGCTTGCTGGGATTACTCGTGCCGACCCTTCGGCGAGTTGAAACCGCCCGCCGGAGTGCCGACTTACGACGCGTCGCCAGTCTCGAACTGAGCAACCTGATGGAAGATCTAGCAGCCCGTCCGGCTACGCAGGTCACCTCAGAAGAATTACAGAAGTTGCAATTATCCGACGCAGCTAAGGCAAGATTGCCGGATGCCAGTTTGACGTCCACTTCCACGCCGGTCGCCGACGCGAAGGGGCTGCTGCGGGTGCAACTTTCGATCTCATGGCCAAGTCTAAGCGGTCAGCCGACCGAACCGGTGCGACTGACAGCCTGGCTGAGGGGGCCGCAATGAAAACACATCCTTGTTACTCCACAGCACCTCATGGCGTGCGAACAAAGAATCGGCATGACACCCGCCGCGGCTCCATGCTCGTACAATGCGTCGTGATCATGATGATGTTTTCAATGCTGATGACCATCGCAGGCACGGCGTTGTTCCGAATGTTCAGGCAGCAGGTTGATCTGAATGCCTCGATTACTCAGTCCGCAGTTTTAGCGCGGTTGGCTCGTGAATTTCGGAACGATGCACATGTCGCGACCGAGGCCAAACTCGTCGGCGATGCCGGTCATGAGATCGTGCTCCGTCACGGTGACGAGATTGTTACGTGGGCGGCAGGGCCGCAGGGATTAACTCGCACCACTCGTAAAGGTCAGACAACTGACGCTGGCGTTCCCGAGACCACGCGATTGATTGACGTCGAGATTCATTTTGAGGTTATGTCGGCACCGGCCAGCGGCTTGTCTCGAGTACGGATGACCCTGAATCCGGTTGCTGACGCCCGATTTCATGTGCTGACTCCGACGACCGTCGACGCCGCTGTGGGCACAACTCGCCGGTTTGAGAAACCAGCCGACGCCTCGTGACGACGTATTTCCTGACTCCGGTCAATTTGAGCAATTAATTATCAAAGTCTGTATTATGCGTACGATTCCCGCTAAACAACCTCGCTCTCGCCGTGCTGGATACGCATTGATTCTATCCATGCTCAGCCTGGCGTTGTTCGGCATGGCTACCGCCATGCTCGTGAAGTCACTGGATTGGCAGCGAAGTATCGTTCGAGCAGACGCGATCCGACTGCAGGTGGACTGGCTGGCACAGTCGGCTCTGCAGCGAGCGGCTGCGAAGCTGAGTGGGCAACCCGACTATGCAGGAGAAACCTGGTCCCTGACCGCTGACGATCTCGGCGGCAATTCGACCGCTAAAATAGTGATCACAGCCACGAAAGCGACCGAACCGGCGTCGCGGCGACAAGTGCAGATTCATCTTGAGTATCAGGAAGCTGGCGAACTGGTCGCTCAGCTTTCAAGAACAGCAACGGTTGACACCAACTGAGTGCAAATTCAATTCGAACCGGTTGACGGGCACGGCGAAGCCTGTCGATTTCACAGTACACTGGCACCTTCTTTTGGGAGTGATATTATGCAAAAGCTCAGATTATCATCAGCCCCGCAGCGAAGTGGGTTTACGCTCATCGAACTTCTGGTGGTGATCGCCATTATCGCGGTGCTGATCGCCTTATTACTTCCGGCGGTGCAGCAGGCGCGTGAGGCCGCACGTCGCACGAACTGCAAGAACAACCTTTGCCAGATCGCCTTGGCGATGCTGAATTATGAAATGGCATTTGAAAGCCTGCCTCCGGGCGTTGTAAATCCCACCGGTCCGATTGATTCAGAGCCCAAAGGCTATCACGTCTCATGGACGGTTCAGATTCTGCCGTTCCTGGATCAGCAGGCTCTGTTCAAAGGTTTCGACTTCACAAAGGGAGTGTATGAGCAGGCCGAGATTATTAAGGCCGTTCACATTTCGCCGTATAGCTGCCCGTCGGACCCAATCGGTGGCGGATACGGAGAGAAGACTAACTTCAGCAACTTTGCGGGATGTCATAATGGTGCTGAGACCGCGATTGATGCCAACAACAACGGCGTGCTGTTCCTCAATAGCCGCGTGACGATGCGTGACGTGCAGGACGGTGCGACGAACACCGTCTTCATCGGCGAGAAGCGCAATCACGCGGAAGAGCAGCCGTGGTACGCTGGCACGCGTTCGACGCTGCGTAATACGGGAACTCAGCCGAACGGGCTGTACCGTTCCGTCCACAATCAGCAGCCGCAGGCTCTGCCAGAGCAGTTCAAGAATCCGCGTTTCGTTGGCGGCTTCAGCAGCCATCACGCAGGTGGTTGCCAATTTGCTCTCGGAGACGGCTCAGTGAGGTTCATCTCGGAGAACGTCCTGATGGATATTTATCAGAATCTGGGCAGCCGCAATGACGGCAAGATTATCGGCAGTAATTATTAGGCAATGTGAGAATAGGCGACGGCGAGGGAAGCAGAACTCGCGAGTTCATTGTCAGCCTTTATCGCCTGGTACGAGCGAAGAGGACGGCTGTAGAAGCCGTCCTCTTTTTTATTGACCTTATTTGCGTGAGCGCACCGGTTGAGCAGGACGATTCATGCGTCCGGCGGCCTCTTCCTGATGAGTGTAGCGCTCATAGCGGCTTTCCAGATTGCGGGCAGACCGCTTGCTGGATCGCTTGAGTGAGCGGCTGCGTTGCCAGCGGATGAATGTGCGAACCATTTCGATGAGGGCCACAGCACCCACCACAATCGCGATCCATCCGTAAGTCTGCCAGGAAATCTGTTCGCTGATCTCGCGGTTGAGATAAGCGCCACCCATGCCCAGCGCGATGCAGCCCAGCGTACCATCGATCCACATCTTGCTGCGCAGCTTGCGTTGGGTGTGCTCGGCGAGGGCGTTTCTGGCCGACTGATTCGCGACTTCCCTCAGCGATGTCATCGCCATGCGCTGCGCCAGTTCGTGGCTCTTTTCGCGTCGCGCGTCCCGTTCCTCAGGTGTCGGTTGAGTTTCCATCCGCAAGCTGGCTCGGTCCACCTCCGGGCCTTGAGGAGCAATGTCCTTCGCCCAGGCCGGTTGCTGGTCTTCGACCGGTTCTTCGATCGAATGCGGTTCAAGAGCTGCTTGCTCCAAAGCTTCCGCTTCCGCCGTCAGCTTCGCCTGCTCCTCGGCTGTAATGTGTTCGTCCAGCTTCTTGTTGATGCCGAAGACAGATGCCAGCAGCGATCTGAAAGCAGCCTGCTGTGAGGTCTCGTCCTCGCCAGCTTCCTTCGCGACGTCAGCGAGTTCGGCGACGGATACGGGGGATTGAGCAGCTTCCTGCTTCTTCTTTTTCTTCTTGCGACCGAAGAAGCCGCGCGGCTCATCGTCATCTGCGTTCGCGGAAACCGCTTCGGTCTCAATCACGACATCTGCAGCCGCAGCCTGATCATCGCCCAATCTTGCCTGCTCGCTGGCTTCGGCCTTCGCGAAATCGTCGGCGACGACCTTTACGGTTTCGCGTTCCAGTTCCTGCAACGTGTGCTCGGTTTCAGCACGTTGATGAGCGATCTCCTCACGTTCGTGCCGCAGATTCTCAACTTCCGCTTCCAGTTCTTCGACGCGGTTCTCCAGGCCCTCGCGGCCTTCTTCTTCCAGGATCTGGTCGGGGTCGAGTTCGTCGGCGATGACGTCAGCCAGTTCGTCGGTCGACAGTCCTTGCAGCGTGGCCATCAGCTTGGCTTGCTCGCGGTTGAGCTGCTCGCGTACCCGCCCGAACTGCTGCATGATCGCACCGAGTTGCTGGCGTTCGACCTGCCGTGCCCGTTGTTCAAACGACAGCTCTTCGGTGGCTAGTTCCAGACGTGCCTTGAGTGATTCATCGTCGGTGCCGGTCACTCCAGATGACAGCATGGCACGACGAGTATCGAGTTCGTTGCGCTCCATCAGCAGCCGCTCGATCTTGTTCGTCAACACGGAAAGCTGCGCATTGAGACCTTCGCGATTGACTTCCAGTGACTTCGTCGCCCCCTTGATCTCCAGCTCCTTGCGAGCCAGCTTGCGTTCGACATCGGCCAGTCGGCGCTTCTCGGCTGCGACCTGGTGACGGACGTAGTCAGCTTCCGATGATCCATCTGCGAACCGCGACTCATACTCACGCAGCCGCTGACGATCACCGTCCCGTGCCTGCCGCTCAGACTGCAATTCGGTGATAGCGCGTTCGAGTCGTGTGGCGAGATCACTCGCCTGCCGACTGACATCCATATTCTGAGAGACTAGCTTGTCGCGCTCGCTGTCGAGCCGTTCCCAGTCCGTTCGCAATCGAGCGCGGCCGCTGCCGAGTTGATCGACTTCGGATTGCAGCGATTGATGTTCCAGGTCGAGCGTTTCACGGACGCGTTTGAGTTCCATCTCCTTCTGCGTCAGCTTCATTTCCATCGCAGCCAGTTGATCTTCACGCTCCGAAACGCCCAGACGGTATGAATGCAGTTGCTCCGCTTCGTGTGCCATCTGCACGCGCGATTGCTCCAATTCCGCCTGCTGCGCGGCGACTGTCTGCTCCATGCTGACCAGTCGATGACGGTCGTCGTCGCGCTGCACACGTTCTTGTT
>CAYLTY010000335.1:0-7052 GCA_964386705.1 uncultured Planctomycetaceae bacterium
GATCGCGGAATCCGCGCAAGCCTGCGGAATGCCTTATGTTTCTGAGCGCTGGCTCGGTGGCATGTTGACGAACTTCCGTACGATTCGCAGCCGCCTGAAGCGCCTGGAAGAACTCGAAAACCTCGAGACGACCGGCGAAATCAATACGTACTCGAAGAAGATGCAGTCCACGCTCAAGCGTGAGTTCAAGAAGATCAAGCGGAACCTCGAAGGTATTCGCACTCTGAACCGCCTGCCTGAGACCGTCGTCGTCATCGATCCGAAGAACGAGAAGAACTGCATTCACGAATGCCGTCTGCTCGGCATCAAGATTGTGGCTCTGATCGATACTGACTCGGACCCGGACCTGATCGACCTCGCGATCCCCGGCAACGACGACAGCATCCGTTCGATCCGGATCATTCTCGAGCACCTGAGCGCCGCCGTTAAGGCTGGCAACAGTGCGGTGCCGGCGACTCAGAAGGCCGATGACAACGACAACCTCAAGCCCGTTCCGTCCCTGAAGTCCTAACTTCGGAATTCGCTTGTACTTCGATGAATCAGGATGATTCGTCGATTCACGCTCTTTTAACAAGACGTGAACCTGCAGATCTCAGATTGCATCGAAATGACTCGTGCATGACCGCAAGTGAGAACCTTCTCGCTTGCGGTCGAGTCATTCCCATGCCCTCGCTCAATACAAAGGAAAACACATGGCCGAAATTACTGCGGCAGCCGTGAAGGCACTGCGTGACAAACTCAATCTTCCCATGATGGAAGTGAAGAGAGCTCTGACCGAAGCGGGCGGCGACGAAGCGAAAGCGATTGCCATCCTCAAGGAGCAATTTAAGAAGGTTCAGGTAAAGCGCGCCGAGAACACGACCTCGGAAGGCCGCATTGCCATTGCCATCAGCGCTGACACTCAGTCGGCCGCGATGGTCGAACTGCAGTGCGAATCTGCGCCGGTGGCGTCCAACGACGGCTTCCTCTCACTGGCTCGCCAGTGCGCGAACCAGTTGCTGAACGGTCCGGGCGCTGAGACTCCAGATCAGTTGCTGGACCAGCCAGCTCCGGAAGCTGCGGGCAAGACGCTCCGCTCGGTGTGGGAAGACCTCACCAATCAAATCCGCGAGAAGATCGTCCTGGCACGCATCATCAAGGTGAGTGGTACGACCGGTGGCTACGTCCATCACGATGGCAAGAACGCTTGCCTGCTCGTCGCTGAAGGCAGCGGTGGTAAGGCCGATGTGCTCCGCGACGTCGCGATGCACGTGACCGCGTTGCGACCACTGTGCACTCACCCCGAAGAGCTGAACGCTGATGTTGTTTCGGCGGAACGCGCGAAGCTGGTGACTGAGGCCAAGGCTTCGGGCAAGCCGGAAAACATCGTCGAGAAGATCGTCGATGGTAAGATGAAGACGTTCTACAACGAGCAGGGCGTGCTGACCTTCCAGCCGTTCGCCAAGGACGATTCGAAGCTCGTCAGCCAGGCTCTGGCAGAGAGCGGCTACAAGGCCAAGAGCTTCGTCCGCTGGACGCTGGGTAACTGAGTTGCCCGACTCAATTGATTGATAGCACGAGGGACAGGAGTCGCTGATTTCTGTCCCTCGTTTGTTTTGCATCCCACTCGTTCCCAAGCTTTGCTTGGGGACGGTTCGACGGAAGCTCTGCTTCCCGAGTGCTACTGAACGGCATCACTCCCAGATAGAGCAGGAAGCGGAGCTTCCGAATGTGCGTTCCCAAGCAAAGCTTGGGAACGAGTTGACTCGCCGTGATTTGTACGTCTTAGGCCGCTGCCTGCCTCACTTCAGGAATCCCGTTATGAGCAGTTCTTCCGATGCTCCCATTAACCCCGCTTTCAAGCGCGTCCTGCTGAAACTCAGTGGCAACAGCTTCTGCCGCTCTGGTGAATCCGGCATCACGATGGCCGAAGTCAGCAACGTGTCCGAACAGATTCGCCGCATTCACAAGGCGGGTGTGCAACTGGCGATCGTGTGCGGTGGCGGCAACATTCTGCGAGGCCGTGACTTCGCTGCCGTCAGTGCCGCGATTCAAGCTCCGACCGCGCATTACATGGGCATGCTCGCGACCTGTATCAACGGGCTCGCTCTGCAAGACGCGCTGGAAAACGTCGGCGTGCCGACTCGCCTGCAAACTGCTATCCGCATGGAAGGCGTCGCTGAGCCGTTCATTCGCCGCCGCTGTATCCGGCATCTCGAAAAGGGCCGTGTTGTGATCCTCGCCGCAGGCACAGGCAGCCCGTTCGTGACGACGGACACCGCCGCCGCGCTGCGTGCTCGCGAGATCGCTGCTGATGTTGTGCTTAAGGCAACTCGAGTAGACGGCATCTATGCGGATGACCCGGAGAAGAACCCGCACGCGATTCGTTATTCGGACATCACGCACCAGGACGTTTTGAGGCAGGGGCTCAAGGTGATGGATGCGCAGGCCATTCATCACTGCATGGAACAGAACATTCCGATCATCGTGTTCAACTACCAGAAGCCGGGAAACCTGGAACGCGTCATCTGCGGCGAGAAGATTGGCACCCGCGTCGGCAATCCGGTGAAGTAGTCGATTCAGTGTCCACCGGGCGTCATCGAATTGCAGGTCTCAGTGACGCTTGCCAGAATCCGGGCAACTGACCGACGGCGAGTGACATCAAGTCAGACGCGGTCTCCCAATTTCGGGACGAGTGCCGCGAGCACTAAATCTGATTCTTCTATGAGGTTCTCTTATGGATCAGGACGAGATTCTGTTAGACACCGAGGAACGTATGGAGAAGGCCGTCACGGTCTTCAAGGATCACCTCGGCGGTCTGCGTACTGGACGAGCTAACCCCGGCCTGGTCGATTCGATTCGCGTGGAAGCGTATGGCTCACCAACGCCGCTGAAGCAGATCGCGAACATCTCGGTTCCTGAACCGCAGCAGATCGCCATTCGCCCGTTCGATGGCGGCATGGTGGCGGCCATCGTCAAGGCGATTCAGGCGAGCGACATGGGTCTCGCACCGCAGTCCGACGGTCGTTTGATTCGTCTGAACATTCCGCCGCTGTCGACGGAAACCCGACGCAAGCTGACGAACCGCATCAAGGAACTGGCCGAAGAAGCCCGCGTCGCCATTCGCAACGTGCGCCGCGACGGCAACAAGCACGCCGACACGTCCCACAAGGACAAACTGCTGACCGAAGACGACCTCGAACGCGTCAAGGAAGAAGTCCAGGAGCTGACCAAGAAGTACGAAGGCATGGTCAACACCATGGCCACCGACAAAGAAAAGGCGATCATGGAAGACTAGGTCGCTGCTGCGATCTCAAGTTTTCTTTGTTGCTGACAATTCACAAGCCCGGCAGTTCACGCTGCCGGGCTTGTGTTTTTACAGGGCTGATCAAGTCGTCGCTGCGATTCTGCGGCTGCCAGACTTCAGAGTCGCGGCGCGATGCAATACGAGTCTCTTTGAGTCGTTCGTTCTGAATCATCACCGAACCAACATCAAGAGGACTCTCGCATGACGACACGACGCGATTGGCTGACTTCAATGGGGAGGCTCACGGCAGGATGTCTGACGGCAGCAGCCTTTCAGGGCGATCTGAACGCCGCTTTAGGGGCAGACAACGGCAACAACCCGGCGGCGAATGTGGCTGACCGCACTTCGTCGATCAAACTGACGAAGCTGACCGCGACTCCGGTTGGTCGCAAAGTGTTCCTCAAGCTGGAAACCAATCACGGTGTCACTGGCTGGGGCGAGATCGACCAACTGGAAATGAACACGGCGGCAACGTTGTCACGATCGATCTTCGAACTGCTGGATGGCGAGAACCCGACGCGCATCGAGCATCTCTGGCAGAAGATCTATCGCTCGCACCGGGATATGCGCGGCGGGCCATTCATGACTCACACGCTGGCCGGCATCGACATGGCGTTGTGGGACATCACGGGCAAACTGTGGGGCGTGCCGGTCTATCGATTGTTGGGAGGTCCGACGCGCGACAAGGTGCTGATGTACCCGAGTCCTAAAGCCACCAAGATCGGAGCCGGACCGCAGCCATTCGCCGGGTCGCCGCAGCAGATCGAAGGCTTTGTGAAACAGGTTGAGGATGCTCGCAAGCGGCTGGGACCGGACGGCCTGATTATGTTCGACGCGCACTGCGCGATGCCACCGCCGTTCCTGATGCAGTTCGCGGCTGCGGTGAAGCCGTATGACCTGCTTTACATCGAAGAGCCCGCAGTGCCGGGCAACATTGAGGTCTTTAAGCGACTCAAGCAGCACATTGCGATTCCGCTCGCGGTGGGTGAGCAGGCTCGGACCATCTGGGAAGTGATCGCGTATCTCCAAGAAGGCGTCGCGGACATTCTGCAGGTGGACTGTGCTCACACCGGCGGCATCTCGCAGATGAGGAAGATTGCAATCCTCGGCGAAGCCTATCACGTGCCGCTGGCGCCTCACTGCGTCACGACGGACATGGGAGCGACCGCCAGCCTGCACGTCAGCGCGTCGATCCCGTTCTTCCTGATTCACGAGTACTACCCGAGCATTACTCCGCCGGGTCTGATGAAAAAGAGCTGGACTGTCGACAAGGACGGCTACGCTTCACTGCCGCAGGAACCGGGCATCGGCTGCGAAGTGGATGAAGCTGTGCTGCTGGAACTCTCCAAGAAGCCTTCACCGCCGGAGTGGCCAACCCGCGGCAGGCATCCCGATGGTGCGATTGCGGATTACTGATTTTTGGCGGACGCCGGTGTGAGCACATCTCGTGTCGCGTTCTGATCGCGGAGCGATCAGCGACTATCCAAACAAAAAGGACCACTCGCCGTATGACGAGTGGTCCTTGATTCGATCGCTCAGCGAGCTGGGCGATTAATGCTGGAACAGGAACTCCTTCGAGTTCAGGATCGCCCAACCCACATCCTCCAGAGCCAGTGAGCGGTCCTGGTTGTTGGCGATGTGCTTCTTGGCGGCTTCCACTTCGGCAGCTACCGGGTTGCGACTCAACGCAGCCAGATACAGCGTGGCGATGATCTCGTCGTCGGTCTTACCGGCTTTGACCATCGAGTGAATGCGGCCGTTGGCGTCTCGCAGTTTGTTGTGAACCGTCGGGCCATTGATCATCTGCAGGGCTTGCGACAGGTTCGAGTCTGAAGACCGCTCGCACTGACAAGCCATTTCACGTTGTGGTTGACCGAACACCTTGAGGAAGTAGTGGTCCGTTGGCGGTGAGGCCAACTGGACGGCTCGCGTGCCGACGGGTGAACCGCCAAAGCTTTCGCTGACGGCCGTCACCTGACAGATCGCGTCGAGCAACTGCTCGGCGGACAGCAGGCGAGTCGTCGCGTGCGAATGGTAGATCTCGTCGTTCGCGTTGAAGTTGTTCTTCTTGGACGACAGTTGATACGTGCGGCTGGTCATGATGGTGCGAATCGCCCACTTCTGACTGAACTTGTTCTGCACGAATTGCTTGGCCAGTTCGTCGAGCAGTTCGGCATTTGATGGCGGATTGGAATCGCGGAAGTCGTCGACGGGTTCCACAATGCCGCGTCCCATCAGGTGACCCCAGATTCGATTGACGCTTGCCTTGGCAAAGAACGGGTTATCCCCGGCTGTCAGCCATTCGGCGAAGACCGCTCGACGATCGGAGTCCGCAGGCACATCGACATCACCCTTCAAGAGCAGGTGCACTTTCATCTGCTTGCCAGTGCGCGGCTGAGTGCTTTCACCGCTCTTCGTTACATAGATCACTTCGTCAAATGGCTGGTTGGCCGGAGCATCGCCAATCTTCTGACGACCAATGCGTGAGAACGCGGCGCCGATGCCGTAGTAGTTATCCTGGCTCCAGCGCTCGAACGGATGGTTGTGACACTTCGCACATTGAATGCGAATGCCAAGGAAGAGTTGAGCAGTCGTTTCGGTCGCGTCCTGAGGATCGCGGCTGGCGCGCCAGTAGTTGGCTGGAGGGTTCTCGTAGACGCTGCCGGTAGCCGTCAGCAGTTCGCGAGCAAACACATCCAACCCGCGATCGTTGCGAACTCCGTCATAGATCCAACGCTGGAACTTCTGAGCTCCCGTCGCTGTAACCTTCGCGTTGTTCGATCGCAGCACGTCGGACCACTTTAGCGTCCAGAATTCGGCAAAGTCATCACTGTCGAGCAACTGGTCGACCAGCTTGGCTCGCTTGTCCGGTGAAGCCTCGGCCATGAAGGCTTGAGTCTCTTCGATCTTCGGCAGGCGTCCGGTCAGATCCAGGTAGGAGCGACGCAGGAATTCTTCATCCGAGCAAACGTCGGACGGCAGAATCTGCAGTTGTTTCTGCTTCTTGAAAATCAGGTTGTCGACAAAATTCTGCTCCGGCGGATTGCTCCACTGGAAGCCGGGGACGTCTTCAAGGAACGTGACGTAAGACGTTGCCATCTTGTCGAGATAGCGGGCGAGAATGGCAGTCTCACCGCGACCGATCTTTTCGACGAGACCGTTTGGCGTGACCGTCGCGACTGATTCGTTCGACGAGCTGAACACCGTCAGGGCGGTCAGATCGCGCGTCGCGCCGTTGCTGAACGTGCCCTTCACGAAGAGTTGCTGTCGGGACGCCGGATGATTCAGTGTGCGAACCGCGGGGCCGACTTCGACCTTTACCAGATCGGGCACTTCGGCTGCGTCCAGTTGCAGGCCTTCCTTGATCCAGTCGTGCAGCGCGAGGTACGCCGCATCACCCTTGTTGAGTCGCTTGCCGCCACCGTGAGCCACTTCCATCAGCGCCTTCTGCAGGATCAGGCTTTCGGATGGCTTCAGAGGATTCGTGCGGCGACCAAAGAACTCGCTGCGCAGCGTCAGGATATCAAGCGGCGGATCGAAGCCACGCAGAGACAGACGGAAACCGCCCTTGCCGGATGGCGAGCCGTGACAGGCTCCCATGTTGCAACCGGCCTTCGTCAGGGCGGCGAGTGTGTCGTTCTTGAAGCTGACGGGTTGCGTCTTGCCGAAGTCTTTGACGGTGGCTTCAACCGTCGCTGAAGCATTGCCGAGCTTGGCGCTGATGACTGCTGTACCGTCGGCGGCAGGCTTCGCGAGTTGCCCGCTG
>CAYLTY010000336.1:0-7036 GCA_964386705.1 uncultured Planctomycetaceae bacterium
CGTCGTCGTGCGAGGTTCACGGACCGGCGCATCATCCAACACGCCGTTGTCGTTCAAGTCGAGAAACACGGTCACATTCGCGAAGCCAGTCTCTCCAGGATCATACCGATTGTTGCGGTTGGTATCCGCATAGGCGCGCCCGCGCAGTTCGCCAGTACCAACGCCCACACCTCCCACGGTGTCAACGCTGCCGAAGTCCAAACCCGACGTGTCGACTCCTGGTTGTGGGGTAACAACATACTTACTCCCATTCGCCGCTGTAGGCAGAGTCTGCTGAAAGCCAGACGGGACGATCTGACGAACGTTATAACTCACCAGAGGAACAACGCCTGTGAATTGATAGTTCCCGGTTGCGTCCGTCTGTACCAGCGGCTCGTTGCTGGTCCTCTGACCGTCATTATTCAAATCCAGATAGACCTGCAGGCCCGGCCGGCCGATTTCTCCCGCGTCGCGCTGCCCGTTCTGGTTGGAATCCCGAAATAACAACCCGCTGATCGTCGCCGGCAGAGGCTGATTGCCGAAGCTCAAGCCATCAACCAGCGAACCGGTGCCGAACGTGACGGTCCAGGACCGAGTGTCAGGCACCGCGTCCGGCCGCGGGCGTCCATAGACAACCCAAGTACCATTAGGAGTATTGGTCGACGGGTTCACGCTCCCAATGTAAATATCGTCATACCCGTCCCCATCCAGATCTCCGGCCCATGCGACGGTTGCTCCGAAACCGAGGCGACCAGGTGTCGAATCGCGAAATTCGATCCCCTCGTTAAGCACTGGCGTACTTCGAATCAACGCCCCCAAATCAGTCTCGCCAACCGGAAGTCCTGCTGCAGATCCGTATCTCAGCAATGCTAACCCGGAGAAGGGGACTGTCAGAGTGTTGGCTAGAGAGTCACCGACAAGCAGGTCATTGATGCCATCACCGTCAAAATCCCCGTCTGCAGCCACAGCCAATAGCGGTGAGAAGTTTCCCGAGCGAGGTAGAGACGTACGAAACCGAGGCGTATTCACAGTCGCTGATACCGTCGCATTCTCACCGGGTTGCAAGTCTCGGGCGTCAACCACATTCGCAGTAATTGGTGATGTATCCACACCGGAGTTCGACGAGAAGTTCCGAGTGGTCACCACCACGTCATCTTTCCCGTCACCATTCAGATCGCCCGTTGCCAGGGCCGTGCCAAATCCCCGTATACCAAACGAAGCATTCATTAAGGCCGACCCGATACCGGCGTTTGCCAGTTGAGCAAGCGGGACGGTCTGGGGCAGGGTCGCGGCTCCATAGAGCACGTATCCCTGACCAACCATGAAATCCCCGTCTCGGAAGTCGAATGGCGAACCGATGACAACATCAGCGAAGCCATCATCGTTAATATCACCACTCGCAACCGACGGGCCAGATGAATCACCCGGCCCAGCCGTGATCACTATACCGTGAATGACTACTCCCAGCCCGTTGTTCGTCAGGTTGATATCACTCTGGCTGAAGCGTTGAGGAAAGGGGCTGAACTCTGCGGGCGAACCCCGCCGTTTGCCGAAAACGATTGCGGAACTGCCCCCCGCGCCTGCCCCAACGATCAAATCATCGACGCCGTCTCCGTTCACGTCGCCAGCGGCGACGTCGCTCGCATCCTGCTCGTTGGATCCGAGAGCACTTGTTTCGAATACGAACCCACTGTGCCTGGTTCGGTCAGCTAAGGATCCGATGTCGGTGATGTCCTGGGGCCTTGTAAAGCCCTGTTCGAAAGCCTTTCCGAAGACCACGACCACTTTAGGGACGTCACCGGTATGCCGCAGGCTAACGATGAGATCCGACAAACCATCGCCGTCGAGATCGCCTGTGGTCACATGCTTGCTCTGGTTCAGCGACGTCAATCCAGTCAGTCGAAGTCGCTCGCGGTACGAGAAATATGAGCTATCCGTGAGCTGAAACGAATCACTGTATCGCTGATACCCGCCCCTGAGCGTCTGAATCGCCGGAACACCGCCGTCGTCGACAACGAATAGGAACTCGTCAATACCGAGGCTGGTCTGAGGTCCGAAAGAGTTTGTGTTATCAAGTTCGCCCGCGCTGCGTGCCGGATGAACTGCGTTCGCGAAGAACTTGGCGCCATTCCCTGTTCCACTCGAAGCTGGTAAGCCTTGCGCCAAGTCGATTTCCGTGGCTGTTGGATGAGGGCTGGGAGCGGTTGGCTGCCAGCCTGTCCGTGGAGCTTGTCGCACTTGATACTGACCAACTGGGACGTTCAGAATTGAAAACTGTCCATTAGCTCCGGACGTCGCCTGGGGCTCAGTCGCATCCAGAACACTGTTACCGTTCAGGTCTGCGTAATACACAAACCCCGGCTCACCAAGTTCTCCCGTGTCTTGTTTACCATTCCCGTTGGTGTCTCGGTAGGCGATGCCTGTAACACCGCCGACCACAGACTCAACAGCCCCCATATCAGGTCCACCAAAGTTATCAACTCGCGGGTTGCCATTCTGCCGGCGGAGATTCCCAATCTGATCGTGGGTGGGAGCAAGTGTACGAGGATCATCAAATTGATTCAGCGAGTTCTTGGCCGCGTCGATAGCCGGGCTACCAGGCAACAGACGATGAGTCCGAGTCAATCCTCCATTGTCTTCCAAAGGCCCTAGCTTGGCGTCGATGGGATTGGAAAACGAGCCAACGATATTCCCGTTCTGACCGTTGGGAGATCCTCCGCCATTCCCGATCAAATTATGACTCGACTCCGGCTGCAGGCCCACATCGCTCGCCGTGTTTCCAACAAAGATGGAGTTGTACGCAACGGCGTTTGAAACTCCTCCTCCCGTGTTGGCGGTCACGGTCACGCTCTGCAACCGTACTCTGCCGCTCGCCCCAATATAGGAAATTCCCCCTCCTCCAGCGGGACCTTGATTTCCAGAGATAGTCGAATTAGTGACCTCAATGGTCCCTCCCGTACTGGAGATGCCCCCACCTCTGTTGCTGGCTCTGTTTCCGGTGATGAGAACATTCGCCAAAGTCAGTGTTGCACTGCCCTGCCCCCCATTGATGCCGCCACCATCTCCAGTCACGAAACCGCCCTCAATCGTCAGATCCTGCATCGTCACATCAGCGGAATTCAGAATGTCGATCACGCGATCAATGGAGCCGATCACCCGAATCGTGGCGCCGTTTCCGAGAATGGTCAGATCGTCCCGAATATCGAGATCACCAGTCGCACCAAGATCCTCATTCACTCCGGGAACAGTGATCTCATACACCGCTCGCTGTAAGACGAGGGTATTCAACCCCGGTATATCATTAGCGGTTTGAATTGCAGATCTCAGAGTGCTGACGCCAGTTGATGTGCGGCTGATGCCATCCGACGGATTGGAATCGGCACCATCAACGATCGAAGTAATTTCAATTTCGCCGGCGTAGGCGATATCCACAAGAAAGCGTCCGATTTCTCGTGCGGCAGCGAGATTGGGAGTTCCCACCCGCGTGTCGGCGATGGCATTCGCCTGCAGCAAGACTCGGAACTGGCCGTTGTCTTCTTTGCGGAAACGACCACCGGCGGGAGTCACACGATACGTCACCCGTGGCTGACTTCCCGGCGTGTTGGAGTCAGAGTCGGCCACGAGATCGCTCACGGTCGCAGGCAGGCGAACCAGATCGGAACTGGCCGGCGAGACAACGATGTCATTGTTGCCGATCGTTGAGAAATCAATCTCGGTGTTGTCGCGATAGACAACCGAGAACTCGTAGCTGGTGAGATCGGTGGTCACAGTTGGCGCAGAAACGAGTGTGGCCTTCGGTGCGAATGTGTCGGTATCCAGTGCGCGTCGAGCGTTCAATCGGCCGTGGGTGGCTACCCGATTCTGCAATGCAGGCACTACATCCGCGCTCTGCAGCAATGAGTGCCGAAGTTCACCGGGCGTGCCGTCCGGAACACGAGCAAGTAGTAGAGCAGCGGCGCCGGATACGTGCGGCGTCGCCATGCTTGTTCCGTTACGAACGGAGTAGCTTCCATTCAAGTCCGTACTAAGGACGCTCACGCCGGGCGCCGCCAGATCTACTGTCGTAGTACCGAACTGGCTGAAGATCGCCAGGTTGTCGTTCGCATCTGAAGCCGCGACCGCGACGATGTTGTCCAGATCGTAGCTTGCCGGGAAAAAGCCGACGCCTTCAGAATCGAGATCTATGCCCCGGCCAGTCCGCCCCTCGCCGTTGCCGGCCGCGGCCACAAACAACACTCCGGCTTGCCCGTTCTCGGCGATCGCAGACCGCAACGCCGTGCTGGCGCTACCCGAGTTCTCCAGCGAGCCCCAACTGTTATTGCTGACCTTCACATTCACGCCGAAGTCCGTGACTTCGCGCGTCGTGTAGCGGATCGCATTGATGGCGTCGGTTGTCGATCCAGAAAGCCCTTGACCGGCAACGGCATCGAGAAACCGAAGCGGCATGAGTTGCACGCTCCAGTTCAACCCCGCGATGCCCAAGCCGTTGTTGCCCACCGCTCCGATCGTGCCTGCGACGTGTGTGCCATGGCCGTGCAGGTCCATCGGGTCGTTGTCGTTGTCTCGAAAGTCCCAGCCAATCAGATCGTCAATTCGCTGATTGCCGTCTTCGTCGACACCGTTCTCCCAGCGGGGATCGGTCAGCAAGTCGCCCGCGTCGATGTACGACGTGGCGTTGCGGTCCGTCACGAAACTCGAATTCAACGACGCATTCAGATCGCGAAACGTGATGAGCCCATCGCTATCCACATCACGCAGATTGGCACGCATGGATGTCGGAATCTCACCCTGATTCAGCCAGATGTTGAGATAGAGATCCGGGTGGCGATAGTCGATACCCGAATCGATCACGGCGACAACTGTCTTCGTGCTGCCTGTTGTCAAATCCCAGGCGTTGTCCGCGTCTATATCCGCGTCCAGAGTGCCGAGCGTGCCCGTGTTCCGCATGTCCGTCTGGCTGGCAAACTGGGTTTCGTTTGGCGTGAGCTGTCCAGTCACGGAAGAGTCGGCTTCGAAATGCAAGACGACGCTGTTCACCTGCCAGGCCGCGCGGACGTTCGCAGCGGACGAGCCGCTCGTGACAACGCTCAACCAGCCAGTCTGCCCCAATCCCGAGATCGACGAAATGGACACGCCCTCGGCGCCCAGCAGGACCGGAACGTCGTTTAGGGACCTCATTCCTTGCGCAACAGGCTGCGCGACCTGAACGATCCAGCGACTGCTGTTCGCAGCCGGTACGTCGTTGAAGGTCTGCGATTGAAACCACAACGGAGCCACCTGTTGGAGCGACGCGGAAGTGCCACTCAAGACCAGCCTCTGCTCCAGCGGATCAACGCGGCGCCCCAATGCTCTCCGTTGCAGACCGAGCGGCGCGCGACGAGCCTGTCGTTTCCGCGCTGTGGTGTCAAACCGCCCCGGAAACGCACGCAGCCAGTTCCCCAATCGCATTCCGCAGACTCCCTCGTAGTTCCCGCTGTGGCCCGAGTGGCAGCGAGAGAGTGTTGTCCCGAACTTGTAACCGCCAGGCCGCGGTGTCGGGCGGCGAATAGTGTAATCGTTTGTGCTCAGTCGGCGAACGATTCGAACATCGCAATACCGCAATTTGCAAGAGGGACCCGCCACACGAAAAGAACATTATTCGGCGAGAATTCTGTCTCGTTTCAGATTGCGTCAAACCGGCTTGCCCCGGCAACCTGCGTTGCTGTCATCCCAGAGTTTTCGCCATGCACGAACCAAGCATGAATTGCGCTACGTCTACTTCGCCGCGAGTCGAATGGCCGTGGCGCGTGCCTCGCCTTTCTTGGCGGGCAAACGGACAGCATGACGGACGATCCACTTACGGGCTGTCGCCTGCTGAGTGTCGACGCCTTTGGACTTCGCTTCCTCGGTCCAGCGTTCGCAGACTTCGTACGCCACGTTCGGATGGTCTTTCAGGATATCCGCCAAATGATTGGCTACAGATCGGCGGACATACAACTCCGGGTCGTCCTTGAGTTTCTCCAACAGCGGCAACATGAACAGTGGGTTCTCTTGCAGTTCCTTGAGCCTCATCGCCCAAGGCAATCTCGGCCGCGTGCCTTCGCTGACCAGACGCCGCACATGGGGATTGGGATCGCTGATCCACTTTGCCAGACGCTTCAGGCATTTCTCCCGATGCTTGACGACGAAGGGGCGAATGCTGAACTCGGCAGTCATGCGTTTCGTCAGTTCGTAGTTGGCCCGCATCCCGTTCTCGAAATCGTCCACGCCGTAATCCGCGATGAAGTTACCATGCGGCAGGTAGAAGAACGGGGCGAGGCCGTTGTTCACTGTGGCCTGCAATTCCGGGCCGAAGGATGCGAGTAAGACAGGACACGACTGAGCAAATGTCGCAGGCAGTTGCTCCGCGAGAGCCTTCGCGACGTGACGTCCACGCTGCGTAAACTCCAGCTCAGCAAGTCCTTTCGCGGCTTGACGCTCAAACTGCTTGCGGTCGAAGTCCTTTGAAACTTCGGCAAAGGATTCACCAATCAAGCGAATTAGATCAATTCCGAGAACTTCTTTGAGCGGTGTGCCGTGCTGAATCGTATTCGGAGCGGCAAATCGCTGTGCGGGATGGAGTGGCATGCGGAAATATTTCTGCTTGAGTCTGTCAATCAAACGGCGGCGCATTCTGCAGCCGTTGTGCGGAAATTCAACTTCTCGCCAACCGCCTCGCCAGTAGTGATGTCACTGATTCGGCGGCAACCACTTATTTGCAGCTTATTAATTACTGAATTGCGACTGGAAAACTCAGCTTTTGGACTTGGCGAAGTCTGAAGGCCAAGGCAAAGCTTCGTAGTTGGCGCCAAGAAGGGCACATTGCCAAGGAGGTCTGACAGATGTCGATTCAACCCGAAACGGATCCGATCCTGGCCCGGGCTCGCGACCACCTCAAGCGGGGTGAGTACCCGATCGCGATCGAACTTCTGCGATCACTCATTGTGGCCGGCGTTACCGACTCATCAGTCTTGGAAACCCTTGGAGTCGCCTACTCGCTGGCCGGCAGCCCTGGACTAGCAGTTTCACTTCTGGAACA
>CAYLTY010000337.1:0-7012 GCA_964386705.1 uncultured Planctomycetaceae bacterium
TTACGCAAAATCAGCCGTCTCGTTTGCATTAGTCTGTGAGATTTCCGCGCTAGGTTTGCTCGTGTTGCCGGGGATTTGTGGCTGCGCCACTCAAAAGGCCCTGCGCCAGCACACAGTCGCGGCGAACATCACTGTCGCAGACATTTATTATCAGCAAGTGCTCAACAATGTGGCCTGCTTCGTGTCGAATCCGATGGCGATGCCCTCGGTCTCGGTCGTCACCGCGGGAACGGTGAATGTTGAAGACCAGCAGGGCGCGAGTTTCAATCCCACCTACAGCCCGACGTTAACCAGGATGTCCCAGGGAGGCGGTGCTCTGCCAATCCTCTCGTTGCTGTTTGGAGTGTCTGCGACGCGATCGGTGACCGAAAACTGGTCGACAGCGCCGGTCACCGATTCGGACAACATCCGTCGATTGCGTTGTGCGTTTCAAATTGCTGTGGGGGCCGGGAATTCCGAGTGCGACCACTGCCAGGATCGACTCAAAGGTTTCTTTGTCGGGGGTACGGAGTCGTACGAATGCATGCTTCCCACAGGTTGGTACTGCGTGGGAAGCAAGAGAGATGTTCCCCCAGATGCCTGCTATGTCGGACAGCATGGAGATACCTTCGTTTGGGTGATGCCTGAAGGCATGGACGGGCTGACTCGCTTCACGATTACGATTCTCGATATTGCCACTGGCGAGATCCATGCCCCGCAGCGAAGTGTGGTGAAGACTTATAAGGGCGAACCCAAGCCGGAGAACCTGGAATCCACGCAGGTCACATCACAAGAACTCGACGAGGATGCCCTGAAGGAAGCCTCGAAGTTCCTGCTTGATCGCGAACGGCACGATACGGCCAGCCCCAATCGCGGACTCTTCTTTGTTCCGAGATGACCGGGGCTTCGGCAAGGTTCAACTTCGAACTCGCAGGGTGACCCCGGTTGTCCGTACTCGGGCTACGGGGGCGGCGAGAGCCGACAGAAGTAGTGCGAATCGACGGTCATGCAATCTCAAACAAGCGTGTGGCGATCTCTACCCTCAATACGCCAACTCTGGCGGAGGTAGGTCTGCGACCTGCGTCCAGTAGACCGTGAACTGGTGCGCGATCTGGCGCATCTTTTCGAAGTTCACGGGCTTGGCGATGAAGGAGCAGGCGCCGATGGCGTAGGCTCGCAGGATGTCGGATTCCTGCTTGCTGGTGGTCAGCATGATGACGGGAATGTTCTTCAGCCGTTGGTCGGCTCGGATTTCCGTCAGCACTTCAAAGCCGTTCTTGCGCGGCATGTTGATGTCGAGCATGATGAGGCTGGGGCGGCGGGCTTTGGAGTAGCGGCCTTCGCGGCGCAGATATCTCAGTGCTTCCTCACCGTCTTCGGCGGTCTGGACGAAGTTCACCAGCGGGCATTCGCCGAAGGCTTCGCGGAGCAGGATGACATCGTCCTCACTGTCATCGACGACCAGCACTTCCACGCTGCGCGAATCGGCTGAGTCGCCTTCGAATGTGTGGCAGGTGGTGACTGAAGACTCATCCCAAGGCTCGTCCGAAGTGCGATCCACCATGCGTGGCAACTGCGCGACCTGAGCCCAGTAGCGCGCAAAGCAGCCGATCAGACGACGGCGTTCTTCCCGGCAGTCTGGCTTACGCACGAACGAGCAAGCACCATTGCTGTAGGCATTCAAAATGTCCGCTTCTTCGGCGTTCTCTGTCAGGACCACAACGGGAATCATTCGCAGATGAACGTCACCCTTTAGTTCCGCAAGCAACTCCAGATCGGGAGCCAGGTCGGGCGAACCATCTTCGGAGACGAGATCAATCAGGATTAGCGCGGGTTCCAGCGCGTGATCGAAAGGCGAATGACCACGCAAACACGCGAGGGCTGTTTCAATTCCGGCGACAGTCTCAGCGATGGCGAGCAACCCTGTGGCCTCGAAATCATTCGCGAGGTCAGGCGGTTGCCCGTTACTTTGAACGAGCAAGATTTCCACTCGCTGTTGCCCCAGCACGATCAGTTCCTCGGGATTCTCTGCGGTTGTGCGAGAGAACTCAGCCCATGTTGATGTTGTCCTTCATGCCCGCAGGATAACACTCTTAACTGAATTTTCTTTAAGTAATCGACCGGTATTCGAAACAGTTCGACCTCAATGCGCAAAAACGAGAAAGAACTGTGAACCTCCCCCTTCGCGCGGTCGATGCCAGGCGTTACCGCCGTACCGATTGGCCACCTGCCGGACAATGGCCAGCCCCGCGCCTGTGCCTTCTACCTTGCGACTGACGGCTCGCTGAAACAACTGGAAGATGCGTTCCGAGTGTTCGGGATCCACGCCCGGCCCGCGATCCTGCACCACGAAGCCCACGCCCGGTGAATCGCCTGGTTGAGGTTCATAACGGACCACATCGATCTCGGGACGTTCGCCCTCGCGCGTGAACTTCAACGCGTTGACGAGCAGGTTGTAAAACGTCTGCCGCAGCCAGCGCGGATCAACGTGCACGTTGGGGAGATCGTCAGCCGCGCGAATGACGCCGTTCGTTTCGGCCAGCCGAACGTCCAGTTCGCGGATGACATCGTCCAGAATGATACGCGAGTTCGTTTCACCAACGTCTTCGGTCGCTCGCTGAGCGCGCGACAACATCAGCACATCGTTCAGTAAGCGATCGAGCCGTTTCGCACCTTCCTGAACACGATCAAGGTACCCTCGTTCGCTGTCGGTAATCTTGTTGCCCACTTTGGACGCGAACAGTTCCGTAAAACTCTGGATGGCTCGCAGGGGTTCCCGCAGGTCGTGCGACGTCACGTAAAGCAGCGTCTCCAGATCCTTGTTCTTGACCGCGATTTCCCGTTCGGCCTGCTTACGAGCTGTGATGTCGTGCAGAAACATCGCGAAGACCGATCGCCCCTCGTAGGGGATGGGCTGCATGGCCATTTCGACGTCAAACACTCGACCGTCCGCGTGCATTGCTGGCACCTCTAGCCGTTTGCCGACCATCGAGCCTTCCTCGCGTTCGCTGTCATACCGATCGCGGTTAGCTTGCTGTCGTTCTTTTAGCGCAGGTGGGAACAGAGTGTCATCAATCGTGAGTCCGACGAGTTGCTCACGCCGGTAACCGAAGGTGCGTTCGGTGGCGCGATTGAAGTCGATGATCTTGCCGGACTGGTCGATGATGACGATGCAATCCAGCGAGCAATCAAAGATGGCTCGCTTCAGTGCCGCACTCTCCTTAACTGCCGCTTCGGCCAGGTACTTTTCAGTGACGTCCCAGAAAATGACCTGGCTGCCAATGACGTTCTGAATCGCGTCGTAGATGGGCGTTTTCAGAATCTCGACGTAGTGTGCTGCTCCGCCCGGACCGACCTGATTGCGCTCCACCTTTTGAATGACCTTGCGCGTCTGCATCACCTGCAAGTCGTCGTCGCGGTACTTGCGAGCCAGCTCGGCTGGAAACAGTTCGAAGTCCGTTTTGCCGATTACTTCTTCGGGCTTGAGATTCGCGAATTCGAAAAAGGTCGAGTTGCCGAAATTGATGCGGCCAGAGAGATCCTTGCGCAGAATGCACATCGGCAGGTGTTCGACCAGGCTGTGATAAAGAGCTTCAGAGTCGTTCAGCGCCTGCTTCGACTGATGCAGCTTCGAGATGTCTGTCATCAGCGCATAGAAGCCCTGCGTGATGCCTTGCGGGCCGATGGTTGGAACCAGAATCACATGCGCGAAGACCGTCGCGCCGTTGGGCAGATCAAACTGAGCTTCACACGCCACTTGTCGCCCAGCCAGACACGCTTCGACGTACTCACTCAAGCGGTCGTAGGTTGAGGACCCCAGCACATCCGGCAGGGGGTTGTTCAGAATGGAGCTGGGCGCTGCCTGATACCAGCGATCGTAAGCCGAATTGCAGTACCGAAATCGCTGCTCATGATCGAGGTAAGCGATCAGCACGGGCAACGAGTCCGCCATCAGGCTGGGTGGTGCAACCGGCGGCATCTGCTGAGGCATCGCAAGACTCCGACCTGAAAACGCCTGGGGAACGCTGTTGAAGTCGCATCTCACGCTAAGTTTCAGCCTACGAAATCTCTGCTGCTGATGACCACAGCGTGCCCTTCAGATTCACTTTCGGCAACAAGAAGTTTTGCGGATTTTCCGGCGAGCGTCGGGCATGGATCAGGCATGGGCAAGCTTCCGCCGTTTGCGGCTGATACGCCCGATATCGTCCAGCAGAACTTCGATGGCGCGGGCCGTTCCGACGTTGCTGGCCAGATGAACTTCGGCTTCGACGGCGCGGTCGAACAGTTCCATGATGAGCTCTGTTCCAGCGACTCCCTGTTTGCGCTGACGTTCGGCAAAGCTGCGCACATCCAGCGTCAGGCTTGGACCGCCAGCACCGGGGTTGGCAACTTCCAGCAGCGCCTGCCGGTAGAACTCCTGAGCGAACCGCACCAGCCACGAAAAGTTGCGGCGCTGCACGGGCGATTCGCTGCCGAGCCCTTCAACTCCTTCAATGATGGCTTTGGCGGAGACCACCGAATTCATGTCCGCGGAGCTGAGGCATTGATAGAGCTGCTCACGCAACGTTCGCAGACCGGGGTTCAACAACTGTGTCGCGAGCTGCAAGCTGCCATCGCTCATCGCCGCCGCGGCTTGAGCTTCTTCCGGCGTCGATGCGATCTCTTGTTCGAGCAGCAGTTCTGCGACATCCGAAGTTGGCAGCGCGGCAAACCGGATGAGTTGGCACCGCGAACGGATGGTCGGCAGCACTCCGTCCAGGTTTTCGGCAACGAGGATCAAAACAGAGTTGGGCGGCGGCTCCTCCAGCGTTTTGAGCATCGCATTCGAGCCTGCATCGTTCATGCAATTGGCGTCATCAATAACGGCGACACGCCGATCCCCTGACATCGGCCGCAATGACAAGTCGTGAATCAACCCGGCATGGCCTCGCTCATCTAGGTCGCCGATAAACACCGCGACTGGAATTTCATCTTTTCCAGAGGGGCAGCCCACTCGGAAGAAGTCAGGATGGCTTCCGGCATCCATCTGCCGGCACGAGGGACATTCACCGCAGGCGTCGACATCGGCATCCTGGTGACGATGACAGAGCAAGCACTGGGCGAAAATGCGTGCGAATCGCGATTTACCGATGCCAGGCGGTCCGGCGAACAGATACGCATGCGCCAAGCGGCCGCGTGAAAGCGATCGACGAAGCATCTCAACTTGTGTGCTATGTCCGCGTAGCTGCGACCAGTTCATATGTCAGTAAATCAGGGATGAAAGTCAGTACGGCGAGAGAATTCGACCATGAGGTTAGCGAGTTGAGTTGCTCAAAGCAGCGAACTATCGCATGCCGATCGGTTGCAGCGGGCAGTGGGCGACCGAAAACGACTCCGTGCGGTCATCGGCGAACTGCACGGTGACTGTGCGCCGCTTGGCGAAGCCGTTCACATCAACGACCGTGCCGACTCCGTAACGCGGATGCCGGACTTGCATACCCACGGCGAAGCATTGCGGGAGTTCCGCGGCCTCTTGCGAGCCATTCAGCAGCGCCGCGCCAGTCGTCAGCATAGGCCGATTGGGAGCCTGAGCCAGCCGCTTCTTGAGTTCCGCCAATCGATCGGTGGCATCATGAGGCTCGTCGACACGAGAGACTAGGCCGGTTGCCGTTAGTTCGAGCGATTCGAAATCGCATTCACGCAGGAAGGAACTGGAGATCGTACTGCGCGGCGTGCCGCGTTCGTCGCGTACCTGAGCTGTCGTCAGGTAGAGCACTTTCATAGCTCGCGTCATGCCCACAAACAGCAGGCGGCGTTCTTCTTCGAGTTGCTTCGGATCATCCGACTTGATCGCGCGTTCGTGCGGGATCAGACCATGCTCCAGGCCGACGATGAAGACGGTTGGAAACTCAAGACCCTTCGCGGCGTGCAAGGTCATCAGCGTGACCTTACCGGCCTGCGGGTCCACGGTGTCCGTGTCTGAGACGAGACTTGTTGTTTCCAGAAAGCCGGACAAAGTGCGTTCGTCGCCTGCGACCTCATCGTATTGAGCCGCGGCGCTAATGAGTTCCGCGACGTTGGCGCGACGTTCAAAGTCCTGCTCGGTTTGGCCGCTCAAGTAGTGTTTTGAATAGAACGTCTTGTCGACAATCGTCTTCAACAATCCACTGACACTACCTGCTGACGACAGTGAAAAGCCTTCGATGAGGCTTACGAAAATCTTGAGCTTGAACTTGGCAGCGGCGCTGATCTTCTGCGCGATTTCGTCCGCGGTCGGTTCCGCTGCGAATTCGCTGGGATCGAAACTGAGGTCAGCGTCGAGGTTTTCGTCCTCAGCAAGTTCATCTTCATCGTCGACTGGTTTGCTTCGCGAAGCTTTGGACTTCTTGATCTTCGTTTTGCGGACATTCTTCGTGTTGACGATTTGACGCGCGGCTTCGAACAACGAAAGTCCCTGAAGGGCGGCCCACTTCTGCAGCCGGTTGATCGTCGCGGCGCCGAGTCCTCGCGCGGGCTTGTTGACGATCCGGGCAAACGCGAGTGCGTCGGACGGGTTTTCAATCAGTCGTAGATAGGCGAGCAGGTCTTTGATTTCCGAGCGATCGTAGAACGCCGCTCCGGCAGCGACTTGAAAGGCCACTCGATGTCGCGTCAGCGCGAGTTCCAGTTCGCGCGACATCGAGTTCACGCGATAGAAGATCGCGAAATCCGACGGCCGGCCATCACCTTGCTCGCACGTACGTTGAATGATGCGTGCAATGCCCTCAGCTTCCTGATGGCTGGTCGGGGCACGTAGCAAACGGACGGGACAACCTTCTTCGTTGTCCGTGATGAGCGACTTGGCTTTGCGTAATCGATTGTGTCCGATGAGTCGATCCGCAGAGGCCAGAATCTGTTTCGTGCTGCGAAAGTTGTGTTCCAGCCGGATCAACTTGGCGGCGGGGAAGTCGCGTTCGAAGTTCAGGATTTTGTCAATGTGCGCTCCGCGCCAGCCGTAGATCGACTGATCGGGATCACCAGTCACGCACAGATTCGGCTGGTTGACGGCCAGCAT
>CAYLTY010000338.1:0-6912 GCA_964386705.1 uncultured Planctomycetaceae bacterium
GGGTTTCCAACAGCGGATACTCGTCCGTGATGCGACCGTCCTCGGCGAGACGGCGTTTCGGGCACCAGCCACCGCAGGGCAAACCCAGTTCCAGAGCGACGTCGAGGCCAGCTCGATCCACGCCTGTTTGCCCACCAGAAATGATCTTTTCGATATCAGCCATCCGTAACAGATCTCCTGCGACCGGGCGGGTTTGTATCAAGACCGGTGCCGTCATCGGAAGGCTGGCAACAGGAAGTCTCAGCGCAGGTTCGAGTCTGTGCAATCCGGCGGGTGAGGTGCCTTTGAGTTAACCGGCCGCTCCGACTTTGCCGATTCTGACGTTTGTGTCATCGAGTCGTTGCGATGGCCAGCGGGAGTATGTGCGCGCAGCTTGAGCCAAAATGGGCTCAAGTTTTCAAAGCGTGAAATCCCGCAGGCCAATCGATGACCGTTTCATCGCACCAGGAATCTGCGGATGTCTTCGCCTCGCCCTGTCTCAATGTTTCGAACCATTGATCCATCGCTCTTGTGGGGAGCAATCGGCACAGCGGTGTTCTACGCGGTCGTGCTGCTGGTCCCCGGCATGCAAGACACTTTGCTGCATCGCTACACGACGGAACATTTCGTCGAGTACGTGATCGTCGCCGTATTCGCGTGGGGCCTCGCCGATGTCGCCCTCAAGTTGAAATCATTCCCCGGCGAACGCATGGCGCTGCGCCAGAACTGGTTGCCACCCCGACAAGGACGCGAACCGCTGAGCAATGCCGTTGCGATGCTGGAACGCATTCGTAAGCAGCCGCGCTGGGTGCTGGAAACCAAAATTGGCCGAAGACTCATCTCCGCCCTGAGCTATCTCACTGAACGCGGCAGTAGCGAAGAGTTTGATAAGCACCTCGAGTACCTCGCCGAACAGGAAGAAGACCAGACGCACGGCAACTACTCCGTCATTCGCTTCGTGATGGGTGTCTCCCCCGTGCTGGGCTTCCTCGGAACCGTGTTGCACTTTGGATCGGCGCTAAGCGGTAACTCGCTGGATGAACTCGCCGATCGGCTACCGCAGGTCGTGAGCGAAATGGGTTCGGCTTTCAATACCACCACCGTGGCATTGGCATCAGCCATGGCCATGACCTTCGCGCTGTTCGCCTGCGAACGATTTGAACGCGGAACCATGCGAGCGGTCGATCGCTATGTGGGTCGTGAATTGCTGAACCGCTTCGAAGTGAAAGACCCGGCCGTTGTGCCGTTCATCGGTACGCTCGAAGCAGCTCATGGAGAAGCGCTCTCCGCGATTGAGCGCAACATTCAAGCTCAAGTCAGCATCTGGAGCAGCGCACTTGACTCGGTGTTTGAGCGTTTTGAACAACGTCAACTCGAAGAAATTCATTCGTGGCAGGAAGCACTCAAGATCCTTGAACAACGCCACGCGGTTCACGATCAGCAACTGGAATCACGACTCAGTCAGTCGATGGCACTGGTTGACTCCAAGCACGCACAGCATCTCAACCAGATTCAGGGGATGCTGGAACGCGGTCTCGCCCTGCGTGAAGACATGGGAGCTTTGACCAAAGCCATCGAAGGGTTGGGCCACGGCGAAGGGTTGCTGGTCGAGCAACAGCGGCTGCTGTCGGACAACCTGCGGCTGCTGAATGAAAGCCACCAATTGGAAGATGCGTTGCACAGCGTCACAGCGGCCATGCACATGATGACCGCTCGACATGGCCTTAATCCCAAGCGGGACGCGGCTTAGCCGGTCCCCTGCCCTGTTTTGCTGACAATTCCGGCGAGGAACAGCTCGCCCTCACTGTTATCAACTGCCTGTCTTTATCATGTCACGACGACAGAATCCGAGCAGCAATCCGGTGCCGCTCTTTCAGTTCCTCGATCTGTTTCTATGCACGATCGGGACACTGATTGTGATGCTGGTCATCATGACAACGAAGATCCGGCAGGACACGATCAACCGCGAGATCGATCGGATCGTCGCCAAAGAGACCGAGCCGACTCCTGTCGATCCACCAGAACAGGAGCCGCTGGCAGCGACTCTCCCTGCTCCGCAAGCAGCACCAGATACTTCTGCAGCGGACGCTCACCGCGTCGCGATTTCGAACGCGATCGATCAACTCGGCAAGCTGGAAGGACGCGCACACACCCTGACAGCGGAACTCGCACAGCGGCAGCAAGCCATCACGTCGTTGCAGCAACAGGCCAACCTGACAGCAGCGGAAACTCAAGAGGCATCTGCATCGAAGAAGGAGCTGGAGCGACGCTTGCGAGAAGCACTCGCAAACCGCAATCAGGAACTCGCCGAGTTGCAGCAACTCAGGTCTGAACAGTCGCGCTTGCGTGAGCAGATTCTGGAGTCTCAGAAGCGACTCGCCGCCGCCAAACAGCGTGAGGGCAACAGCGAATACGTCATTGTCCCCTACGACGGAGTCACCGGCACCACGCGGCGGCCGATTATCATCGAATGCAAAGGCACGACAATTCGCTTCGTGGCTGAAGACGTCACAGTGAACGTCACTGACATGGAGCCATTCCGCTCGGGCACCGATCCGGTCGCAGCCGGAATTGCCGAGCTCGTGCAGTACTGGATCGGTAAGGCCAGCGTTGGCGGCCCCGCGAACACTGAATCACTGCCGTATGTCCTGCTGGTCGTGCGACCGAGCGGGCTTCCCTCGTATCTACTGACACGACGCTCCCTCGACGCCACCGGTATCGACTTCGGCTATGAACTGGTCACCGAAGACTTTTCGTATGCCACTCCAGATACAGACGCGCGAGCGAAGGAACTGTGCCAGGCGGCGGTCGAACAGACAATCAAGGACGGCCCGAAGGCTCAGACCGGGCGTGTCTTCGTCCTGAACGACGCCAATCGAACAGGGAGCGGTGGCGGCGGAGCGAGTGCAACGCGACGTTCAACGTCAGGCCGTCCACCGTCAGGTTCTGGCGCCTCCGGTGGCCCAAATCGCGGTGGTCCGAGCGGTTCATCAACTGCTGGACGGTCCGGTTCCATGCGGCAGTATGGCGGCATTGACAGTGGGGCTCTCAGTCGAGGCGGCACAGGCAGCGCGAAGTTCTTCTCGAGTTCCAGCTTCCTCGACCATCGCGATCAGATTGAGGTGGCCTCGTCGGAACCACCGTCTTTGCCAAGTCGTCGTAAGCCTGGCGAGTTGCAGTTGTCTGACGACGAGTTCCCATTGATTCCCACACGGGCAGAAGCACCGGCTGCGAGTCCTTCACCGAAGATCGCCGGCAACATCAAGCCACCTGCTCCGGTACCGGGCACACAGCCCGACGACAGCCCCCAAACCGCACCAGCCCGATCAGCGTCCTCTGAGATTGAGGACTTGGCGCCTCCACCGCCGAAGCCGAGCGCTCCAGCAACAGCGAAAACAAAGTCGCCTTCGCGGAGCACGGTGAGCGCCCCTTCGCGAACTCAAGGCTCCGATGAAGAAACGCTGGAGGAGCAAGTCCCCGAGTCGCCGCTGATGAAAGATCGGGACATCAAGAACCTGACGTCCTTCAAACGACAATGGGGCATTCACAATCCCAAAGGCAGCATCGCTCTCGAGAAGAAAATGCCGGTTGCTCTCGATGGTCAAAGAATCATCGTGGGAAATCGTTTGAAGATCACTCGACACGAAGATCGCAGTAACAAGCAGCTGGCCGACCTGACCATCCTGGCGATTGATGAAGTTGCCAAGGATTGGGGGCCACCTCCTGATCAGTTCTATTGGGTTCCCACAATTGACCTGTCGGTCTATGCGGGGGGCGAACTGCTGATTGAACCTCTGCAGAAATCTCTGAAGCAAACGGGAGTCATCGTCAACGTCCTGTATCAATGAAGGCAACTCACTTCGGGGACTTTCGGTTTCACTATGGCACGTCGTAGCACAGACACCGAGCTGGAATTCGGCTCGGATTCATTCCTGGACGTCATCAGTAACATGGTCGGCATTCTGCTGATCCTGATTCTGATGGCGGCTTATCGCGCGCGCTCGAAGCCTGTCGATTCAACTGACATCGCGAAGGCCGTCGACGGCGCTGTGGTCGCTCCAGAACCAACGCAGCCACAAGCAATCGTGTCTACGCCGCCAATGCTTTCGATTCCCGCAAGCAGCGCGTTGACGCCTGATAACAAGGCGTTCGAAGACGAGCAGCTTGCCGAACTGAATCGCCTGCTGGCGCAGATCGCGTCCAGTCAGTCTCAGATCAACTACCTCGAACGGGACCTGAAGCGACTGGATACGAACTCAGCCGGCAAGGCTCTGAAGCTCACCCAGGACCAGCACCTTTTCACGTCACAGGAACTCGAAAAACTCAACGCCGCATTGGCCAAAGCTCTCGCGGATCGCGAGCGACTCAACAATCAGTCTCGAACATCGACAACAGACCTGGATCAATTGAGGTCACAGCTCACACGATTAAATGAGGAACTCGCAAAGCTTGAAGCGCAGCGCAGTAAGAAAGAGGCGTTGCACCACAAAGTGATGCCGATCGGTCAGCGTGAGCACGGAGCGCGAGTCCTGTTTCGGGTATCGCGAGGTAAAGTTTCTGTGGTGCCCGTCGAAGAAATGCTGGATCGACTGAAAGACAAGATTGCCAGCAGCCGCGACTGGCTGTTGCGTCACAAGCAGTTGCAGGGTCAGATCGGCCCGATTGAGGGGTACATCGCGCGCTACAGCGTGACCTTCGAAGAATTCGGTGACCGCATGCATGGTGCCGGTTGGGGACAGGTGAAGCTCGACCGCATTGCGTTTGAGCCGACTGCGAAGCTGCTGCAGATTGAAGAACCAATCGATCAGGCTCTGGGCGAGGATGGTCTTTTCCGCAGCAAACTGGCGGAGATGTCAGCAGACCGCACCATTGAAGTCTGGGTCCCCAACGACAGCTTTGGTGACTATCGTCAATTGCTGACGTTCGCTCAGCGGCAAGGTTTTCAAGTGGCCGGTTCACCGATGCCCACCGGAATGCCGTATGTCGTCGTATCCGAAGGTGGCCTGACCACGGTCGCGCAATAGGCAATTTGTTATACAGCGTGCTGCGATCCACACTTCTGCTTGAAGAGTTTTTGGAGCTTCTCTTGATCACGCGTATTACCGGTCGTCTGGTGGCCCTGAATGAAACTGCGGCCACGCTCTCTGTGGGAGCATTCGAAAATGAAGTGCTCGTCCCCGAGTTCGTGCGACGACAACTGCAGTCGCTAGTCGGACAGGACGTCAGCCTCAAGACGATTGATTACATCGACGGTAATCCTCAGCAGGGGAAGCTCACTCCGCGACTGATTGGCTTCTTGCACGACGCCGAACGTGAGTTCTTCTCCACGTTCTGTCAGGTCGACGGCATCGGTGTGAAGACGGCGCTCCGAGCAATGGTGCGTCCGGTGCGTGAGGTCGCTTCAGCAATCGAAGAGCAGGACGTCAAATCGCTGACGACTCTGCCGGGAGTGGGAGCCGCGCTGGCGGAACGCATCGTCGCCAAGCTGCGCCGCAAGATGACCAGGTTCGCGCTGATGGTCGATCGAGGCGGCATGACGGCGGAATCACCCGAGCAACCTTCGTTCGTCGAGGACGCCTACCAAGCCCTCATCAGCTTGGGGCACACTGCAGGCGATGCTCGCGAGAAGGTCGAAACGGCCCTGCAGAATAACAAGAAGCTGAAGACGGTCGACGAACTGCTGATGGAGATCTACCGCCGCAGCCGCTAAGCCAGAATCTTTTCGGCGACGTCTCCGTGCACGTCTGTCAGACGGAAATCGCGACCCGCGTAGCGGTAGGTCAGCTTGCGGTGATTCATACCCAGGATGTGCAGCATCGTGGCATGCAGATCGTGGATGTGAAGTTTGTCCTCAACCGCGTAGTAGCCGTAGTCGTCGGTGGCGCCGTACTTGAAGCCGCCCTTCACGCCACCACCAGCCATCCACATCGTGAAGCCTTCGGGGTTGTGATCGCGGCCGTTGTTGCCTTGAGCTACCGGCGTGCGACCAAACTCGCCGCCCCACAGCACCAAGGTGTCATCGAGCAAGCCGCGAGCCTTCAGGTCCGTCAGCAAGCCGGCAATCGGACGATCGACTTCAAGGGCGTTCTTGGAATGCCCCTGCAGCAGATCGCCATGCTGATCCCACTGCACGAAAGCGTCGCTGTGGGTGACCTGAATGAACCGCACTCCTCGTTCTGCGAATCGTCGCGCCAACAAACACTGCCGCCCGAAGTTCGCGGTGACGGGATCATCCAGCCCGTAGAGCTTTCGCATGGCATCGGACTCTGAGGAGAGATCTTCCACCAGCGGCATCTCGGACTGCATGCGGAAGGCCAGCTCAAACGAATTGATGCGTGCTTCCAGAGCCGCATGAGCACCCGCCTGCTGCATATGATCGCGATTGAGTTCGTTCAGCAGATCCAGTTGCTGACGCTGCTGATCGCGAGTCAGCCGCGAGTTCTGGATGTATTTCACTTGCGCCTTGTCCGACGAAACGCTCGCATTGCCGAGCGGCGTGCCCTCGAAGTCAGCAGGTAAAAACGCGGAGCCCCAATTCTTCATACCGCCATGAGCCAGCGTCGGGCAGATGGTCACGAAGCCGGGGAGGTTCCGATTCTCAGTCCCTAAACCATAGGCGACCCAAGCGCCCATGCTGGGGCGCGTAAAGTTGTCGCTGCCAGTGTGCAGCTTGAGTAGCGCCCCGCCGTGCGCCGCGTTCGTGCCATGACACGATGACAACATACATAGATCATCAATGTGCCGAGCCACGTTCGGAAACAGCTCGCTGGCCCACAGTCCGCTTTCGCCATGCTGGCGGAACTTCCAGGGCGACTTTAGCAGGTTGCCGGTGGGAGCAAACTGCACTCGCGGCTTATCAAACGGACAAGGCTTGCCGTCATCCTCTTGCAGCTTGGGCTTGTAATCGAACGAGTCGACGGCGGACGGCCCGCC
>CAYLTY010000339.1:0-6911 GCA_964386705.1 uncultured Planctomycetaceae bacterium
GTCCAGCATTGCGGGCCAACCCTTCGGCCAGCCGAGCCATTGGCGACACAGCAGTCCTTCGGCGGTCATCGCATTAGTAGCGCGTGAAGCAGGGTAATTGGGCAGGTACCGATAGCGAGCGCCGTTTTGGGACTCGACCGAGTCCACGAAGATTGAGACTCGATTGAAGGGTTCCAAGGGCACTTCGATGTTGGCCATCCGCGCCGTGTTCATAGCCATCAGGCACCATCCGGTGACGGACAGATCTCCCATCGACTCGCGATCCTGAGGCTGATAACGCCAGCCCCCGTCGATTGGGTGCTGAGAAGCCAACAGGAATGCGAGGCCACGATCGGCAGATTCGCGCAGCGACGGGTCGCCGGTCAGAGCGTACGCCTCGCAGATAGCAATCAGAGCTTGAGAATGGGCGTAGAATGCGGTTTCTCGACCAAGTTCTTCGTGATCGTGATAATCACCGTCCTTCTTCTGAATGCTCTTCAGCCAGCTCAAGCCTTTGCGGACGGCGTCCTTGTGCGGACCCTCGACTTGCGTGTTGCCATCTCCAAGCAGAGCCAACAGCGCGAGCGCTGTTGCTCCTGTGTCCGTGCGGAGGATGCGATCCGCGGGATCGGGATAGCCTTCATGCAGCTTCCAGTTGCCGCCCGCCTTCTGCTGACGAACGAGCCAAGACATGCCGCGATCAATGCAACTGCGGACGGTGTCGCGTCGATCACCCGCAGCATCTTGCAGCATACCGTTCCTGAATCGCGCTCCTCGGCCGCCGAGCTTGCCGCCCGCGCCGGCCGGTTTGACGCCGCCCGGTGGTCCGGAACCCGCACCTTTAACGGTTCCTGCGCCTTCGCCCGCGGTTGTGGCTCCGTCAGGTGTTCCGCCACCTGAGCCGGGAACACTGCTTACGACCGTTGTGATCGAGATGGGACCTTCGCCAGCTCCCGGGCCTGTTCCCGCGCCGGACTCGCCGCTTCCCATGCCGCCGTCGGGAGCACCGATTACTGGCGAGAACCACTCCATGCCGCCTCCGCCGACGCCACCGCCAGTACCCTTCGACATCACCACGAAGCTGAGGAGCACGAACAGCACCACGTGAGCCACGAAGCTGATGGTGATGGGCTTGGCTTCGCTTTTGACGTAACTGACGAGGTCCTTTTCTTCTTCCTCTTCCTGCTTCCTGATCTGCTTGATCACCGGGAAACGGATCTTCTTCGGACGCGGCGCGGACGGTTTCGTCACGGCAGCGGTCTCAAAGACCGGTTCGTCGGCCGAAGAGTCAGATTCGTCGCTGGAAGAAGTGGCCATGCGGTCGAAGATAGGATACGGGAAGATTTGAGATGACTGACTTTAGTGACGGCTTCGGGACCGGGCGAGGGCGCACGGACTCGGAACCGGAAACTCGAGCAATCCTTGTTGTGACGGGCTGAGTTTGCGAGATCCGGCAGTTCACCGACAGACGACCTAGCCTGATCTTCATTTGTGCCGTAGTTTGAGCAGTCGTGCGTTACCTGTTGGTAATGGTTACAGGCGATAGGAGAAGTTCGAAGTGCTCGAATCGGTCAAGGATTTCACCAACGGATTGGGTTCATCGGCCCGTGGTCGCATTGCGCGCTGGCGCGCCACAGCTCATCGCGTTTTGAAGAAGTCTCAACAATACAAAACGCTGTCAGATGAAGAGCTTATGACGGCGGGCCGCGATATCCGCTGGCGTTCGAAAACCGGGATTCCGCTAAGAGATTTGCTTGAAGAGTGCTTCGCGCTTGGGGTGGAAGCTTCCCGCCGTGCCAAGAACATGGAGCAGTACCCTGTCCAGATCATGGGTGGGATCGCGCTCTTTGAAGGTGGAGTTGCCGAAATGCAGACGGGTGAGGGCAAGACGCTCACTGCTGTTCTGCCAACATTGATCCGCGCGCTGCCCGGTAAAGGCAGCCATGTGGTCACAGTGAACGACTACCTGGCCGAACGCGACTGTGAGGAAATGGCCCCGATCTATGGCGCTCTGGGCATGAGCGTGGGTTGCATCCTCACGCCGATGGAAACGGACGAGCGACGAGAAAACTACGCCCGCGACGTTACTTATGGCACGGCTAAAGAATTTGGTTTCGATCTACTGCGCGACCGGTTGCGTCAGGGCGTGGCGGCGGAAGGCCAGAAACGCCGCACGTTCTTCAGCGCGGCGGGCGGTCAGGAAGCTCCCGTACAGCGCGGACACTATTCGGTGCTGATCGACGAAGCGGACAGTATCTTGATCGACGAAGCACGTACTCCGCTGATCATTGGTCTGACCATGCCGAACGACGCGGCGACGGTGAGCCTCTTTCGCTGGTGCCATCGCGCCGTCGCTCATCTCGAGCCGAATCAGGATTTCGTCTACGAACCAGAACGACGCTCCGCTTATTTGACCGATCCGGGCTGCCGTAAGGTGCTGCTGCTTGGTAAGCCGGCGCTGATCGATGCCATCGACACGGAACGCATCTACAAGCACGTCGAGCAGGCGCTAACCGCGAAGTTTGCCTTCCATCGCGATCGGGATTACGTCGTCGTTGATAACGAAATCGCCATCGTGGACGAATCCACGGGACGAGTGATGGACGGTCGCAAGTGGCAGGACGGCCTGCATCAGTCCATCGAAGCGAAGGAACTGGTTCCGATTACCGCGGCTTCTGGCGAAGCCGCCCGTATCACCGTTCAGAACTTCTTCAAGCTCTACACGAATATCTCGGGTATGACTGGTACGGCCACGCAGGCTGGTCGCGAGATTCGACGCGTTTATCAGATGAAGGTGACAGCGATTCCGACACATCGTCCGTGTATTCGGCAGCCGTACCCGACACGGATCTTCGCGACGCTCGAAGCCAAACGCCGTGCGATCATCGACGAGGTCGAACGGTTGATGAACGAGGATCGCGCGGTGCTGATTGGTACGCCTTCAGTGGATGCTTCCGAAGCGCTCGGGCTGATGCTGCGAGATCGTGGAATCCCTCTCGACATTCTCAACGCGCGCTTCTTTGAGCAGGAAGCGGAGATCGTCAAGAAGGCGGGCCAGTGTGGGAAGGTGACTGTGGCCACCAACATGGCCGGTCGCGGAACGGACATTAAGCTGTCGGAAGAGTTGCGAAAGGCTGGTGGCCTGCAGGTGCTGGCCACGGAGATGCATTCGTCCAAACGAATTGACCGCCAGCTCGTCGGTCGTGCCGCGCGGCAAGGTGACCCCGGCGGGTTTCAGACATTTCTCTCGCTGGAAGACGAGCTACTCCGCTGCCTGACTCCCGAGAAGCAGGCCAGTCTTCGCAAAAAGGCATTTCCCGACAAACACGGCGAATTGTCTCGCGGCTGGTTGAGGTTCTTCACCAAAACCCAACGCTACCTTGAGAGGCTGCACTACAAACAGCGCCGCGACATGCTCAAGCAGGACAAGCACCGCAGCCAGCAGTATCTCCGTATGGGCTTGGATCCGTGTCTGGAGTTGACTGAGTCCTAAGCGGGCATGGAGAGTGTGGCGCGCGTAAAACTTTGATATGCAACAGTCGTGCGTGGGAGTGGTGGTTTGAATCTTCAAGATGGTCTTCCGCGTGAAAAGCTCAGTCAGTTGGCTACGAACCTGGAGGGCGTCATTCGCGGAAAGCATGAAGCGATCGAGATTCTGATCATCGCCGTGCTGGCGAACGGCTCTGTGCTCATGGATGACGTGCCCGGTGTCGGCAAGACAACGCTGTGCAAGGCACTGGCCAGTTCGATTGACGCCTCGTTCCATCGCGTGCAGTTCACGCCGGACCTGTTGCCGTCAGATATTCTGGGTTCTTCGATCTACAACCCGGTCGACGGCACCTTTCGCTTTCGAGCCGGCCCGATTTTCAGCAACGTCCTGCTGGCGGATGAAATCAATCGTGCGTCGCCGCGTACTCAGTCCGCGTTGCTGGAGGCCATGAGTGAATCGCAGGCGACAATTGAAGGCGAACGGCACGAATTGCCGGCGCCGTTCTTTGTTCTGGCGACTCAGAACCCCGTCGACTTTCACGGGACTTATCCGCTGCCGGAAGCACAGTTGGACCGGTTCCTGATCCACATGAATCTGGGTTATCCGAGTCCGCAAACGGAGGTCGACATCCTGTTCGCGCAGGCTGTCGTCAATCCAATCTGCAACTTAAAGCCGGTACTACAGCGAGACGAACTGGTTACTCTGCAGGATGCCGTGCGGCACATGTACGTTGATCGCTCGATTGCGCAATACATCGTCGAGATCGTTGGCCGCACTCGTGCAGACGGTCGACTGAAACTTGGGGTTAGCCCACGCGGGACGCTGATGCTTTTCCGTGCTGCTCAAGCCGCCGCGTTTCTTGCGAAGCGCGATCATGTGCTCCCCGATGACGTGCAGCGGATGTCACACTTCGTCCTGCCACACCGTCTGGTGCTGACGTCGAAGAGCAAGTACGGCAGCGTCGACAAGGAAGCCGTGATTGCCGAGATCGTCGCCTCCGTGAAGGTGCCATCCTGAAGGCATCTTAAAAGAAAAAAGTCCGCCGACTTCATGCGAGGTCAGCGGACTCAAGTTCGAATCGGTGTTGTTGTGAGCGAGACGCCGAGGTCACAACTACTTGGCGAGTTCAGTTGGCTCGATCTTCACCTTGGCGACCGGCAGCTTGATTTGCTTGAGGTCGGTAGAACCATTGGCCTTCACTTTGACGGTCAGTTCTTTTTCGACGTAGCCGACTCGTTCCTGCCAGATCACCAGCTTGTGGTCGCCTTCAGGCAGCTTCTCGATGGAGAACTTGCCGTCGGCATCGGTGATGGTTGCATAGGGATGATCGACCACGAGCCACCAGGCGCGCATCCAGGGGTGGATGTCGCACTTCACTTCGGCGGGCAGGCGTTCCTTCTGCGAGAACTTCGGGAACTTAATGCCCGTCCGGTCGTTTGCGCCGACGATGACGTTCTGGCCAGAATTCAGAATCGTATAGGTGTGTGTGTTGTGCTGAATCGGGTCATCCGACTTCACAACGACGGTCTGGTCCATGCGGATGATCAGGGCATGCGGATTGAACTTGCAGCCCTTCTGATCGAAGACGACTTCCGCGTCTTTGCTCTTCTTCAGGCTTTCGTGGATGGCACCCTTATCAACCGTCTTCAGATAAACGAAGACGTTCTCCACGCCGTTGTTCTTGGGATTCACGACGAGTTCGTCGTTAGCCACATCAGCTGCCGCACAGCAGGATGCGTCCTTCACTGCAGCATCGCCCTTGGCGATCTTCACCTTAAGCTTCGGAATCTCGCCATCCAGAACAACCTGACCTGTGACGCTGCCATAGCCTGCGGCCAGAGCGTCCCCGACAGTCAATCCGCCGCAAATCAAAGCGACGATCGCCGACACGGAAAACAGCTTCTTCATTGAATATCTCCTCAGTGGAACAAAGTTGATCGCATTCGTTGCTCCGGGACAGCCAACGAATGAATCGAGTGAATTGATCGGACAGATACGGTGGGGCCGAGGCTAACTCGGAGGAAAGAGGCTAACTGGCACAAGACGTCGGCTTGCTGGCGGCAGGATCGTCGGTGGGGGATCAAGGCAGGAACCGCAGGAAGCCACGTATCAAGCTATCGGGCGGGTCGACAAAAATCGAGTCCCGGTAACCCGAAAAGTGGTTCACTTTCCATCCGTTGGGCTCGGTTTCTTCGGAACGGGAATCTCGAAGGTGACGAGCTGATCGCTGCGTCGGACCACCAGCTTCATCGTGTCTCCCGCTTCCAACCGCCCTAGCTCGTCCTTCACCATTCGCACAGACTGCATCAATTCGCCATTGACGAACAGCACCAGGTCATCGGGCTTGATTCCCAACCGCGCGGCGGGCGATCCCTCAATGATCGCATCAACGTACGCTGGCGTGCGGAATAGCACGTCCGGCACGAGCACGATGCCGAAGTCTGTTGGCTCGTAGCTTCTCGCAGCATCAGGCTCGTCGACCGGCTTCTTGGCCGTCGAGAACTTGCCGCTGATGATTTCCTCAATCGGCTTCTTCAACTCACCCAGCGGGATCGAATAGTTGAGCCAGGTATTCGTTTCCGAGTTCCGCAGCTCGCGTCCGATCATCCCGATGAGTTTGCCGTCGCGGGTTGTCAGTAACCCACCTGCGGCGCCGGAGTTGTTCGTGATCGCATCGACGACGTAGACCTGCCCTTCGTAGGGCATCTCAAAGGTGCCGCGACGCGCCTTGAACTTGGTCTTTGAGGCGATCACACCGTGCAGAACTGACGCCGACTCATCACCGGTCGCGACTTGAAACATGTTGCTGAAGCCCAGCACGCGCGTGCCTTCGCTTGCCGCCCCGATACTGCGATCAAGGTCGAAGTACGGCAGCGACAGTTCTTCCTTCTGAGGATCAATCTTCAAGACGGCGACTTCGAGCGATGGCTCGGCGCCCAAAACTTTCGCCGTGTAGCGGCGTCCGTCATTCAATACGACGACCACTTCCGATGGGTCGAGCAAGTGACTCCATGCCGTCGCGATGTGACCTTCTTTAGAAACCAGGAAGCCGGTTCCGTAAGTGACCAGCCCGCGCAGGCCCCCTGCTCCAAAGATCTTCACCATGCGCGGCTGCACGTAATCAATCGTGTCCGCTGTTGAGCCTTTCTCGGGAGCGGCAATTGCCGCCGAGGTCCACAAAGCAAGGCAGATGAGCAGCAAGCTTTGAGATCGAAGACGCATGGCAACTCACATCTAAGTTTGACAATTCCACGTTCTGACAGAGGTCGGCATGCGCACGGTTGCCATCCCCCACCTGCAGAGCACGGTGTCGGTATGGATGCTGCGGCTGGCCTCTGAGCTCGTCTACAACGGCGACGTGGGCGCCACCGAGCCAGGGCCGGCGAGCCGGCGCTACGGCGTGGAGTTCGCGAACTACTACAGCCCCACGCCGTGGCTGATC
>CAYLTY010000340.1:0-6877 GCA_964386705.1 uncultured Planctomycetaceae bacterium
CGGCACGATGACTCGTCACGACTTCTACAAGTTGGCGATTGAGTCATTGCTGCCACCCGACGTACCGGATTATTGGGCGGATTATCGAACTGGATCGATCACACATTTCGAGGGCTTGCGCCGGTACTTCGCGGCCATCCGGGCGAGCGAGGACGACGTACTGGCCGTTGTTAAGCGTATGGATCTGGATCGGCAACTTCCGACGGCCGTGAAGTCTTTGCGTCACGCCGGGTGGCAAGTGGTCGTCACGTCTGCTGGTTGTGAATGGTACATCCGCATCCTGTTGGCAGCGGTTGGTGTTGAAGTAGAGATTCATGCCAATCCCGGACGATTTGAAGCCGGGCAGGGTCTGCTGATGGAGATGCCATTGCAGTCCAAGTACTGGTCTCCCAACCTCGGCGTGGATAAGGCAGGTGTGGTTCGCGACTTTCTGAATCAAGGACTGACCGTGGCCTTTGCAGGTGACGGATTCCCTGATGCCGAACCAGCTCGGCTGGTGTCAGCAGACCTGCGGTTCGCGCGCGGTGACCTCGCGGACGTCCTGCGTAATGAGAGGTTGGAGTTTCATCCCTTCGACGTGTGGTCCGACATCGCCAAGCACCTGTTGCAGCGGGAAACTTAACATGCTGCGCACCACACAGATTGCAATTCCGACGTTGGTTCGCGTGAAAGACGGGGCGCTCGATCGACTTGGAACTTATCTCAGTCGAGAGCGTCGTCGCTCAGTGGCAGTGCTGATCAGTAAAGGTCTCCAGTCACCAATCCCTGATCGAGTTCGCAACAGCCTGAAAGAAGAAGGCATCGAACCGGTAGCTTGGATCGAGGTTGTGGAAAACGACATTGAATCGTCCGCACGACTGTTTGCGGATCTTCCTGGCAATGTCTCGGCAGTTCTGGGCGTGGGTGGCGGCAAGGCGCTGGATGTCGCGAAGTACGTTGGCTTCCTGGGGCGGTTGCCGTACTACGCAGCGCCGACATCGCTCTCAAATGACGGCTTTTGCAGCCCGCAGTCGAGCCTCACGGTCCGCGGCAAGCGCCGTTCACTTCCCGCGGCGTTGCCCTTCGGAGTGGTTATCGACACTGCCGTCTGCTTGCAGGCACCGCGCGTGCTGACCCTGTCTGGAGTCGGTGATTTGGTGGCGAAGTTCACCGCCGTGCGCGATTGGAAGCTCGCATTTCATCAGACCGGTGAACCCGTTGATGATTTTGCGGCGCTACTTTCGGACGGCTCGATTCATGCATATCTCAGCCACCCCGGCTTCGACGTGGAGGGAATCCGACTCTTGGCCACGGCGCTGATGCTGAACGGCATCGCGATGGAGATGTGCGGTTCATCGCGTCCCGCCAGCGGGAGCGAGCACTTGATCTCGCATGCACTTGATGCAACCTCGGCACGACCGCGATTGCATGGTCTGCAAGTGGGGATTGCGTCGTACATCGTCAGCATTCTTCAGGGAGCGAATACCGACAGGATCGCCGAGTTATTCGACGCCACTGGCTTTTGGACTGCGATTGCCGAAGATCCGTTTTCCCAATCGGAGTGGCTGCAAGCAGTTCGAGCGGCGCCGTCTGTCAAAGAAGGCTTCTACACAGTCCTGTCGAGCCGCGATGTCCTGCCGGAGGTCCAACACATCCTGACAGACGACCCCCGATTGAAACAGTGCTTTCAGAGTTGAGTCGGAGTTCGACGTGCTGCTGTGAGAAGCCGGCATGCGCATTGAGTCTGAGAAAGTTTGTGGAGCTGATCCTATGAAAACCGCAGTGACTACAAATCCGCTTGAGCAGTACGAATGCGGAGCGTTCCGGTTCACGGGTCAGGCGGATCACCAACACTACTACCGACATCTGGGGTTCGCTCATGTGATCTCGCGCGACGCGGCCAGCGAGATCGCTTTGAGGCCATGTCGCGTGGACTGAGCGGCAACGCACATTCCCCGGTCGAGTTAGAGGATCCTGACCTACATCAATCTCGCTGTTGATCAGTTCGACTCTAAAAGTCCTTTCGGATGCGACAGGCCAACCGCATCAGCGGCATCTAACGAATCGTGAGACAGTATGTCCGGTGTGCTGCTCATCTTGAATGCTGGCTCATCGAGCCTGAAGTTTTCGGTGTTTCGCGACAGCGACCCGCCGGAGTTGCTGCTGCGCGGTCAGTTGGAAGCGCTGTTGACGGAACCACGATTTGTGGCGCGCGATGCTGCGGGGCGCGTTGTGGATCAACAGGCTTGGCCAGCGGGCTCAACATTGGGACATAGCGGCGCAATCGACGTTCTTTTCGACTGGGTCCAGCGAGGCAAGCTCGGCGAGTTACGTTTGGCTGCAGCCGGGCATCGCGTGGTTCATGGCGGAAAGAAGTTCACTCAGCCAGTGCGAGTCGACGACGGCGTGCTCGCCGATTTGGAATCGCTGGTGCCGCTCGCTCCGTTGCATCAACCGCACAACCTGGCGGCGATTCGAGCGGTGACCAGTCACGCGCCAAACTTGCCGCAAGTCGCGTGCTTCGACACATCGTTCCATCGGACTCAACCCGCCGTCGCTCAGCAATTCGCGCTGCCGCGAGAGCTCACTACATCCGGAATCCAGCGCTACGGCTTTCACGGACTGTCTTACGAATACATCGCCGCGCGACTCCTGGAGGTCGACGATCATGCCGCAACCGGGCGCACAGTCGTCGCGCATCTCGGCAACGGCGCGAGCCTGTGTGCAATGCGTGGCGGAGTCAGCGTCGCGACCACAATGGGCTTCACGCCGCTCGACGGTCTCGCGATGGGAACCCGCTGCGGTGCCATCGACCCTGGAGTGCTGCTGTACTTGATGAACCAGAATGGCATGGATGCTCCCTCGCTGGAGAAACTGCTGACTCAAGAGTCTGGATTGCTCGGAGTCTCCGGCATTTCGAGCGACATGCGCACGTTGTTGGAGAAGGAATCAACTGACGCTCACGCTGCGGAAGCCATCGAACTGTTCGTCTATCGCATCGCTCGTGAAGTCGGATCGCTCGCTGCGGCACTCGGTGGACTCGACGCTCTCGTCTTCACGGGCGGCATCGGCGAGCACGCTCCGTCGATCCGCGCTCGAGTTTGCCGATCGGCAAATTGGCTCGGTCTCGACTTCGATGAAAGCAGCAACGAGCACGCCGGTCCGCGACTTTCCAACTCGAACAGCCGAGTTTCCGCATGGGTCATTCCGACCAACGAGGAGCTAATGATTGCTCAACACACGCAGCACTTGTTGAAACCGGAGCGAATTTGAGCCGCTCTGATTCTCTGTGTTTCCAAACAATTCAACACAAAGAACCCAGAGGATTGATGGAACCCGAAAGACAAAACTAAGGAACCCGATCGTGAATGTTTTAGTGGTCGATATTGGTGGGACGAACGTCAAGCTGCTTGCGCACGGCGAGTCGGAGCCGCGCAGATTTCATTCCGGCAAGACGATGACACCGGAGCAGATGGTTCGCGGCGTCAAAGAGGCGGCGGGTGATTGGAAGTACGATGTCGTCTCATTGGGTTATCCGGGCGTCATTCAACGCGGTCGCATTCTGGCCGAGCCGCACAATCTCGCGCCCGGTTGGATCGACTTCAATTTTCCTGCCGCGTTTGGTTGTCCTGTGAAACTGATGAATGATGCCGCCATGCAAGCGCTTGGCAGTTATCAGGACGGGCTGTTGTTGTTCGTGGGCTTGGGCACGGGACTCGGTTCTGCACTGGTGTCCGACGGCACGGTCATCCCGATGGAGTTGGGGCATCTGTCGTATCGCAAAGCCGACTTCGAACACTTCGTCGGTCAGCACGGCTTCGAACGACTCGGTCGAAGACGCTGGGAGCAGCACGTTGAACTGGTCGTGGCGAGGCTGATCGAGGCACTGAATCCCGATGATGTCGTACTCGGCGGCGGCAATGCTCGGAAACTCAAAACGCTGCCACACGGCTGCCGCCTGGGAGATAACGCCTTCGCCTTCGTCGGTGGCTTCCGACTTTGGGAGACGAGACCAGTAGTGTGATTCTCCCAAGCGGGAGCTTCGCCCTTCGCCAAATGATCCGGTTGACCAATCGAAAGATAAGACCATGAAGAAAGCCGATTCAGCCACGAAGCGATCCGCGACCATTAGCCTGGCCGATGAAGAACAAGTCAAAGAGGTGTTGGCCAACACCGTGCTTGGACTGTGGGACGTCGTCAATAGCCTTACCCGACTGCGGCCTTCGCGGCGCGAGCGGTATCGCGTCACAATCTTCGGATCGGCACGCGTGAAATCGGGGACTTTCGGTTACGAAGAGACGAAGCGCTGTGCGGCCGAACTCGCGAAGTTGGGTTGCGACATCATCACCGGCGGCGGGCCGGGTCTGATGCAGGCCGCTAATGAAGGCGCCGCCAGTGCTCCAGAGCGAGCGAGGTCGATTGGAATCCGCGTCGATCTGCCCTTTGAACAGGAAGTGAATTCGTTTGTCGGCCAGGCGTTCGAACATCGCACGTTCTTCACACGACTACATCAGTTTGTGCTGACCTCAGATGCCTTCATCGTGGCTCCTGGTGGAGTGGGTACGGTATTGGAAACGCTCATGATCTGGCAGTTGCTCCAAGTGCATCACTTGAGCGGCACACCACTGATCCTGGTGGGCGACATGTGGCCGGGTCTGGTGGAGTGGGCTAAGACATCCATGCTTACAACTGATCCTCCGTTGGCCAGCGCCGAAGACATGAGTATCCCGCAGTGCGTGGCGAACGGCGACGAGGCCATCGCATTGATCCGCAAGCACCATACTCAGTGGCTGCGAACAAACGGTAAGCCAACCGCCAAGAAGTCCGCCCGTAAGACCAAACCGAGATCGCCATGAAACAATTCGCAGATCTGATGGTGCTGGTCTTCGTCGTGTCGAGTGTGCTGAGCGTTGGCCTGAATCTGACCGTTTCCGAAATCGTCGCTCCGCTGAAGCGACCTTGGTTGGTGGCATTATCGTTGTTGGCCAATTTCGTCCTCGCACCGGCTTTGGCCGTGGTGATTGCACGAGTGATGTCGCTCAGCGAGCCGCAGTCCGTTGGCTTAATCTTGTTGGGCGCGGCGGCAGGCGCGCCTTTTCTTCCGAAGCTGGCAGAGGTTTCGAAAGGAGATGTTGCGTTCTCAGTAGCGCTCATGGTGCTACTGATGGCAGGCTCGTTGGTTTACCTGCCATTCGTGCTCCCTCGCCTTCTGCCCGGCGTGTCCGTCAACTCGCTGAGGATCGGACTGTCGTTGCTCCTGACGATGATCTTGCCGTTGTGCGTCGGACTGTGCGTTAAGGCACGCAGTGAGTCACTTGCCGTGCGACTGCGACCCCTGATGAGTCGAGTCAGCAACCTTTCGCTCATCATCGTACTTGCACTCATACCCGCCACAAATTGGCAGAATTTACTGAAGTTTGTCGGCGTGAGTGCGATTCTGGCGAGTGTATTGTTCGTCGGTATCGCGTTCATTTCAGGCTATTGCCTCGGTGGCTCTAAACGCGAGGCACGCCAAGTGCTTGGTTTTGGTACCGCAGCTCGAAACATTCCGGCGGCACTGCTCGTCGGTAGCCAGAACTTTGATGATCCCAACGTGGCAATCATGGTGATTGTAGTAGCGTTATTGTCATTGGTTGTGTTCGGTCCATTGGCCATCTCGTTTGGGCGGCATCACTCAGCCATGGAGACTTAACGTTAACAAATGCGACGTCTCCTTAGGCCCGCCTCGTGAAAAGGTGGTTTCCGTTTCCTCAGTACCGTGACTACGATCGGGCGTAATCGTCGCTCACTCTCACATCTCATCACGGCCGACGGGGCCGACACCACCTTCACTTTTGATGGCTGACGCTGATCGCGTCTGCCACCGACCTTCCCTTGGGAGCTTGCCACGATGACGACCGAAATCCAGCGTTTACAAGAAGCTCGAGAAGGTACCGCGGCTTGGAAGAAGTGGGGGCCATATCTCAGCGAGCGGCAGTGGGGAACGGTCCGTGAAGACTACAGCGATGGTGGTAACGCCTGGGATTACTTCACTCACGATCAAGCTCGTTCGCGAGCGTATCATTGGGGTGAAGATGGACTGGGAGGCATCTCGGACAACAAACAGCAATTGTGCTTCGCTCTCGCGCTGTGGAACGGCAAAGACCCGATCATCAAAGAGCGGTTGTTCGGTTTGACAAATGGCGAGGGTAATCATGGCGAGGACGTGAAGGAGTATTACTTCTACCTCGATTCGACGCCGACGCACTCATTTATGAAGTATCTGTATAAGTATCCTCAGGCTGCATACCCGTACGACCAGCTTGTCAAAGCGAATCGTTGGCGCGGCAAGACCGATCAAGAATATGAACTGCTTGATACCGGTGTGTTCAACGAGGACCGCTACTTCGATGTTTTCGTCGAATATGCCAAGGCCGGTCCGGAAGACATTTTGATTGAGATCACGGTGGCGAATCGCGGACCGGAAGCTGCGACACTGCAAGTGCTGCCGCAACTGTGGTTCCGCAATACCTGGTCGTGGGGTGAGAACGATGGCAAGCCAGGGTTGGAGTGTGTGGGGCAGATCGACTCGTTGGCGATCGTCGCCGCGACGCATCCGCAACTCGGCCAACGGTATCTCTACTGTGACGGTGCTCCGACGTTGTTATTCACGGAGAATGACTCAAATACGCAGCGGCTCTTCAGCTTTGCCAATGCGACACCGTACGTGAAAGACAGTATCAACGATTACGTCGTCCACGGTCAGACGAACCGAGTGAATCCAGCGAGGACCGGAACCAAGGTCGGCGCTCAGTAAGTCATCACTGGGCCGGCGGGCCAATACATGACGCTGATGTTGCTGATCAGCGTTGCCAATCCCAGTGAAATGACACTGCCACCGGTTGGTGGACCGTTCGGT
>CAYLTY010000341.1:0-6739 GCA_964386705.1 uncultured Planctomycetaceae bacterium
TCGATATTCTATTATGCTTTGAGCTGTCTGTCGTCGGCTGTATGGTGAAGGATTCCGGTTTCGGCGTGTTCAAGTCGTGCATCGTGAACGGCGGGCGAGTGCGTGGTATCAACGCCAAGGGCGCCGCTGACAAGTACAGCCGCAAGAACATTGACGAGCTGACGGCGTTCGTCGGTGAATACGGTGCAAAGGGACTGGCCTTCTTCCGCGTGAAGGAAGGCAAGCTCGATTCGCCCATCGCGAAGTTCCTCGATGACGACAAGCAGCAGGCCCTCATTCAGAAGATGGGCGGCGAGAACGGCGACCTGCTGTTCTTCGTGGCCGATCAACCGAAGGTCACTTCCGCAGCTCTCGCGTCGCTCCGTCTACGACTGGGTAAAGAACTAAAACTCTACGACCCGATGGAAATGAAGCCGCTGTGGGTCCTGGACTTCCCGCTGTATGGCTGGGATGCCGAAGAAAACCGCTGGTCTGCCGAGCATCACCCGTTCTGCAATCCGAATTCAGAGGACTTGGGCTACTTCGAAACCGATCCGGGCAAGATTCGCGCTCAATCTTACGACCTTGTGTGCAACGGCTACGAGTGCGCTAGCGGCAGCGTGCGCGTGCATGACCCGGTCGTGCAGCAGAAGATCTTTGACTTCATCGGTCTGAAGTCTGAAGAAGCAGAATTGAAATTCGGCTTCCTGCTGAACGCCTTGCGATTCGGTGCACCGCCGCACGCAGGTATCGCACTGGGTCTCGACCGCTGGGTGATGTTGTTCCTCGCGAACGACAACATCCGCGACGTGATCGCTTTCCCGAAGACTCAGAAGGCGTCGGACCTGATGACCGAAGCGCCATCAACGGTCGACGCGAAGCAACTCCGCGAATTGCACATCAAGTGCGATCTGCCCGTGGAATAGCCGTCGGCGACGAGTCACTCGCGAAGAAACTTTCAGCCACGTCACTGCACGACGTGGCTGATTTCGTTTCTGGTCGTAGGACGGACAATCTTGTCCGTCGAATCAGGCCGGGGAACAAAAGACGGACAGGATTGTCCTTCCTACATTCACTCAGGCGACTCTTGCTTGCTTCTCATCTGTGTTTCATCCGTGTTCAATCCGTGGCTGAAGAATCCTTAAGCTCGGTTACCGGGAGACTGTGATGTTGCAGCGCGTGGCCTTGGCGTTGTGGATGTTGTTCTTCGTGCCGCTCTGCTCCGCGGCGGCGGATCGGAATGAGCGTCTGGAATTCACCACTCTGGTGGCTCACTGGGCCGAATACGCCGATCCCGATTACCTCGAATTCATCGCCGAGGCGCGGCCTGAAGTCGTGCAACTGGGCGATTACGGGGCTCACTTCTGGAGCCTCGCCGCGACGCCTCAATACAAGGGCTACCCCGCCCATTTTCCGGTGCAGGGACATGCCGCGTGTAGCGATTGGTTCCGCGAACGCACGCGAGCCATCAAGGGCCTGGGATCGAAGGTCGTCGGTCACATCAATGTGAAGTTTCTGGTCGGCGATCCGGAGAGTCCCGAAGGTCCGCGGGGCTTCTTCAAGTTCTACCGCGACCAGTGGGACACCGAACGCCTCGGCCCGAAACCCGTCGAAGACCCGCTGACGCTGCTGGAACGCGACGTCAACGGCAAGCTGATTATGAACAACAGCTACAGCATCGGTGGCATGAAGGAGTATTGGGGGTGCCTCAATAATCCCAACTGGCGGAAGGTGCTGAAGGCGTGGACGAAGTACGGGATCGATCAGGGCATTGATGGCTTCATTATCAATTATTTTTACCGGCACGATTGCCACTGTGAACATTGTGTCTCGGGCTTCAAGAAGCACCTGCGGGATACTTACAAGACAGATGAAATCAAGCAGTTCGGAATAGACGACCTTGAGCAGCATCAGTTCAAGGAAATCGTTTCGTGGCATAAGCCCGAGGAATCAACGCCGCTGCGTCGAGCGATGCTGCGCTGGTCGCAACTGGCGAACAAGCAGGCGTTCGATGAAGTCTTTGTGGATTATGGCCGGTCGTTGAAGCCGGATCTGATTACGGCGCAGTGGAATCACATCAGTGACTTCAGCCAGATCAGCGGCGATGAGCGCTGCCTGCTGCCGGCTGATTCGTGGGGACGTAGCGAAGACTATTTGTGGTACAGCACCGGTGCCGCAGCTCATTATACCGATCTGGAAAATGGTTATCTCGGCGAAGGCACCTTGCAGGCTCGCTATATCCGGGGCACCTTTGACGACAAACCGTTCACGCTCGGCAAGTACGAAAGCACGCGCACGCGCGTGACCATTGCGGAACTGGCCGCCAACGGTGGCGCTCCAATGGGTTTTTATACTCGCTTCAAGGACCCGCTCGCGCGCCAGGAAATTGCGCGTTACTACGGCTTCATTCGTCAGCACGATGACATCTATCGAGCCAATCGCCCGGCAGGTGAGGTGGTGCTTCTGTATCCGAGATCCGAAGTCCACAAGGGCGACGTGGCCGCGGTGACCAAGTTCAAGGAAGTCGGTAACGCGTTGCTCAACGAGCACGTGCTGTTCGACGTGATCCCGGACGATCTGCACGGCAAGCTGGCGGCGGACAAGCGGCCGCGCGTGAGTGTGCTCGACGAAGACTGGCGAGCTCCGCTGAAGGCTGCGGCGTTGTCCCGCTTTCAGGCACCGACCACGGTGCGAGTTTCGGTCACGCGGCCTGCGAAGTCGCCCCAGCAGGAATTGACGGTGCATTTCGTGAACTACAACCGCACGGAACCCGCTCAGAAGAAGTCAGCTGGTCGCGGCATCGTGGACGAGCAGCCGATTGCAGTGACTTCGATCGACTGCAACCTGCAGCTTCCTGGCGGTCACGAGGTCGTCAAAGCGGAGTTCATCAGTCCAGAATCCCCGACACCGCAACCGCTGGAAGTGACTCAATCCGGCCCACGGGCAACGCTGAAAGTGCCCGGTTTTCTGGTTTATGGCGTCGTGAAACTTCAGTTGAAATAGTAGCCGAGGTCGCGGCTTTAATCCGAAGCCTCGAAGCCGCAGCTTCGCCAGACAAAGTTCACTTCGACCGGGATCTTTCTGAAATTTCTGAGTGGATTCGTTCAGAAAACTATAGACGCAATGTCTATATTCGGGCATAGTGCCTGCGAACTCAGAGTTGCTGGCGCGCCTTCATCAAATCGGCCTCCTTCAGTTCAAATTCATGAAGGCTCGTCTAAGTTCGCATGCCTGAGATCGTCAGTTCCCTGTGACGACTCGATGATCCACGTTGTCACGCGATCGCGTACGACTTCTGGATTGACAGCATACACCCTCAGAACAAAGATCGCATCAGGCCCTGCTGATGTTTCCGCCTCGTGCCGCACTGCTGACTTGAATCTGCTCCCCTCAAAGGAATTTGCTGTGGTCATACGTCGACGTCTCCGCGGTTTCACACTGATCGAGCTTCTGGTCGTCATCGCCATTATCGCCGTGTTGGTCGCCCTGTTGCTGCCCGCTGTGCAGTCGGCCCGTGAGTCAGCTCGACGGTCTCAGTGCAAGAACAACCTGAAGCAGTTCGGAGTGGCACTGCACGGTTATCACGAATCGTTCAACATTCTGCCGTGCAATATCAACCCCTCGAACTTTGGCGCCACGATCGGAGTCGGCGCGTTGGTTCACATTCTGCCGTACATGGATCAACAACCCGCGTACGACACGATCTCCTTCGCGAACTCCGGCGGCTGGACGGTTTCCGTGCCCGATGCCGCGCCTGCGGGTTCGAAATATTATGAGATTCAGCCGAGGGCGTTTAAGTGCCCGTCTGATATTTCAATGAAGTACTACCCGGGAACAAACGGTATTCAGGGAAATTGGGCGACCGCAAGTTATTCACTTTGTGCGGGAGCTCAGCGAGAATCAGGTAACGGTTGCAGCAGTTATCCAGGAAATGTGTTTGGTACAGGGCCCGCGGACCACTCTGATAGCCGACAGCAAGATCAGGTCTCCGGTATCTACAGCCGCTATGGATATTCTGCCACATTCGCAGAGATGACTGACGGCCAGGCAAATGTGATTTTCATGGGCGAGATTCGATCCGAGTGCAGCGATCATTCTCGACATGGTTGGGCCAATGTGAACTCCAACTGGATCATGACGACTGCCCCTATCAACTTCCCGAGCTGCCCGGGAGATGGCACTGGCTGCAACGCCACCACCAACTGGCAGACCTCAATGGGCTTCAAGTCGCTGCACGCGGGCGGTGCTCACTTCCTGATGGGTGATGGCCGAGTTGTGTTCATTTCGCAGAACATCGATTATACGAATTACCAACGCCTCGGCGACATCGCCGACGGGCAAGTGTTGCAGGACTTCGGTGGTGATTGATACGACTTCCATCATCAAGTCTGTCTTCTGAATCCGATTGAGGTAATTCGCGATGAGTTCGGTGCGCACCTCGTTTGCTTGTCTGGCTCTGTTTGTCGCCTTCGCGGGCTGTGGAGGCGAACCTGCCGGTCCCACGCTGGCCCCGGTTTCGGGGACGGTGAAGATCAAGGGGCAGCCCGCTGCGGGCGTGGACGTCAACTTTCACGGTGACAAGGCGCCGCGAGCCGCCACTGGTCGCACGGACGCCAACGGCAATTATCAGCTCACCATGTTCAAGGCGAACGATGGTGCCATCCCCGGCAAGAACATGGTGACGATTACGGTCCCCAGTGAGTCGGTTTCGATGGATCAGATGATGGCCGGGAAAGCGCCGCCGCCGAAGATCACTGTGCCACCAGAGTACAGCAATCCCACGGCTACCCCCTTCTCTTACGAGGTGAAGGCAGGCAAGAACGAGGGCGCCAACTTCGACGTACCGTGATGCCGATTGAGGAGAGGACCCTTAGCGAGCGGTCAGTACCGTCGCTGACCTCTGCCAGAATTCAGCGGCTTCGCTGAGCCCTTGTTGCTTGGCGAAGTCGACGAGTTTCTGGTAGCGATTGTTGCGATTCCCCCGGCACGCCCACCAGATTTTGGCTTCGCATTCCGGGCAGAACCACATTGGCTGACGGTCCAGTTCGTCGATGCCGTTAGCTCCGTTCATACGGCACTCGTAAGCGGTGCAGTGGGGAATTGCCAGCATGTGGCCCGTCTCATGCAGGGCCACTTTGAAGACGCGTTCTCGAAAGAGGGCTTGCTCGCGCTCGTCACCGTCGAGATTGCCATAACGATGCAGTGACCACACAGCGCGACCGCCTTCGGCCAGTCCAAACACGAAATTGAAACCTTCACCGGGCCAGAGATCGAACGTCGTGAGGCCGATCGCCGCAAAGGCATCGCGCGGAATACGGGGCGCGATCACATCGTTGATAAGGTACGGCCCCAGCAACTGCTCGTCGTCGTTCTCGGCACTGCCGCGATGCGCGTCTGGCGGAATCTCACCCAGCGGTGCGTTCGGCAGACGTTTCGCCGGAACTCCGTAGAAGAGTCCGAGCAGCTCCGTCGTCTTATCGATCAAGCGATCTTGCGCGGGAGTGAATTCGCCCACCGGGAGCACATAGATCGTCTGACGCTCCGGAGTTGGCACGTTGTGCCCGAAATCCACGAAGTCCTGAAACGTCTGGCCAGCTTCGCCATACTTGGCGAGCCAGTCTCCGCGTTCGGGCGGCTTCTTCTTTTCATGCAGTGGTTGAATCAGCTGCATCGCCTGCTGAAACTCGGTGAGATCCGCGGGCCGTTCAACGAACAGCGAACGAATCAGGACAGCCGCCACGGTGATCGTGGTCAGAAACCCTGAGAGCGCAATCAGCCGCAGGCGTTTTCGCATCGTCATGACCTCGAAACGTGTGGCATCCTTGAAGGCTCGGACGCCGAACCAGCTAAACACCGAAGGACGTCCGCCGAGGAACGTAGCTGTGAGGTCACGGCATCCTTACAGTTTGAAACTCGATACATCCGTCATCAGCTTCCTGAATCTATCCGTCGCATGGCCAGTGATCGTGACAACCGACTAGGCAAGTATGTCCTGAAATCCAGGCTCGGCAAAGGGGGCATGGGTGTTGTCTATCTGGCCACAGATACGCGCTTGAAGCGTGACGTCGCTTTGAAGGTGCTCAGCAAGTCGCTGGCATCGAACGCGGATGCCGTGCAGCGTTTTCTACAGGAAGCCCGCGCGGCTGCGCAGCTCAATCATCCCAACGTGGTCATGGTGCATGACGTTGACCAGCAGCGCGGCCATTGCTTTCTGGTGATGGAACTGGTCACGGGCGGCACGGCTCAGGAACGCATGTCGCTGGGGCCGCTCAGTTGGGTGGAGGCGACTCGGACGATCGCCGATGCCTGCCGTGGTCTCGCGGCTGCTCACCAGGCGGGGCTGATCCATCGCGATATCAAGCCTTCCAATCTGATTCGCACCGCTGACGGCATCATCAAACTGGCTGACTTTGGATTAGCCAAAGTGCCTGACGAGACGAAGACCTCGGGCCCCGTCACGAAGTCCGGCGCGATTCTGGGAACGCCGCAATACATGAGCCCCGAGCAGTGTTCCGGCGAGCCGGTGGATGCTCGCAGCGACATCTATTCGCTGGGCGCGACGTACTTCGCATTACTGACGGGCGAGCCGCCGTATGTGGAGACTCAGCCCCTCCAGATCATGTTCGCCCACTGCTCCAAGCCGGTGCCCGATCCGCGATCGCGCCGGCCGGATGTTCCTGCGGCTTGTGCTGAAGTTGTCATGACGGCGATGGCCAAACAACTCGCGGAGCGTTTCAAGTCGGCTGATGAGTTTATCGCG
>CAYLTY010000342.1:0-6723 GCA_964386705.1 uncultured Planctomycetaceae bacterium
AATGCATGAACTGACCGACTTGGAACTGATAGGCCAGTTGCACCATCACCGGCTGAGGCTGACGATCTTCCGGCAGTGGCGGAGCATCCTCACCAAGCAGTTGAGCGGACAGTGCGAGGCTCGCCGCAGTGGCGATCAGGAGTCGAGTCAACATCGGAGATTCCGTCGCGGAGATGAGAAGTGGATGTTCGGCGGCAAGTGTTCTGGCGGCGTGGCTTACTGTCGGCCGTCGTCGTCTGACGCGTCGGCAGGTTCAAAGCTGGGGCGACTGCGAGCGGCCTTCGGATCGGGACCAAAGACCCGCACGGGGACCTTCACCAGATTGAATTCCCGATCAGTGGTATGCAGGCGGATTTCACATTCGTGGCGACCGGCCGGGACTTCTCCGACCGAAACCTGGATGCGTCCGACAACGCCCGCTTCCCGATCCGCCAGTGACTGCGGGCCATCTTCGTCGATTTTCACCTTCACGAACGGCTCATCGCAGGTGGCGTTCAGGATGTGCAGCGGCTTCTCGCGCAGGTCGGTGATGGTCACCGCGTGAGTCGTCAAGTTGCCGTTCGGCTGGTGGAACACGAGCACTCGCGGCCGCACGACGACGGTCAGGTCGGGCAGAGTGATCAGAAACCGCAACTCGGTTTCGTACTTCACATCGGGTTCGCCGACCGGGCCGTAGATCGCCTTGCAGGTGTATTCCTTGGCTCCGGGCTCTTGATTTGCGGACTGAATCCGCAGGAAGAATTCGCCCTGCTCGTTCGCTGCAAATTCTTTCTTGCTCTGATGTTGCGACAGGCAGCCGCAGCTGGTTTCGAGCTTCCGCAGCTCCATCGGCTTCTGGCTGTTGTTCGTGAAACTGAACCGGGCGAAGTGATCGCGTTTCGGTTCGACGCGGCCTAGATTCACCTGATATTGGTGAAAGGCCAGCGGAGGACGTTCAGGACCGGGCGCAGCCTGCGACGGTCGCGGTCCCAGCAGGGAAAAGCCGAAACAGCACAACGCCGGCAGCAGAGCGACCATCACAGGAGCCGCCGAGAACCAGAAGTTTCGAGGAGTATTTGCAGAACCCACGCGACATCCTTTTCGCGCCGAGGTACGAACCGCCACTACGCGCAGCGGCAGACTTCGCCCGCCGCGCAGCAGGGTCTTCTATCGCAACCCCGAAGACAGCAACAAGACGAGTCCTGCGTCCTGGAGTGCTCCGGCCCCGACGGAGCCCTCCATCCTTTCCGGCGACATGGCCACACATGGCAGGTGGCCTAGGTTCGCCGCGCCCAACGTGCTCGTTCGCTCCGGTCCGCGGCGAACGACATTGACTTCAGAATCCGCGCGGGCCGCGGCTCCAGTGCAACGGTCTTTAACCCCCGACCCTCTCCAAGAACGACAAATACCAAGAAGCGTCCTTCTCGAACGTGTCGAGTTCTGCTTGCGACAGTTCGGCGATCAGCAAATCAATGTATTTGAAGCCAAACCAGCCAGCGACCTCCTTGAGCCGCTCGTCCGCCCACTCCTGTTCCCAAAGGAACTTGAATTCCTTGACCAGAAGCTGCTGCCAACACAGCCCGACTGGTTGTTCCTCTTCCCCCGGCGACTCGATGTCGAATCGAAAGAAACCCTTCCGCGTCGGCGCGTGATGATAGGCGACGATCGTGTAATCCCCACCGCCCGTCCAGATTGGAGTAATCCAACCTTGCCCATAAGCTCCCTGCCCCTCGGGCCCCAACGAGAATATTGGGTATGGCTCGCGAAAGTGAATGTCGAGATTGTACGGCAACGCCTTCTCGTCGAAGGCGTCGAGGACAATCTGAGGAAGTCCGAGAGCGACAATGTCGTGACGCGCCTGTTCCCGGGTGATGAAGTCCATTGATGCTCCACCAAGGGGCTCGCGACGCGTAGCTACCAATGCCATTCGATCGAGTACGGAGTAGCGACTCCGCCCTACTCCGTCTTCATTTCTTTGGCGAGCTTCGCGAGTTGCCCGCGGAACCATTCGGGGTCGTAGTCGGCGACGGCGTTCAAGGCGTCAGGGAGCTGGTCGGCGATGACGTAATCCACACCGGCGGGCAGCTTCAGACGCAGCTTCTGGGAAAACTCAAGTCCACTGAGAACCTCGTCCGTCTTCCGCAGCGAATCCATCTTCGGTCCCTGTTCCCATTCGCGGAACAGCAGCAGGTTCGCCATCGAACGCTCTTGAGCTTCCTTGATGGTTTCCTTCTCGCCGCCCGTCTTGATGGGTTTGAACTTCGGATAGTCGACACTCAGTTCAGACCGAATGGTGCGGATCGCCCAGATGGTTTGCCGGGCCGAGTGGAAGTCCGGGTAGTCGGTCGGCTCGAGCGACACCAGAGTCTGCAGGGCCAGTTTGGCTTCCGGAGCTTGAGTCTTGCTCTTGAAGATGTCGTCAGCCAGCTTGTCGAGCCACGGCACGATGCCGTTCTCCCCATGAGTGATGGTGTGGACCTGTTGACGATCACCAAACGGTTGCTTGTCGAGCACAGTTCGCAGCGCGTCGTACTTCGCGGCGAACTCGTCCCATTGCTTCTTGAATTCCGCGTCGTCAGCACCGGCTCGATGCCGGATCGCGACCTTCACCAGAGCCGTCGGCCAAGCGAAGAACTGCGGCCGGCCCGGAATCGCCTTGCCGTAACCACGCACGCGACGCCAGCTCTTGGCTCGCAGATCGTGGTGGCACGCCGAGCAGTCAAAGACCGCCAGTTCCGGCCAGACGGAGTCCTGATGCTTATCAACGGCTTGCTCACCGAACAGGTCGAGGGCTTCACGCAGCGCCATCACTCCACCGATCAGAGTGGACTTGGTGCGCGGGAGATCCTCTTCTGGTTTCTCCTGGCCGGGGAAGTTGGCTTTCAGATATTCAGCGCGGTTGGTGAAGTCACCGCGCTCACGCAGCGTTCGCCAGTGGAAAGGCATCTGCGAGACGAAGGTCTCCATCTCGATGCCCGGCAACGGCGGATGGCCAGCCGCGTACATTTCGTGGGTGACAACCTTGCCTTCCTTCACGTCGCCGATGTGACAAGAGAAGCATTGGCGAGCGCGACGGATCGGATTGCGAACGTCGACAAACCCGGCGTCCTTCTCTTTGTCACCCGGATTGGTCTTACGCCAGTCGAGCTTGACGTGCGGGTCTTTCCACTTGGAAGCCGGACCGTGACAGGACTCGCAGGTCACACCGAACTCAAACAACTGCGGCTTCTCAAAGCCTTCCTTCCAGTGCCAGTTGGCATGGCAGGCGAGGCAGCGTTTGTCTTCGGTGACCTTGTAGCCCAGGATCTTTTCCATCTTCTGGCCAAGTTCGCCCTTCAGCAACTCGAAGGCCTTGATGTGCTTGTCCTTGCTTTCGAACGTGCGGATTTCGTCGAGCGCACACAGTTCGCGATTGAGGGCCAGAGCTGTCAAACCGCCGCCAGCGGGCTGTCCGGCTTTGACTTCCTGATTGTGGCAGGCCACGCACTCCTGCACGCCGATGTATTCGCCGATCGGCTTCGGAGCCGCTTCTTGAGCCGCCGCAGTCAGCGTGAACATGCTCAGCCCGGCCAGCGCGAGACCGCTCGTCACCAGTGATGAGAGTGCGCGAGTTTGAGTGGTCCAGATACTCAGCGACATGAATCAGTCCTCTTGTCTGTGGGCTCTTCGCGTGGTTCGTTGGCGTCGGCGGACGGCCAGTGGCGAGCCACCCGACACAAGTTTGGCTCAGCGTTTCTCAAAGGAGACTTTGATCTGGTTCAATTTCTCTTCCAGGTTCACATCTGGCTTACTCAGGTATTTCAACGGGCTGTCGTAGCCCGGTTCGAATTCCAGCACTCCGCGTATCTCGCAAAGTCCGGGGATGGTTTCGTTGCATTCCGGCGATCCCTTCACGCTGACGGGCTGACCGGATGCATCACGATGACCGCGATTCAGAGCGACCAGCGCGAGATAGACCTGAGTGGCCTCGTCCCAGGACTGCTTTGACAGATCACCGCCGTTGCTGGCGACACTCACAAAGAGTTTACCAATCTCGTCAGCGGTCGGCGTCTTCTTGTTCAAGTCCTGACCAATGGCATTGAGACGTATCTGCAGGCCGGTGGCGTGATCGATGACGGCCTTCTGATCCGGCAGCGGCTTAGACATTTCACGGGTGAGTTCCGCGAGCGGTCCCATGTTCGGTGGCATATCGATGCCCGCGAGTTCTGCGGCTTGCGGCACCAGCGGGAACAGCCAGGTGCCCCACGGATAACCACCGGGCTTGCGGTTGGAGTAACGAGTTGCCGACTGTCGCCAACTGGGCGAAGACAGATTGTGGTGACACGCGAAGCAGGCCGTTTCCGCCAACTCAGGCCATGAACCCACAACCGCGCCAGCTGGATAGGTTTCCGCTGGCTGGTTCGCCACGTTCGCAGTTTTGGCGCGATGGATCAGCAGATCAATCGAGGCTTCGGCAGACGCGGCCTGACCGAGTGCCCACAGCTTGGCTTCAAACGGTGACTTATCGATTTTGCCCACACGCTGAGCAGAGCTGACCCCGGCTCCCGTCGCGCGGTCATGGTCGCGGCTCCAGTGCGCTGGCATCAACGCATGGAAGGCGGATAGTTCGAACGACAGCCGCGGATGTCCCGCGGCGTAGAGATCATGATTCACGTCTCGGCCCGGAGCGCCAACGTGGCAGTCTGCGCAGAGTTTGGCGCGAGTCCACAAGTCTTTGGTGTCGCGGAAACCGTACTCAGCCTTCTGTTCGACGTTTTTTGATTTCCAGTCCGCTCGGATGTGTGGGCCGAGCCACTTCGAGGCTTCACCGTGGCAAGCTTCGCAGCTCACGCCGTCCATCACCAGATTCTGGTGTGAAGGATTGAACGCGGCGATGGCAGGCGGCTCAGCGGCCGGGCCGTGGCAGTTCAGGCAGAGCTGCGCCTGGTGGGCGGGAGTTTCCAGCCTCAGAGCCTTGGCCATGTTGACCGAGACTTCGTTGAACAGCACGTTGTAGGCGTCAGCGTGCTTGTCGTTCTGCAGCCATTGCGTGTGTTCGCTGCCGACCATCCCGTACTTGGGGCTGTTGCCGTGGCAACTGATCGCCGTGCAGGACGCCGTGCCTACGAAGAGCTTCGAGGAGATCTCAGCCGCCGCCGCTGAGCCCTTGCCAGCTTCAACCGGCTGAGCGGCGAGTCGCAGAGTGACGGGCTCAACACCCCGGCTGTGTGGCGCGAGTGTGCTGAGTCCAGCAACTGCAGCGATCGCAGCGACTGTTTGGATTGTGAGGTTCCGGCGACGCATGGAAGACTCCGCGATGGTCGGCCCATCCGAATGATGACGCACTGAGTTACAACGTGAAGAGCGCTCTCATCATTTGTCGTTTGGTTGGGACTTCAGAATTGCGTCGACTTGGACCCGGCTGGTTCCAAGCATCGGATTCTGATGGCCGATAAACGCGTCCTTGCTGTGATCGTGGTAGATGTGGCATTCGACACAACCCGCGCGCGCCCCAATGTGACGCGGAGCGTTACCTTCCGGAGATTGTTCAGGCGTGGTGGAATGGCAGCGACGGCACAAAGCCACTCCCGGCAACAGCACGTCACCGGTATCACGACTGTGGAAAACACTGGTGTGCGGCAGGTAATCCTGCTTCGCGTTGGCGTCCTTGTCCGCCAGACCGTGACATTCCGCGCAGTTCAACAGTTGGTGGCTCTGATGGCTGAAGACCGCGTGCGGCTGCCAGCGGGTGGGAATGTTGGTCGGTTGCACCGTCCAGTTGGGTTCGAGCTTTCCGACGCCGCTTTCCGCAACACCGAGTTCATGGCACTTGGCACAGGTCGACTTCACGCCGTTCTCGCGTCGGGCGGCTGAGTTCTCCGCCTGAGACAACAGCTTCTGCAGTTCTTCAGCTCCCGGAGCGGGCTTCTTCTGCAGTTCGGCTTCGGACTTGGCAACCTCAGATGCGACGGCTTTAGCCTCGGCAGCCGACAGTCGCGGACGCTGTTGGCGTCCGGGCACGGCACGATCCTGAGCCTCAATCTGAAAGCGTTCCGGCGAGTTGATCACCTGCAACGTGAAGTGCTCGGTCAGGAAGCCGCGCACCACATCGGGAGCTTCGTGAGGCGATTCCGTCTTGTCGTCGACCCACATCTTGTGGCACTGGTGGCAGTGCTTTTCAAAACTGATGGACTGCATGTAGCGACCGGCTGGGTCGACCTGATGGCACATCGTGCAGACCTGGCTGCCATCCATGAGGTTCTGCAGATCGACGTTCAGCTTGCCGCCATCGAGTCCGATTCGCTCGAGCAGCACTTTCTGATTTGGCCCCAGCAGGATGCCCAGATGCAGTTCATGATTGAATTTGATCTTGGCGGCGTCTCGATAACGCTTGCCGCCTTCAGCGCCGTCTTTGCCTTCAACACTTTCCAGCAGCTTGAAGACCTTGTGGCCGGGACCGAGTCGTTCATCGCCGGGTGATGCTGCCAACAGGCGCCGCACCGCGAACTCCGGGTGACCGTTGTCATTACTGAAGGTGCTGACGGCGGCCACGAAACTCGACGAAGCACCATCGGCGGGCGCGGTGAAGTGTTTGTCGAGATTGCGATGGCAAGAGGTGCAGGCCGAGTCGGGCATCCGCTTCAGGCCCAAGTCCCCGATGTGTTCGTTGTGACAGAACGCACAGGAGATGTCGTCGTGCTTAGGCGACTGCGTGTCGTGATGGCTCGCGCCCGGATGGCATTCAACGCAGGCCTTATTCTCAAC
>CAYLTY010000343.1:0-6711 GCA_964386705.1 uncultured Planctomycetaceae bacterium
TTTTCGGCTCGAAGACTCTCATTACTGCTGGATCAATTCCACCAAGGCAGACCACAATGACATAATGTTCTCGCCAGTGAACTCAAAGAAGAACCGCAGTGCTAAGCTGAGACCATGAGCATCCTCGCTACCGAAGACGCGCGTTGCACCGCAGAGCACCGAATGGAAGGGATGGGTCGGCCGTCTTCACCTGATACTTAAGTTCCGATTCATCTAATCTGCTGGCGCGGCTGATCCGTTAATTGTGTCGTCCCTGGCCCCCATGAAGAGGACCTTATGCCGTTTCGCATTGCAGTTTTTGTCGTTTTGCTGATCCTGCACTTGAGCCTTCTAGAGCTACCCGAACAACCGAGTTGGACGATGGCAAACTCGGCCGCGGCGGCGGACAAAACAGCGGACTCCAAGCCGGATGATTCAGACCGCACCTTTGGGCTGACGCGTGTGTGGAAGATTCACGTGCATGTCTCGGCTGAAAACTGGAAGGCCATGCAGCCCAAGGGCGGCGGGTTCCCGATGGCGTTTGGTCCGCCGCCTCCCGGCAACCAAGCAGCTCCGAACAATGCAGGTGACGGCAAGCCGAAGGCGGCTCCGTCATCGGAGCAAAAGCCCGAGACGCCCTCAGGAAACGGACCAGGAGCCTTCCGGCCGGGCAGCTTTGGCTATGACTTCGAGTATGTGAAGGCGAATGTGGAACTCGATGGCCAGAAGCTGAGCGACGTCGGGCTTCGGTTCAAAGGCAACGGCACTTACATGATGTCGGCTTCGAGCCGGAAGAGACCGTTTAAGATCGACTTCAATCGCTTCGTGGACGGCCAGAAGTTCCACGGAATGCAGCAGCTGAATCTGCACAACAACGTGATGGATCCCACGCACGTGCGACAGGCTCTGTCATATCCTGTCTTTCAGACGGCCGGAGTCGCAGCGCCACGCACAGCATTCGCCGATGTCTCGCTAACGATAGACGGCGAATGTGATCATGAACCGCTAGGCCTCTATACGCTGGTTGAAGAAATCGACAAGGCGTTTCTGCGAAGGCACTTTCAAACCGATAAGGGCATGCTGCTCAAGCCGGAGGGCACTCAAGGACTCGAATACAAAGGCGAGGACTGGGCGGCCTACGAGTGGTTTGAGCCGAAGTCGAAGCCCAAGAAGGGCGAAGCTCAGCGTCTCATTGATCTGACGCGGCTCATTCACAAGGCCGATGATGAGCAATTCAGGCGCGAGATTGGTTCGCTACTCGACACGAATCAGTTCGCAAGCTTTCTCGCAGCCAACACGCTACTCGCGAACATGGACAGCTTCTTGACGCAGGTCCACAACTACTACCTCTACCTACCCCCGAAGTCAGACAAGTTCGTGTTCCTGCCATGGGACTTGGATTTGTCGATGGGAGCGTTCTTCATCGCCGGTTCGGCCGAGCAGTTACAGGACCTCAGCATCAGCCATCCACACGTAGGCGAGAACAAGCTGATCGAGCGGCTCATCGCCTGGGATGACTTTAAGAAGACGTATCACGAACAGTTGCGGCGATTAACCGAAGACTGCTTCAGTGAGAACGGTCAGACGGCCAAGAGCCTGCCCATCGTTCAGGCAGCACTCAAGGAGTTGATCGCTCAAGAAACGAAGCGCGTTGCGGAAGCTCAAGCGAAGCAAGGACCGCGAGGCTTCGGTCCTGGGTTCGGTCCCGGCCCCGGTGGCCCAGGGATGTTCGGTGGGCAACCGCCGCTCGAAACATTTCTCGCCAAGCGGCGCGAATCGATACTCGCTCAGCTCGCAGGGAAATCGAAAGGCAGAACTCCTGGCATGAGTTTCGGTCCCCCCAGTGGCGGTGGTCCGAGCGGCTTTGCGCCTCCAGGTGGCGGTCCCGGTGGAGGCTTTGGTCCGGGCAATTTTCACGGGCCACAGATTCTCTCAGCGGCAGATGCGGACAAGGATCAAAAGCTGTCTCGTAAAGAGTTCCTCGATCTCAGCGCCAAGTGGCTGCGTGAATGGGACAAAGACAAGAATGACTCGCTCAACGAAGAAGAACTCAAGAATGGACTCAATATCGCGCTCGGCCCTCCACCGAATGCAACACCCGGTGCATTCAAACCTCCGGCCGGTTTTGGTCCGGGAATGTTTCTCGGCCCACCGCTGCTGAAAATCGTGGACTCTGATTACGACAAGAAGGTCTCAACCGACGAGTGGGCTGAGCAGTTCACGGACTGGTTCAAACAGTGGGACAAGGGTGACGATGATCGTCTCGACAACGCGGAATTGGTCGCCGGCCTCAACGCGGCCTTCGCTCCGCCACGAGCACCGGAAGCCAAACCTGCGGGATCGTCGAATTAGGTTGGCATCTCTCCGTATTCTCAGTGGCTCAGCGTTCTAATACCTTTTGCGCAGAGCCAATGAGGACCACCGAGCAATTTGCTGACGGAGATTGATGGCCATGCAGCGATTTACAGACTTCAGCACGCGGTTCGGCGTTGCCATGTTGCTCGCGCTAGTTAGCCAGCGAGTGAGTGCCGAAGACGCTGCGCAGGGAACTGCGTTCTTTGAATCCAAGATTCGTCCCGTGCTCGTGCAGCATTGCTATCAGTGTCACTCCGCCAAGGCTGGGAAGGCAGAAGGCGGTTTGCGAGTCGATTCGCGAAACGCGATTCGAGCTGGTGGCGATCGAGGTGCGGCCGTCGTCCCGAATGATTCGAAGAAGAGCGTGCTGCTGACGGCGATCGCACACACCGATCCTGACCTCAAGATGCCACCGAAGAAGGAGCGGCTGCCCGAGGCAGTCATCAATGACTTCAAGACTTGGATCAATTCGGGAGCCGTTGATCCTCGCGAGGACGATCCGGAGAGCAAGGCTGGGCCGCCCGTCACGCTCGAAGCCGGACGGAAGTTTTGGGCCTATCAGAAGCCGGTTACCCAAGCGGTTCCGACGACGAAGGCCCCCGATTGGGCGAAACGTGAACTCGATCAGTTTGTGCTCGCGAAACTGGAGACCCGCGGACTCGCTCCGTCGCCCGATGCCGATGCCACCAGGTTGCTGCGACGCCTGCACTTTGATGTGGTCGGGCTGCCGCCGTCGTTGAATGCGATCGCGGCGTTTCAGAAACGCATTGCAGCCGAAGGGCTGGACGCCGCTCTGGCGAAAGAAGTGGATCAGCTGTTGGCGACGCCTCAGTTCGGCGAACGCTGGGGCCGGCATTGGCTCGATGTCGCGAGGTTCGCGGAATCGAGTGGCAAGGAAGCCAACATCTCGTTTCCGTATGCGTGGCGTTATCGCGACTACGTCATCGACTGCGTGAACGCTGATATGCCGTTTGATCGCTTTATTATTGAGCAAGTCGCGGGCGACCTGCTCCCTTACGACGGCGATGCTGAGCGGGCTCGCTTGCTCATCGCGACAGGCTTCCTGGCAATTGGACCGAAGAATCTGGATGAGATGAATCCGCTTCAGTTTGTGGCGGATGTCGCGGATGAGCAGATCGATGCGGTGACTCGAGCGGTGATGGCGAGTTCAGTCGCGTGTGCTCGCTGTCACGATCACAAGTTCGATCCGTTCTCAATGCAGGACTACTACGCGCTGGCCGGCATCTTCGCGAGTACCAAGACCTACTTCGGGACGGCGGTCTCGCCATCGAATCGGATTGCCGGTGACCCGTTGCCGTTGCCGCGCCGTGCGGGCGCACCAATTCTGCATCAGGGCATCGGCAAGCAGCGAGTCGATCAACTCAAAGCGCAACTTGCGTCGCTCAACAAGGAGCAGAAAGACGGCATGGCCGCAGCCATGAAAGCAAATCTGACAGGCGGTGATGCCGAGAAAGCGTTTTCGTTGCGTGATGCTCTGCGTATCTTCTGGACGACTGGCGGCATCGAAGGGCAGCTTGAGAAAGTTGATGACGCTGGCGATCCGCTACCACTCGCGATGGGCACGCTTGATCGGCAGCACATCATCAATTCGCCATTGCTGGAACGCGGTGAGATCAACCGGCCCGGTCAGCGGGTGCCGCGCCGGTTTCCGCAGGTGATCGAAATCACCGACGCGCCAGCGGTCCCCGCGAAACAGAGTGGTCGCTTGGAGTTCGCACGCTGGTTGACCCATCCCGACCATCCGCTGACCGCTCGCGTTATGGCGAATCGAGTTTGGCGACATCTGTTAGGAACGGGTCTGGTTAGCACGACTGACAACTTCGGTTTCAGCGGCGAACGACCGAGTCATCCGGAGTTGCTGGACACGCTCGCGGTGAAGTTCAAGTCAGATGGTTGGTCGATCAAGAAGTTAGTGCGCGAGATCGTCTTGTCGCGCACGTACCGGCAATCGTCCGAATATCGTGCCGACGCTTTTCGAACTGATCCTGAGAACCGGCTGCTCTGGCGAGCTTCCAAACGGCGGCTCGATGCCGAAGCGATTCGAGACGCGATGCTTTTTGTGGCACGAGAACTCGACACATCCCGGCCGGTCGGATCCCTTGTCGGAACGAAGATTGGTGACCGACCGATCTCGTTGATTGGGCTCGATCCAAGCATCCCCGCAGACCTGGATGGCTCACGACATCGTTCGGTCTATCTGCCGGTCCTTCGCGACCGCTTACCCGACGTACTGGACCTCTTCGACTTCGCCGAACCCAGTCTCGTCACGGGAGATCGTGAAACAACCAATGTCCCGGTGCAGGCACTGTACTTGATGAATAGCTCGTTCGTGCAATCGAGAGCAACCGCGTTGGCCGATCGAGTCCAGAAGGAAGCTGGCACTCACGAAGAGCGGCTAAGCCACGCCTTTGAACTGTGTTTTGGCCGCGCTCCTGATACCGAAGAAACGCAGTTCGCCAAGGCATTTTTCTCAAGAGAGCAACTTAACGCGAACGCTGACGACTCCTATCGCAAGCGCCTCGTGACCTATTGCCAAGCCCTACTGGCGACAGCTGAGTTCAGAAATCTGGATTAGCAAAGAAGTGATACCCAGGATTGGTGGCTGCTCGACTGATCTAGCCATCCCTTTCGTTTGCTCGGTGAAGTGATCAAAGAGGAGTTTCTCATGCAACCACATCCGCTGACTTCACAGGTCTCTCGCCGTCAGATGCTCAAGACCTGTGCATCGGGATTTGGATACCTCGCTTTTGCGAGTATGGCTTATGAGGCGGCGGCGCGTGATGCAGGGCTTGCACCTCAAGCGACACATTTTCCGGCGCGAGCCAAGCGGGTGGTGTTCCTCACGATGAATGGAGGACCGTCGCACGTCGACTTGCTGGATTATAAGCCGGCACTCAATCAGCAATCCGGAGCATCTTCCCCCGTCGGACGAGACCGTGGCGGAGCGAAGTTGCTTGGTTCGCCGTTTCAGTTTGCTCAGTACGGTGAGTCGGGAGTATGGATGTCGGAAGTCTTGCCGGAGCTAGCGAAGCAGGCGGATGAACTCTGCGTCATCCGCAGTATGCACACCGACCTGCCGAACCACTCGCAGGCATTCTTGCAGATGCACAGCGGCAGCTTTCAATTCGTGAGGCCCTCGATTGGAGCGTGGACGCTGTATGGACTCGGCAGTGAGAACACCAACCTGCCGGGCTTTGTGACGCTCAATCCGCCGTCCGACAACGGTGGCGCGCGGAACTATGGCAGTGGCTTCTTGCCAGCCATCAATCAAGGCACCCGAGTTGGTACGAATCAGATTCCAGGGTTCTATGCTGCGCTCCTGCGCCGGGATCAAGAGCCGGGACCACCGCTCAAGAACATCTCCAATCCAAACCTTTCACGCGAACAACAGCGCGAGCAATTGGACCTCATCCGCAATCTCAATCGACGCAAGCTCGAACGTGACGTCCATCACCCCGAAATCGAAGGTGCGATCGAGTCTTTCGAACTGGCGTTTCGCATGCAGGATGAGATTCCTGACGTGCTCGAACTGCGTTCGGAATCCGAGTCCACGCTCAAGCTCTACGGCATCGGTTCAGGACTGCCGACAGACCGCTTCGGACGACAATGCTTGCTGGCACGGCGGCTGGCAGAAGCTGGTGTCCGATTCATTGAGGTCACCGCGCCAATCGGTTGGGACCACCACTTCTTGCTAAAGGACGAGTTGTCCAAGGCTTGCCTGGCCACCGATCGTCCGGTTGCCGGTTTGCTGGCTGACTTAAAGCAACGCGGCTTGCTCGAAGACACAGTCGTTATCTGGGCCGGTGAATTTGGTCGCACACCGTACGCTCAAAGTGGCAACGGCCGAGACCACAACAACAAGGGCTATTCGATTTGGATGGCTGGCGGCGGTGTTAAGCGGGGTCTTACTTACGGTGCGACGGACGAATTCGGCTACGAAGCTGTTGACAAGCCGATGCACATTCACGACTGGCACGCCACGATCCTGCATCTGCTCGGACTTGATCACGAACGTCTCACGTTCAACTACGGCGGTCGTGACTTTCGGCTAACCGATGTCTATGGCAACGTCGCAACTGACATTCTGGCGGCGCAATCACCCTTGACATAATCCAATCCCGAGATGTTCATCCTGGTCGAGCCGGCGTACTTGATCATGACACACGGGGCAACTGACAAGCCTCGATCCTTCAAGCGACTCCAAAGCTTGCTCAATGACGGCCTCGCGCACGTCGAAGCTCGCTAAGCCTCGAGCCACCTGTAACCGCTGCACCAAAGCCCGCCCGCGAGCGGGCTTCACGCATTTTTTGAGAGCACGTCCTGCAACATCTTCTTGTCCAGACTCAAGTCCGCGAC
>CAYLTY010000344.1:0-6666 GCA_964386705.1 uncultured Planctomycetaceae bacterium
ACTTCAATTCGCGTCCATCCGGCGGGTCACAGACACCAGAAATGTTGTTGTGAGACCGTACTTTAGGCCGCGAAAGCAATCCAATCATATTGGTGCCTTGAGACCCGAACACGGTGCACTCGGCAGACCGCTCGAACTCGCCCCGTGACCTGAATCCGTGTCTTTTGAGCCCGCAACCGTCCAATACATTCCGCAACGACGCGACAAGAAACAGCCTTCATGTCTCACTTTCCGAACTTCGACGCGTTTCAGCAGCTCGCCCCGCAAGCGGACCTCGTTCCGGTCTACCGGCAGCTCACCAGTGACACGCTGACCCCCGTCGAAGCCTTCTGCAAGCTGCAGGATTCCGACCGCACGTTCCTGTTTGAAAGCGTCGTGGGCGGCGAGAAAATCGGGCGATTCAGCTTCATCGGGGCCGCTCCGTTTCTCAGCATTGAGGCTTGGGACACGAATGTGGTCGTCACGGAAGGGAATTCGGTTCAGAAGTACCAGGCGAACGATCCGCTCCGCGAACTGGAGAACCTGCTGGCGAAGTACCGGGCCGTGCATCTGCCGGAACTGCCACGATTCTGTGGTGGAGCAGTCGGCTACTCGGGCTACGACGTGATTCGTTACTCGGAACATCTGCCGAACTCACCGAAAGATGACCGCCAGCTTCCGGATCTGTCGTTTGCGTTCTTCGATCGCATGGTCATCTTTGACCAGATCCGGAAGACGATTCTGGTCGTGTGTCATGCTCAGACGAAGGGCGACCTGAAGACAAACTACGCTTCGGCCTGTGCGGGGATTGACCTGATCGTGCGGCAGTTGCAGCAGCCGACCGAAGCGATTCGCATGACGGACATCGCACTCGGCGGCGAGCCGAAGCTGAAATACGAGTCCAACTTCAGTCAGGCCGAGTTTGAAACGGCCGTCACGAAATGTCAGGAATACATCAAGGCGGGCGACATCTTTCAGGTGGTCATCAGCCAGCGACTGGCTCTGGAAACGAAGGCGAAGGCGCTTGATATCTACCGGGCCTTGCGAGTCGTGAACCCCAGCCCGTTCATGTTCTTGCTGAAGACGCCAACCGTGGACCTCGTGGGCAGCTCGCCCGAGATCATGGTGCGGGTGGAAGAAGGCGAAGTCACCATCCGCCCGCTGGCCGGTACGCGTCCGAGAGCTCACGTCCTCAAGGGGCGACCGAAGTCGGCCGACTTGTTCCCGGAACTCAAGGCTGTCATCGAAAAGCATTTCGGCAGCGATGTCTGGAACCGCTTCGATCAGGTGCCCTCGGACCAGTTGGAAAAGCTGATCGCCGAGGAGCTGCTGTCGGACGAGAAGGAACGCGCTGAGCACGTGATGCTGGTCGATCTCGCCCGCAACGACATTGGCCGCGTGGCGGAGTACGGCTCGGTGAAACTGAGCGACGTGATGGTTGTCGAACGCTACAGCCATGTGATGCACATCACATCCAACTGCACCGGGCAGCTGAGATCAGGTCTGTCGGCGCTGGACGCTCTGCGAGCTGGACTGCCAGCTGGAACCGTGTCCGGGGCTCCCAAAGTTCGGGCGATGCAGATCATCGACGAGGTTGAACGTCATCGCCGCGGCCCGTACGCGGGAGCGGTCGGCTATGTCGATTTCACCGGCAACATGGATACCTGTATTGCTCTACGAACGCTGGTGCTGCAAGGCTCGCACGCCTACGTGCAGGCCGGAGCCGGCATCGTCGCCGACAGTATCCCCGTGAACGAGTACCACGAAACGCTCAACAAAGCCAAAGGCATGTTGCGAGCCATCGAGGTGGCCGAAGAATCAATCTCTGGCTGAACGCAATCGCCAGTCTTGCGGCGCGCAGGAAGCGTGGGCCAAGCTCGGCGAAACGGATGGGGAATAAGACGGCGGCAGGGTTCTTCATTTGAGAAGCGACAGATTATCAGCAGGCTGTTAAGAGTAGTTCTCAGTGCGGCGACACAGGGAACAGGAACAGGCCATGCCAGAATTCGCATTCCCGCCAGAACAACCGTGGCTGCTGACCCCGCAAGTGGCGTTGCTGATTAACCTGGCGCTCTCGGCGATACTGGTGGGAGCGCTGGTCTATGTGTTGCGGCGACCGCGTCGCCCTGCGAGTCGCGCAGAACTGGTGTGGGGTGTGATCGGGATTGTTAGCACGACACTGCTCGCCCGCATAGTTTGGGGCTGCACGCTCACAACCGAACTGGGGAAGCATCGAGAAACTCAGTCATCAGACTTCGGCTTCTTCTTATTCAGTCTGTTGGCGATTCTGCTGCTCATTGTTTCCTGCCCGGCTCGCGTTCGCACGGCAACCGGCGCAGGGACTTACTCAGCTGTCGGATTCTCCCTCTTGTGCGTGATGGGATTTGTGATGGGATGGCTGTGGCCCGCAGTGCGGGGAGCCCAGGAGAGTGCGCGTCGCTCAGTTTGCCACGGTCATCTGAAACAGAACATCATTGCTCTGCACAATGACATGGAGACGCGTGGTCGATTTCTCACGTCAGTGATTGACGATGGTCAACAGCCCGCGCGAAGTTGGCGCGTTGAACTGCTGCCTTACCTGGACGGTATTCGGCTTCGAAAGCTCTACCACGACGATGAGCCGTGGAACGGGCCTTCGAATTCCCAACTGCTGGATCTGATGCCCAGTACCTATAGCTGCCCGTCAGCCCCTGACGATGGAACCCGACATCAGAAATTCACGGCTTATGCGATGGTGACTGGAGAGACTGTTTTCGGAACGTCAGCTGGTCGAACGTGGGATGAACTCCGGGACGAACGTCAGTCGAATCTACACGTAGAGCCGCGTAGCACCATTGCCATCGTTGAAGCCTGCGGTCGTCAGATTCCATGGCTGGAACCGCGCGATGTACAGCTGGTGGATGAGGCCATCAGCATTAATCGGCCAGGAGCCAAGCCGGGCACGTCCCGCTCGATTCTGTCGTCTCACCACCCCTACCATGCCAATGTTGCCCTGGTTGATGGGAGAATAAAGACACTTTCCGAGAAGATTGATCCCGCGGTCTTGAAAGCTCTTCTGACAGTGCCCTGTCGCGAACCGGTCGCAATCCCCGACAAATGAACTGCGGGACTTGGTTTCGAGCGGCGGGGCCGGGCACTAAATTGCGAGGGCTCTGGCAATTGGTTGCTTGGCGAACCTCGTTTCCTTGCGGCATTGGCCGCACCTAGAAAGGCTCAACATAACGTGGCTGCAAATCGTCGTGCTGAAGTTGATGAAGCTCTGAAAGACGTCGACTTCTCGAAGAACAAGTACCAGGTCGAATTCGATACCACGATGGGCAAGATGTTGCTCGAACTTTATCCGGACGTGGCTCCGGGTCACTGCCGTAACATTATCGGCCTGACCAAGATCGGCTTCTACAACGGCATCATTTTCCATCGCGTCATCAAGGGCTTCATGGTTCAGGTCGGGTGTCCGGAAGGACGCGGAACCGGTGGTCCTGGCTACAAGATTCCCGCGGAATTCAATGACAAACTGCACGAACCCGGCGTGCTGTCGATGGCTCGCACCAACGATCCGAACTCGGCTGGTTCGCAGTTCTTCGTTTGCGTTGCCCGGGTTCCGCACCTGGATCGCCAATACACTGTCTTTGGCAAGACTGCTGACGACGCGAGCCTGAAGGTCGCGCTGTCCATCGGCGACGTCGCCACCGGCTCAGGCGATCGTCCGCTGAAGGACGTGAAGATCAATTCAGCACGCGTCATCGTGACGCCAAAGGGCTAGTTCGCGTGCACAATTTCTGGCTCCGCCCGTTTCCTGTTCTTGGATGCGGGCGGAGCTGGATTGCATCACCCACTCTCCGAGGGCCTGCCACATGCGGATGCTGGTGCGAGGAATTGCGTGCGGACTGCTGCTTCTGCTGACGACAACCGTCCGTGCGGAAGAGATGCAGTACCCGCTGGGTGCGGTGAAGGCCGCCGATGGATCGATCTTTGTCGTCGATCTGAAGATGCACGGCGTGTGGCAGTCCAAAGACGGGGCGCTCAAGAAGTTCTTTGAGGGCTCGCCCAAGTTCCGCACTCCGCTGAATGCTCCGCGGTGCATCGCGTTCGACAAGGCCGGCAAGGTGCTGGTGGGCGACTCGGCCACGCGGCAGATCTATCGCCTGGACGACGCGGGTCAGCCGACTCCGCTGATCAAGAGCGGTGTTGGCATCGGCATTCCGATGGCGATCGCTCCCGACGCGGAAGGCACGCTGTTCGTCGCCGATCTGGAACTGCACAAGATCTACAAAGTGCCGGCCGAAGGCGGTACGGCGTCCGAGTTCATTTCGATCTCTGCCCCGCGCGGCCTGACTTTCGATGCTGACGGTAACCTGCTGGTCCTCTCGACCACGAAGGATCAGGTGCATCGAGTCGCAAAGGACGGCAAGCAAACGCTTGTTGTGCCGGATCGACCGATCGACTTCGCTCACAACATTGTCGTCGGTCCCGACAAATTCATGTACGCGACGGACGGTTACGGCAAGTGCGTCTGGAAAATTTCGCCCGAAGGCAAGCTGGAGAAGCTGGTTTCCGGGGCGCCGCTGGTGAATCCTGTCGGTCTGAGCCTGAGCGGCGACAAGCTGCTGGTAACCGATCCTCGTGCCAATGCCGTATTCGAGGTCGACTTTGCAGGCAAGTTGACAAAGTTGGACCTCGGTAAGTAGCCACGGTCCTTGATCGTGTCCGCAGCCCGCGCCACACTCCCCGCTGGCGTTTTCGTTCGTTGCTCGTCGGCTCCGGCCAGTGAACAGCTCAACTCCTCTTGCTTCGTGGTGATTCTGTGTCGCAGCAGCTTGTTCAACGCATTCTGGGTGAATTGGAATCACTCGTCCTGATCGATCCTCACACGCACATCAATCCGCTCGCTGCGCCTTCGAAGACGCTCGCCGACATTCTGGGCTACCACTACTACACCGAACTGTGCCATTCCGCCGGTATGCCGAAGGAGCGTATCGAAGAACCCGGCATCAGCCCGAAAGAAAAAGTCGGACGCCTGGTCGAGAAGATCGGCGATATCGACAACACGGCGAACTACAGCTGGCTGATGGAGATCTGCCGCGCGTTCTTCGGTTTTGAAGACACGGCCATTACGACGAACAACTGGGAGAAGCTTTACGACACCGCGCTGGCCAAGATGTCTCAGCCGGATTGGGAGCAGCAGGTTCTGAAGCAGAGCAAGCTGGAGAAAGTCTTCCTGACGAACGACTTCGATGACCCGCTCAGCGGCTTCGACACGTCGCTCTACATTCCTTGCCTGCGGACTGATGACCTCGTCTTTCACTACGGCAAGCCGGAAGTTCGCGAGCGTCTGGCGAAGGCGTCCGGAGTCGCGGTGCAGAACGTTGCTTCGTTGCGGACGGCCATCGGCAAACTGTTCGATCACTTCCAGAAGCACGGCGTTCGAGCTTGTGCGATCTCGCTGCCGCCGGACTTCTCGCCGCAGAAGGTCGAAGGACCGGCTGCTGAACGTGCTCTGCAGGTCGCGCTGAGCGGTGGCACCTTGTCGGCGGATGATTCGGTGACCCTCAGCCGCTTCATCTTCTGGACGCTGGCCGAATACTGCGTCGAATACCGCCTGCCGTTCGACCTGATGATCGGCGTGAATCGTCGCGTCTACCCGAACGGTGTTTTCCAGGGGCAGGACCTGTTCGATCAGCGCACGTCGCTGATTCTCTATCGCGAGCTGTTCAACGCGTTCCCGCAGGTGACGTTCCCGATTTCTGTGCTGGCTCAGGTCAGCAATCAGGAGCTGGTCAGCTACTCGTGGATCTTCCCGAACGTGGTGACCAACGGGCACTGGTGGTATTCAAATATTCCGGCTTATATCGAGCCGGATTGCCGTAGCCGTCTGCAGGCCGTACCGAAGACGAAGCAGATCGGCTATTACAGCGATATGTACAAGCTGGAATTCGCCTTGCCGAAGTTCGGCATGTATCGCCGGATTCTGGCGAAGGTTTTGGCTCAAGACTTTGTGATGGAACGCGGCTGGAGTGAAGAGCGGGCGATCGAGCTGGGGCGACTCAATCTGCGCGGGAATGTGGAAACGATATTTAATGTGTGATGGCCAAACAGAGCATCAAAGAGTGTCAGCCTGACCGCGGGCTGCAAACTTGTCTGACACGTTGACGGTTACTGTTTCACAACGCTTTATCGGATCACTGCGATGGCGAAGTTGGTTCTGCTGCACGAAGGCAAAGCGATTCCGTTCGACCTGAAAGGCGCCGAGACCATCGTCGGCCGTCTTCCTGAGTGCGACATTCAACTGAATTCGAACACGGTGTCGCGTAAGCATGCCAGGCTCTCGATCGAGGGTTCCAGCTACTTTCTGGAGGACCTCGGCAGCGGCAACGGCACCTTCGTCAACGGCAAGCAGATCACATCGCGCGTCCCGATCACCCCCAACGATCGCATCAAGTTCGGCAACCTGCTCGTGCGTTTTGAAGCCGAAGGCGCCTCCGCTCCCGCAGCGGCTCCGCGCGTTGCTCCACCTGCGCCTCGACCGAGACCGGTAAGCGACGACGGTGGTTTCGGTGGCACGATCGACGTCGAGGCGACCATCGCGTTAACGGACGACGCGGACGCAGAAGAAATCGAAGAGCTGATTCAGGGTGGCGCCGGAGCCGGTGGTGGCTTCGGTCTGATGGACGTCCGCCCGCAGGACAA
>CAYLTY010000345.1:0-6612 GCA_964386705.1 uncultured Planctomycetaceae bacterium
ACAGCCGTAATCACGGAACCTTGAACACCAAAAACTTCTTAGAAATTAATGAAAGCCGGCCGACTGCCCATGCCCCACAGCCAGACTTGAGTCGCAGTCGGCTGACCACTTTTGCCGCGCGCTTGGTTCTGTTCGTCCGCGGCGAAGATCGGCCGACTCTCGACCATGAGCTTCTTCAGGATGTCCGAGCCCGGCCCTGTCGGGAGATAGCCGGCGATCGGCTGGTCGGTGATGTCATGCGGCGGCGTGGACGATGTCTCTTTGGTAAACGGGGGCTGAGAATCCCGAGCACGGTAGATCAGCAAGTTGCGGTAGCTGACGCCGTTGAAAAACTTCCAATGCTCATCGCCGCACTGGCTGTGCTGCATCAGACTGATCAGGTGCCTGGCGAGATCGTTGGGAATCTGCCCGGCGGTGAAGCTCTTCATCACCTCGTTCTCGACGGTCACCAGATTGCAGCGGACCGCCCAATCGTTTGCTCCGAGTTCAATCCCCTGCGCGGCCGCTTCCAGCGGAGCGCGTCCCGTGTGATAGATCTGAGGGTCGTACCCGAACAAGCTCATCGTTCCGACATCGCTGCCAGAGGGCATGTTGATCGGAACATGGTTCGCACGTCCCACCATTCCCTGCTTCGCGACTTCGTCCATATGAGGTACGCGGGCGGCCTGCAGCGGTGTCCTGCCGCCCAGCGACGGTTGAGGTTCATCTGCGGCTCCATCCGGAATGACCAACGCGTACTTCATCACGACAACCTTCTCTTGAAGCAACTTGTGTTCAGAAACGTAACTACCTGCCGGTGTTCGTCATCGGACTCAAGCCGGAGCGACAGAGACCGAATCGGCAGGCTACGAAAAATGTCGACGGCGGGCCAATCTGAATCCCGATTCCCGCCGTATGCAGTCCGAGTTCGCGCCGCAGTTTGTTCAACAAGCTGAAACACCGCGAACAGCGGATTTGTCCAGTCACGCAGTGAACAGGCCAGCGGTAAGACGGCCGTGTCATTGGCAAACTTGAATGCCTTTGCCGCTTTGTCAGCAAATACTTGCGCATTACTCACGGATTCGCCGTAGAATTTATCGAGCTTGAGGGATCGTCGCGGACCGTAGCCATTGGACGGCTTGAGAACGAAATGCTGTTCATGCACGAAGTTGACTGAACCGGGCTGGGGCCGGCGTGTGTCGTCAAAACTCCAATGCGAATTCACTTTGCGGAGTTGCCCGCATAGACGGAACAGCCCGCACGAGCTTTGAATCGGCGAGACGAAAATTCTGAAACAGTCCCCCGTGAGACCGCATCGAAGGTCGATGAGGGATGCACTGTGCGTTCGACACGAACGGACGGACAAGTTTTATTCTGCCGACGAAGAACACAGGGCTAGGAGAGCTCGGGCAAACTGGCTGGCCCGCGTTGAGCCCGTTTATGCGAAGGAGCCACTACGATGTTGGTCCTGTCACGACAGCGCGATGAGAGCATCATCATCGGCGACAATATTGTTATTACCGTGGTCGACATTCGAGGCGACAAGGTGCGTCTGGGCATCGAAGCTCCTCGTCCACCGATCGTGGTGCCGAACCGTACGGAAGCTCCGAAGGAAGTACCGGTACATCGCCGCGAGGTCTATGAAGCCATTCAGCGTGAGAACAATCGCACGCCACAGGCTGAAGGACAGTCTCAGTCGTGAGCTGAGCGTTGCGGGGCGAACTTCAGCCAGGCCACCGCAAACAATTCAGATTTGACATGAACCCTCCGAAACCTCGGAGGGTTTTGTTTTTTGATGGGCCTGAATCCGCGGCACTCAAGCCCCGTATAGTCGGCAGCCTTCCCTTCTGCATGACTCGGTTTCAGACTCTGCCGCGCGCTCGTCGGAATTCGTCCCGCCTATGGATCAGTGGTTATGAAAATTGCGTTGGCCCAGCTCAACCCCATCGTAGGTGACCTGCGAGGTAATGTTCGGCTGGTGCAGGAAGCGGCAGAAGCCGCTCAGCAGCAAGGTGCGGACCTGCTCGTCTGCCCCGAGCTGATCGTCAGCGGCTATCCGCCTAAGGACCTGCTGCTCCGTGAGGGCTTCGCAGCCGCTTGTGACCGAGCGGTTCAAGATCTGGCCAAGTCGCTGCCTCGTAGCCTGGGAGTACTGTTAGGACATCCGAGTCAAAGCGGGGTGCCTGCGGGACGCACGGCCAACGCTGCCAGCCTCATCGCTGATGGAGCAATAACCGCAACCGTTCAGAAGCTGCTGCTGCCCAACTACGACGTGTTCGACGAACGCCGCTACTTCCGCCCCGCTGATCGACTGCAGCCACTGACGTTTCGAGGTTGCAAGCTCGGTGTTCACATCTGCGAAGACGCCTGGTGGGGTCAGCCAGAAACGCCCTATCACGACGACCCGCTGGGGCTGCCCGACCCCGTCGCCGAACTCGCTCAGCAAGGCGCTGAACTATTTATCAACCTCTCGGCCAGCCCGTTTGAGCGCGACAAGCCGCACCGCCGCACAGAGTTGATTTCTCACCACGTGACTCGGTGGCAGCGCCCGTTTATCTTCGTGAATCAAGTTGGCGGCAACGACGATCTGGTGTTCGATGGCAACAGCTTCGTCATGAATGACCGTGGTGAAGTGGTTACTCATCTGCCGAGCTTTCAAAGCCAGTTGCAAGTCATCGATCTGGATGCGGCTTCGAACTCTGCATCCAGTGCCGCCACCGCCCATCATGCGGCGGACTTGCTCGATGCTCTCGTGCTGGGACTACGAGACTATTGCCGTAAGTCGGGCTTCACCGACTGTGTGCTGGGCCTCTCAGGAGGCATCGACAGCGCGCTGGCATGCTACATCGCGGCCCAAGCGGTCGGATCGCAGCATGTGCACGGAATCGCCATGCCCAGCCGCTACAGCAGCCAGCACAGTATTGATGATGCACGGAAACTGGCCGAGAACATCGGCGTCGATTTCGCCATCGTGCCGATTGATGACATGCATCGCGCTTACGAAATGACACCGACGATTGGCCCGGATCTGGCAAGCCAACCTCAGGGACTAGCCGATCAGAACCTGCAGGCTCGCATTCGTGGAGCCCTCGTGATGACCCGCAGCAATCGTCACGGCTGGATTGCGTTAGCAACCGGCAACAAGAGCGAACTCGCCGTCGGCTACTGCACGCTCTACGGCGACATGTGCGGCGGCTTCGCCGTGCTGAGCGACCTCTACAAGCGCGACGTGTACGCGATTTCGGAGTACATCAACGCCGAACGTGAGGGCCGCGAGGTCATCCCTGTGAGCACCATCACCAAGGCTCCGAGCGCCGAGTTGGCTCCGAACCAGTTTGACCAGGACACGCTGCCGCCCTACCCCGTCCTGGATGCGATTCTGGAAGGCCTGATCGAACGCGAGGAGTCCGTCGCGCAGTTGAGTCTCAGCTATCCGCCCGATGTCGTGCGGTGGGTCGCGACGAAACTGGACCGCAACGAATTCAAGCGCCGTCAGATGCCACCGGGTATCAAGCTCTCCACTCGCGCCTTCGGCAGCGGCCGCCGCATGCCCATCGCCGCACGGTTCGAGTTCACGTAAACGGTCCTTCCATCAGCGCCTATTGCGTCTCGACTTTCACCGAGCCCCAATAGGCGTCTTCGTTCGGCCAACTGTTCGGATTGTTGTGCACTTCCAGCACGATGTTTTTGCCCGCAAAACGGCTGAGATCAACTTCGTGACTCGCCCAACCACTGGCCGCGGTGTTGGCGTCGATCATCACTCGCAGCAAGTCCTGCCCTTCGGCGACGACCGCCAGTTGCCAATCGCCGTCAGAACGGCGAGCGCAGCTCAACTTCAACACGGTCTTCTTGCCTGCGGGCACGGATAGCGGCGATCGCAGCACGCAAGGCTTGCCTTGAGCCGGAGGATGAGTGCGCACCGCTTCTCTGCCGGCAATGGCCTTCATCTGCCGCACCGCGTCCAGCGAAGCGTCAGTCGTGAATTGGGGAGCAACCTTCGACAGCACCGAACTGTATTCCCAAGGCTGGTTCGCTGAGACCAGCACATTCGGGTCCGTGTTGGGCGTCTCGGGGCGAACCACATCGGTCCACTCACTCATCCAGTTGAAATCCTGCTGGCTCCGAGCCAGGTAGATACCGTCGAAGTAGGCCGCATCTCCGTTGGGGCAGCGGAATCCCAAACCGGTGATCTGAAAACGACCGAACTCGCCGAAGATGTCTCGCGTGTGAGCTTCCCACTGGCCCGAGATCTTCTTCTCCAGACGCAGTACAGGCTGCTGAGGCTTCGGATCGGTACTGATGTCGTACTGGTAACCGAGTGCCGCGCCACGATTATCGGGCGGCGTCGAGCGACGACTCGCCAATCCCTTCTGGGAAAATGGTTGAGCCGGTTTCCTTCCGTCCGTCAGCACACCCAGTTGGCCGTTGTGAGCGATCTGCAGACCAATTTCCGTTCCCCCAACCTTCTTCCAGGCGAAGCGGATGTAACGGTACTCACCGAGCTTCGGTGTCTCGGCAATGTTGAACTCGAAGCCGGGCAATCGACTGCTACCACGATCGCCTTCGGTCACTTTCAACGACGCATTGCCCAACTGCTTCTCATCCGTCGAACGGCTGGCCGTTCCTTCGCCTTCATTGAGTGCATTCAGGAACTCGTCGTCACCCTCATCAATGAGCCGCACCAACCCCGGATGATGTGCTAGCAACCGCGCTCCGCGCCAATCCACACTCGACTGGTTGCCCTCGGCCATCAGAATGACCGTCAGGTCAACCGCCTTGCCCTGCAGGTCCTTGACCGACAGTAGCACAGGATCAGGCTGAGCCCGATTCGGGCGTTCCGGAACAACTCCCTCGCCGATTGCAACTCCGTTCGCCCGCACCTGCAGACGCGCTGGCGTCGTGCCGTTCGGACGACGAGTCACCGTCAGAGCCAGCCAGCGGTCGTCCTTGCCAATCGTCAGCTTGCGGCTCAGCACAACGAACTTGTCCACCGGCTCGAAATCGATCCGGTAGTACGCGTCTTCGGGAATAAGATTATCCCAGAAGGTACTCAGCTTGACGATCGGCCCAGGACCACTCGGCTGTGGTGCGGAAGCTGCATCAATCCGATTGGTAATCGACCAATCGCGCAATGCTGGCAGTCGTTTTACGAGTCGCGAAGCAACCTCTTCGCGCAGCTTGTCTGGGTTCAAACGCCATTGCGGTTCGAGCCAGTCGAGGCAGTCGCGCACATCAAACGGATCCGCCCCCGCCGGACGAGCAGCAATCATCGGGTCGGCAATCAGCTTCAATGTCGCGGTCGCATCCGCAGGCGGCACGACACTCAGCCAATTCGTATCGACAACAACATCCGGGCCGATCAGCACATCGCTCTGATGCAACGGCGCTGCCACGTTGTTCGACATCGCCACCACCGACTTCACGCAACCACCGCGACGGATGATCTGATCCAATCCGCTTTGCACTCGGAAACCGCTGACAACCGGATGCAGCGCCAGCTCCAGTTCCGTCGGCGCATGCACTCCAAAACCCCAGCCAAACAGCAGCTTGCCCGCCCGCAAGGACTCACCTTGCACGTTACGGTTCGTCCGCGGATGCCAACCACCGCTGAACACCGGCTTGTTGCGAGTCACCGCCGGATCAAACAGCGTCAGCGGCGGCTCTTGAGGAACGAAAAAACGCCACTCGCGAATCACTCGAAAGGGGATGATGAGCGGGTCCAGACTCCAGGCTGGCTGAAACAGTGGATACCAGTCTTCGGGTTTGCCGCGATCCCCATGATGCTGAGCTTTGTAGCGCAGCGTCGAACTCGTCAGACGTAATCCCTCGCCGGTTTCAATCTGCATCAACCGCGCCGTCAAATCAGGCGACAGCGCTCCCAGTTGTTCGAAGTAACAATCCCACGGGCCGCGTTGAGGAAAGTGCAGCTCAGCCAGTTGAGACAGAAACAGCGATTTGATGCCTTCATCCGTCAGCAGCGCGACGGCTCCCTTCGCCCAGCGGGCGGCTTTGAAAGGATGCTGACTCCCATCTCGCAACACTGCCGTTCCCGGCCGATAGTCATGCGGACGGCCGGGCACCTTCTCCCAAACGATCCGCCGCAGCCAATCTGTTGAGATACGCACGAACGTTGAGGGCGACGTACTCGGCAGATCGATGCTGATGGTCTGCTCGACGGTTAGATACTCGCCGACGTTTTCAAATGAATCTGTCTGCGATGGCACGAAGTCGGTGACCTGACCAGGCAGGCGATCGCCACCGAAGAATTCCACGTAGCTGGCCGGTTCAGCACTCGGCGACACAGCCTGATCAATGACCCACCGGAAGGGTCGTCCGGCGTCAAAGACAGCCAATCCGGCCAGCTTCGGCTGATTCGATTCGTCGCCCCATTCAGCAGGCTTGTCCGCGAAGACACGCGCGCCGTCCGACAGCATTCCGGCGAATCTTTGCTCGGGGGGAAAGATGTCGGCCGCGTGTGTCGTCACCAGCGTCGCGGTCGCCAACAGGCTCAAGCAGGCAGCGAGCCAGCACCGAAAGAACTGTTCGCGGATTGAATCGTCCCGTCGTCTGTTCGTCATGCTAACGAGTTCCTCTGTCGCCAGATCTGCCCTGCCGTTGAGCCCTTTGTCGCGG
>CAYLTY010000346.1:0-6611 GCA_964386705.1 uncultured Planctomycetaceae bacterium
AGAACATCGACGTCGATATTCCGCTGGGCAAGCTGACGGTCATTACGGGCGTCAGCGGTTCCGGAAAAAGCAGCCTGGCCTTCGACACGCTCTATGCCGAAGGCCAGCGTCGTTACATCGAGAGCTTTTCGGCGTACGCCCGCCGCTTTCTGGATCGGCTTGATAAGCCAGACGCCGACCGCATCGATCACATTCCGCCCGCCGTTGCATTGCGTCAGAACGAAGCCGGGCGTCGCCAGCGCGAGACCATTGCCGCCGTCACCGAAACTGACAGCTACTTGCGCGTGTTGTTCGCGCGTCTGGGGCAACTCTACTGCCCCACGTGCAACATTCCGGTGACCGCATCCAGCGCGACGACGATTCAACAGCGTCTGGCGGAGCTGCCTGCGGGACGCCGCGTTGTTGTGGCCTTTCCCGTTGTGGATTGGCCGCACGTCGCAACCTTGCAGCAGTCCGGCTTCACTCGGCTGCTGGTGGTGTCGCGCGGCGATCAGACTGCACGCACTGCCGATTTTCTTTCAACCGGCAATTTGAAACCGGAGCAACTGAAGAAATCTGAAGTCTATGCGGTCGTTGATCGCCTGGTTGCGGGCAACGTGTCACCAGAGCGTTTCAGTGAAGCGATTGAGTCTGCTCAACGCGAAGGGCTCGGGCGTTGTGTTGCGGCTATTGAGATCGCGGCTGCACCGGATGAGAGCATTGCTAATGGCACAAGCCGCCGTCGGGAGATCGAAGTCGACGGCAAACGGTTTGAGCTGCGCACGTTTTCAGAGCGCCTCGCCTGCGAGGAATGTGGTCGCGAGTTTGGGCCTCTGGAGCCAGCGTTGTTTCAAACTCGTAGCCCGCTGGGGGCCTGTCCTGCGTGTCATGGTGCGGGGCAAGCGGTCGCTGTGGACTGGTCCGTGCTGGTGCCGGTTCCAGAGAAGACACTGGCTGACAATGCCTTGCAGCTCTGGGCCGACCAGCGCTGGCGTCACGAACGACGTCGATTGCTGGAGTTTGCTGAGCACAGCGACATTCCCGTTGATCGCTCCTTCGGCGCACTGACGAAAACGATGCGCGAGGCTCTGCTGCACGGTTCTGAGGAATCCGGTTTCGGCGGTGTGCTGGGATTCCTGAAGAGATTGCGGCGACGCGAGCATCAGGAATCCATCCGGCAGTATCTCGATCACTGGTGCGAGCTGCGTGAATGCCCAGACTGTGGTGGGTTGGGCCTCAACGCGGTGGCTCAAGCGGTGCGATTGCAGGCGGGAGACCACTATGCCGACTTTGTCAGTCACCCGATTGGTCGAGTGCTGCAGCACCTCACCGAATGGCAAACAGGCTTGAGTGAAGCCGATCAGGCGCTGGTGAAGCACTTGCTGCCCGAGCTGCTGAAGCGACTGGAACTGCTGGTCGACATCGGGTTGGGTGAGCTCAACCTGCAGCGACCGCTCAGCACTCTGTCGCGGGGGGAAGCTCAGCGCGCGACGCTGGTGGGAGTGCTCGCGACGCAACTGGTCAACACGCTCTATGTGCTGGATGAACCCACGGCTGGGCTGCATCCCGCAGATGTGCCTGCTGTTGTCGAAGCTGCTCGGAAATTGCGCGATGCGGAGAACACCGTGGTCGTGATTGAGCACGATCCGCAGTTCCTGCAGGTCGCGGATCACTGCATTGAGATCGGTCCAGGAGCTGGTCAAGACGGCGGTCATCTGGTCTACGCTGGTCCGGCGAAGCCTCTCGACGAGACAGCCGGTAGCTCGGACACCAGTCGTCCGCCGCGGAAGCCGACGGGCTGGATCGAACTGCACGGCGTAACTTGTCACGGGCGACAGTTCGCTGAGGTTCGAGTGCCTCTCGGTTGCTTGTGCATCGTCACCGGTTTGAGCGGTTCCGGTAAAAGTGAGCTGGTGCAAGGCACGTTGTACCCCTTGCTGGCCAACCGGTTGGCCGGCACTTCGACAGAGCCGAAGCCGATGATTCGGCAGACAGGCGTTGTAGAACGCATCACAGGGGCGGAGCAGGTCGAGGATGTGCAACTGGTGGATGACTCGCCCCTGTACGGCGGTCAGCGCAGCAATCCCGCGACGTGGCTGAAGATCTTCGATGCGATTCGTGGACTCTATGCCGACACAGCCGAAGCGAAGCAGCGCGGACTGAATGCGTCTTATTTCAGTTTCAACAACGATCAGGGTGGCCGCTGCCCGAAATGCTCAGGCACGGGTTCGATTCAGATCGACATGCAGTTTCTAGCGGACGTCGTGATGACTTGTCCGGAGTGCCGAGGTACTCGTTTTCGAGCGGAAGCGTTGGAAGTTCGCTGGCGCGGCATGTCGATCGCCGATGTGTTGAGCATGACGTCGTCCGCAGCGTTCACGTTCTTCAAGGGGCAGCCGCGGCTGCAGAAGCGACTGAAGAGTTTGAAGGATGTGGGGTTGGGCTATCTCACGCTCGGCCAGCCGCTGAATACATTGTCCGGCGGCGAGGCTCAGCGGTTGAAGTTGGCTGCCATGTTGTCCCGCACGAGCCGTTCGCGGTCGCTGTTGCTGATGGACGAACCGACGATCGGGCTGCATCCCAAAGATGTAACCCGGCTGCTGGCTTGCTTTGAGGACCTGCTGGGCGTCGGGCACTCGCTGCTGGTGATCGAACACGACCTGCAGTTGCTCGCCGCAGCGGATTGCATCATCGAGCTGAACTCAGACGGCGCGACCTGCGTGCTCCGCGAAGGCAATTCAGAGACTCTCGGTCGCAAGTAGCTCGAATGACTGGCTGATCTCCGCCGGGATGCGTTTCGGCATGCCGGTGCGATAGTCGATGAAGGCCCAGTCCGTTGCCGATTTGGCGAGCACCGCGTTGTCTCGCGCTCGCATGATCTGGAAGCGTCGCAAAGACGTGACCTTCTTCATGTCGGCGATCCAGGTGCGGATGACGATTTCATCGCCCAGCCGCGCGGGCAGCAGGTATTCAATGAAGTGCGACCGCACGACCCAGCCGCTGCCTAGTGTGTGATACGCCGTGGCCGGCCAACCTTGAATTGCGGAATGCTCGACGGCCGCGGACTGCATCCACTTCAGATACGAGATGTTGTTGACGTGCTGGAGATCATCCAGGTCCGCTTCCACAACGATGTGCTTCCATTCCCAAACGGCTGGCATCGACCGGTCCTTACGTTGAACGAAGTCCGCACCGGCAGTGCAGGTGCAGGAATGGCCGCACTGTCCAATGTCTGGCGCCGAATGGGAACCCTGACGCACGCTCGGAGCCGCGCTTTCACGATGCGCGTTCGTGTCAATTGTGCGGACTGGGGGGACGAGGGAGATGCTGCCGTCTTGGGAATCTGCCCGGCGACCTGCGGGGAACGACCTATGTTTGAAACAGAGTAGGGGCATGGCGCGCTCATTGTCGGTCGGGTTGTTCCGATCGCAACGGATGCGCGGGAATTCATGTTGCAGAGCGGTCTCAAACCATCATGGTCGGCGCGCGGGACAATCAACTGGCCTTCACGCTCTTCTGTCTCGTGACAGCGACGATGATTCTGCGCCCCGGTGAAATGTTGCCGGGACTGGCTGAAGCTCCGATCTACGAAGGTCTGATTCTCACCACTGCCGCACTGGCTCACCGCCGATTGCTGAGTCTCTTCAGTCCGTCGATGTTGAAGTGCCAGCCGATCGCGCTGTGCTTCGTCGGCGTGCTGATCACGATCCCGATCTCGCAACTGACGCACATGTACTTCGGTGGCGCCGTTGGCGGATTGATCGAGTACATCAAGGCCGGGCTGTACTTCGCGCTGCTGATCGCAGTGGTCGATCGCTGGGAACGCTTCGAGCGCTTGTTGTTCGTCATTGCGTGTTGCGCGACGACGACCGTTTCGCTGTGCGTCGTCGACTATCTGGAGATCATCGACCTGCCCTTCATCACGCACGTGACGGAATCGCACGGCGTGGACATGACGGGAGCTGATCAGCGCATCGCGCGCATGAACGGCACGGGTATCTTCTCGGACCCGAATGACATCTCGCTGTTGATCGTCGCTACGGGAATCATCTGTGTTTCCTTCCTGGTGGATGCGGAACGAAAGCAATCCCGGTTGCTGTGGCTGCTGCCGCTGATGGTGCTGGGCACCGGACTGCTCTGCACACAGTCGCGCGGCGGCCTGCTGGCGGCCTGCGGCGCAGGTGGAGTGTTGATGATGTTCCGCTACGGAAAGAAAGTGGCGTTTGCGATGGGCGTCGTCGCCGTGCTGGCGATTCCCTTCGTAGCCGGCCGTCAGGCGGAGATTGATCTGGAAGGAGACAACACCGCTCATGATCGAGTGGTCTTGTGGCGCGAAGGTCTGCTGGCGGTTCGCTCGGCGGACATCGTGTTCGGTACGGGGCACGGGTCGTATGCGGACATCGCCGGGCTGGTGGCTCACAACTCATTCGTGCACACGTTCGTCGAACTCGGACTGGTGGGCGGCACGTTCTTCTTCGGGATGTTCTTCTTCGCGGTGCTGGGGCTGTGGAGATTGAACTCGCCGGAGTACTCGATCGAACACCCGCGGCAGGCGCGCTATCTGCCCTACATCGCGGCGATCGGAGCAGGCTGGACCATTGGTCTGATGTCGCTGTCGCGGCCTTACACCGTATCCACCTTGATGATTCTGGGGCTGGGCACCGCCTACTTGAACCTCGCGGGCTGGAATCTGTCCCCGCGACGCTTGGTGGTGAAGTGGGATCGTCCACATCGGCGCAAGTTGGTGATGGCCAGTCTGTGTTTGTTCGTCGCGTTCAACGTGTTTGTGCAAGTCGTCACTTAAGTCAGATACCGACGAGCCTGAAGGTCGTCTTTTCAGTAGATCGAAACATGAAACACAAACTGCGGATCAATCTCCTGGCGAGTTGGGGCGACCACGCGATCGGCGTGTTGATTGGCTTCTTCCTGATGCCATTCGTCCTCAACACGATTGGAGATGATCAGTACGGACTGTGGTTGTTTATCTGCTCGATCGCCGGGTATTCCGGTCTGTTGAACCTGGGCTTCGCCGAGACAATCAGCCGCTTTGTGGCCCATCACAGTGCGAAGGATGAAAACGACGAGATCAACCGCGTAGCGAGCGTGGTCGGTGCGATCTACATCGGTATCGGTTTCTTCGTGATGGCGTTGTCGGGAGTTGTCGCGTTCCTGCTGCCGTACTTCTCCAACCTGGGCGACAACAGCGTCTTTGAAGTGCGATCCGTGGTCGTGCTACTGGGAGCCAACGTCGCGATCGGCATTCTGGGCAGCGTCTTCGGCGGTGTGATCGTCGGCCTGCAACGCATGGATGTCGAACGCGGCATTCGATCGATTTCTGGCATTGTGCGATTGGCACTCACGGTCTGGTTGCTCAAGAAAGAGCATGGCCTGATGACGCTGGCCGGTGTGTTCCTGGCGACCACTCTGGTGGAGAATATCGGTTATGCATTGATCGTCTTCCGCCTGATGCCTCGGCTACGGTTGGGCTGGCGATATCTGAATACGAAGACTTTGCGGCAGTGTCTGGGCTTCAGCCTCTTCGCGTTGCTGGACGGCATCTCGAGCAAGCTGATCGATGCCACGGACACCGTGGTTATCGGGCTCGCCTTCGGAACCCGGGCGATTGTTCCGTACTACATCGGTTTGAGGCTGGTGCAGTTCATTACTCAGCCGCTGCAACTGATTGGTTCCATCGTCATGCCGCGCGGAGCCGAACTGGGTGCGGGGGCTCACAACGATCGCCTGCGAGTGCTCGTCGAGAAAGGTCTGGGACTCGCGTTCCTGTTAACGGCCGCGTTCTGGATTGGCGCGTATTTCTTTGGCGACAGTGTCATTCAGGCATGGGTCGGTCGGTCCTACGGCGAAAGCCATCAGATCATGCTGGTGCTGCTGGGAGCACAGGTCGTGGCGACTCCGATGCGAGTTCTTCGCGGTGTGCTCTTCGGCATGGGCGAAGTACGTACGCCCGCGCTGCTGTACTTCACCGAAGCGTGCATCAACGTCGTGCTGTCGCTGTTGCTGATGAAGCCGTTGGGAGTGCTGGGCGTCGCTCTTGGTACGGCAATTCCGATTGTGGTGGTCGAGCTGGGAGTGCTGCTGCCGTTCGCGTTGCGTCGGTTGCAGTTCCCGATGGCGGGCTTCCTGCGTTCCGTGGCAATGCCGCAGTTACCGGCGCTGCTGATGCTGTGGGCTTATTCCGAATTCGTTGTCCGCAACTTTTCGGTCACGTCGTCCTGGTTGTCAGTCGTCGCGGTTTCGGCCTGCGGCGGCGGCGTGCTGGGAGCCACGTGGTTGATAACTCGTCGTTTGATGCAGCGACCGATGCCGCTTCCGGCTTAGTTCGTTGCAGATGTCTGGTTTCGCATATCCCGGAAGTTTCTTCCGTACTCGTCTTCATGAGGTCGTCTTCCATGACCGCTGTTGAAACTCTTCCCACTGTTCAGAACACCGTGGCGCTTGCTTCCACATCGCTCAAGCTGGAAGTGCGGAGCCAGTCGGAAAGCAGTTATGTGCTGCAGTTGTGGCGACAGTTGGAACATCGGATCGGTGATCGAGGCCTGCTGGCATCGGCGGACTGGGCGGAAGTCTGGATCGAAGGGTATGGCGATCTGGTTCCGCACCGCTTCGTGCTG
>CAYLTY010000347.1:0-6595 GCA_964386705.1 uncultured Planctomycetaceae bacterium
CCGCCGGTTCTGGTCTCGTCCCTTGTCACCGTACCAATCACCCGCCGCTAGCGCGTTGCGGCTCAGGACGCGACGCGCAGCTGCAGTTCTTCGGCGTTGATGGAGACGATCGCGATGCCGAGCTTGTCGGCGAGGTCCACGACTTCCTGCTGGTCGAGCATGATGGTCATGCCGCTCTCGATGGCCAGGCAGCGGGCTCCGGATTCGTGCATCGTCTGGATGGTTTGCAGGCCGATGGTCGGGACGTCGAAACGCATGTCTTGTTGAGGCTTCGAGACCTTCACGATGGTGAAACCACCGCGGCGGCAGAATTCACCGGCGCGACGAATGCAGCGATCGGTACCTTCAATGGCTTCCACGGCGATGACGGCGAGATCATTGATCATGACCGACTGGCCGATGTCGAGACGCCCCATTTCCTTGGCGATCTCCCAGCCAAAACGGATGTCTTTCCATTGTGCCGCAGTGGGCTTACGACGGGTGAGAAAGCCGTGTTGCACGAGAAGCTCCGGGCAGAAATCAAGGGCGGAACCGAACTTGATCTGGTCGCGTTCGAATTCACGAATCACAGCCATCAAGAACGTGTCGTCTTTGCGGTTCTCGCGGACGTACGAAAAGAACATGTGGATGGCGCGCCAGTCGGGCATCAGCTTCAGCCAGCGTCGCGGCTGAAACAGCACCGACTTCTCAATCTTGCCCGCCATCACCACGTGGCGGACATTGTTTTCACGGAACGAGCGGATCGCCTTGCCGATCTTGGCCAGACCGACGGTTTCGAACGAGTCGCACAACGGGGACAGTTCATCGGAGGCCATGCCGATGACGCCGACGCCATGCACGTGATACCCCTGACGGCGCGCAGCCTCCGCGAAGACGATCGGAAATCGGCCCGCTCCGGCCAATACTCCGACCCGCTCCAGGCGGCTGGGTAGTTCGTCAGGTTGATACACTCGCATCAGTCAGCATTCCTCAATTGGAGAACCATGATTCGCGTCAGGCGGCTTCCTTCGCAGCCTGCGTGTTCAACAAGGCCGTGAGCGCGGCGACTTGTTTCTCCAGTTCACGCAATTTTATTCGCATATCAGGCAACTTGGTTTCGGCCATCGCGATCTTGAACGCTTCATCGTGCGGTCGAGCCGGATAACCGACGTACGTCTCGCCCGCCGGAATGTCTTTGTGCACGCCGGACTTCGCTCCGAGCGAACTGCCTTGCCCCAGATGCACTCCGTTCGCAATGCCCACCTGGCCGCCGCACCGGACGTAATCACCCGTCGTGCAGGAACCAGCAAAGCCGACCTGCGAAGCAAAGACGTTGTGCCGACCGATTTCGCAGTTGTGAGCGATCATGACTTGGTTATCGACCTTGGAGCCTTCACCCACGATCGTCGGGCCGATCATGCCGCGATCAACGGTCGCTCCAGCGCCGATCTCCACATCGTCGTCAATGCGCACGGTGCCCAGCTGAGGAATCTTGTGGAAGCGGCCGCCCTTGAAGCGGTATCCAAACCCGTCCGCTCCGATGACCGCCGCGGCGTGAATGATGACTCGATTGCCGACCGTCACGTCGGTGTACAGCGTCGCCTGCGGGTGGATGGTCACGTCGTCGCCGATGACCACTCCATCGCCCAGGAACACGCCGGGATAGATGTCGCAACGAGCCCCGATGACCACGTTCTGACCGACGTAGGCTCCAGGGTAGACGTTCGTGCCCGCTCCGATACGAGCGGTTGAATCGATGATCGCTTGCGGCGAGACACCGATTTCGCGACGTGGACGTTCCTGACGATAGAGTTTCAGAATCGTCACGAAGGCGTCCAACGCGTCGGGCACAACGACGTAAGTCAGTCGTTCTCGCGAGGCTTTCGGGACTTCATCCAGCTTCTTGCGAGTGATCAGGACGGCACCGGCCTGAGCCGTTTCCAGTTCACGAACGCGCGTGTCGTCGCCGCAGAAGCTGATGTCGGAAAGTTCCGCCTTGCGAAGCGCTTGCGCATTGAGAATCACGCGCGCGGCATCGCCGATGACTTCACCGCCGACTTTCTCGGCCAGCATCCCGACAGTCGCATCCATGCGATCGCCCCTGGTTGGCAGCGGTCCTACCGCTGAGATTTGTCTTATTTTACTGCAAAGTTCGACGAATCCGATCAATCAGACCGGTCCAATGAACTCCCCTCCCCGATCCATCCCGGACGAGTTGGGCTAGGCGTTCTATGACATAGCTCCAAATCAGAGCAAGACGTGTTTACCATGCCCCGCGGCTTCGCCAGACCACGCTGCCGATTCCGAGCATCAAACTGCGGAATCTGCGCCGGGCCCGGTGTTGTCGGTTTGTTGTAGGTCGGACAATCTTGTCCGACAGCCGGACAGAATTGTCCGGCCTACGGGTCAGTTTTGCGTCTCAAACTTTCATTCAGCGAGTCAGCTCATGCGTGTTCGTGGAATCCGTGGAGCCACAACGGTGGTCTCCGACAATCCGGCAGAGATCAAGGAAGCGACCAACGAGCTGCTGTCGGAGATTCTGCGCGCGAACCGCATTACGGACTTCGAGGACCTGGCGTCGATCATCTTCACGACCTCGCCGGACCTGGTGTCGTGCTTCCCGGCTGAGTCTGCCCGCCAGCTGGGCATGAGCCAGGTGCCGCTGTTGTGCGCTTCGGAAATCGCCGTGCCCGGTTCGATGCCCAACTGCATCCGAGTGCTGATGCACTGGAACACCGACCGCAGCCAGGCCGAGGTTGTGCACGTCTACCTCCGCGAAGCCAAACGCCTGCGCCCGGACGTGGCATCTGCTCAGTAGTGGTGGTGGACGCGTTCGTGCGCGGCGTTTCTTCACGAAGATGTTTGGCGGATGAATGTGAGAACTTACCTATGTCCCAGGACGCCCGATGTTCACCTCGGTGTGCCTGAAGTGATCGAAAGATTGCGTCGCCAGTTCCAAGTGGTTGTGTCAGACAATGAGCAAGGCTCGCTTGCCATCTCAACTCGTGTTCTTGCAGACAGGGCTTCGTCTACGCACGAAGAGTTCGAAGCGTTGTTGGTACCACTTGCCGATGCGACCATTATCGTCGTGAGTGACGACCCAGAATCCGACATTTACTTCTTGCGCACCTTGGTAGTTCCGAACATGCCGATTGAGATAGAGTGGGTCTATCCCGACCACCAGCGCAACTGTGCAGGTTTGCTTCAACGGTATGCGGATGTCTTGGGTTACACTGTCGCACTAGACAAAACGCCTAACAAGTGATTCGGCCATGTGTGTGCTTCGGCTGGGTGGCACGCCTTGACCGCAGGGAAGGGCGTGGCTGCTCGATAGCGGCGCCCACGCCCATCGCTTCGCTCTGGGCGTGCCACCCGACCGCACATTGGTATTTGTGCGAGAACTCTTGCTCCCCTCGCCCCAGTATTCTGGGGAGAGGGGCTGGGGGTGAGGGGTACAATGCGACGGCCTGACGTCGAAAGAATGCAGTTCTCCCGGGAATGTATTCATCTCTCGCTCTGCGCGTGGCTCGACGGCCAAGCCCCTCACCCCCGACCCCTCTCCCCGGATTACCGGGGCGAGGGGAGAATGTCGCGCAAATGTTATTGTGCGGCTTAGTAAACAGCTCAAACCCGGAACCGGATCTCGTCGGCGCGCCAGATGAGGGGCATGTCATCTGACAGTAGAACTGCCGCGAGGTTGGTTTCGCAGGCGGCGCGATACGCCAGATAGCTGCTGGTGAATCGCGGGTTGATCTCTACCAGCAGCGGCTTTCCGGGTGCTTCGGTCGGTTCGATCAAGTCAAACCCGACATAGCCATTGAGCCCGTCAATGGCAGTCTCGCAATCCCGCAACAGCGCGCGGCTGGCGACGGCCAGGTACGAGTCCGCTTGCTGCGGCAACAGGTTCGTGCCGAGGTAATGGAATCGCCCGTCGTCGGAAAGCACCTGCTCGCTCAACGGCAGCGGCTGGTTGCGAATCGTTGACATCGCCAGCGACCGGCCATTGATGAACGGCTGCTGGATGAACTCGAACTCCTCGCCGCTGGCTCGAATCTCTTCGCATGCCTGCCGCAGTTGACTGGAATCATCAAGTCGAAACGTGAGCGTCGAACCCGCGCCATGACGGGGCTTCACGACGACCGGAAACGGAAAGGCCAGCTCAGGCCGCGTGGCATCAAACGGCTGCGTGGGGATCGTCGGAATGCCGCGCGCGGTCAGCAGTCGCGCGAGTTCCAGTTTGTCGCCACAGAGTTCAATCGCGCGGCTGGAACATCCCAGATGCACCGCTGTGCCGAACGCTTCGACAACCCGCACGCGATCGCGCAGCAGGTGGTGGAACTCGGGCGCGATCACGATGGCCGCTGTGGCCAGCGCCGTCAGTTCATGGAACAGCTGAGCTTCATGGCTGGCCGATGAGACACGCGTGATCTCCAGGTGTGAATGCGAGAGCTGGAACGCATCAACCCGCGCGTCGAGTGTCGTCCGCACGCGCCAGCCCAGAGTCAGAAAATCCTCAATCACCGCCTTGAGCATCAGCAGTCCCTCGGCCCACAACGACTCCGGCAGGCTGCTGGCCGAGCCGTCTACTTGCATCGCGCCGCAGGTGAGGTATTCGCTGATGAAGAGCGTGGGGGGATTCAGAATCGTGCTCCGGCGGATAAAGACTGTTCGCTATTCGGGAGGGCGAGGCTTCTGCCGAGCCGCGATCAAAGTTCAACCGAGCGTAGTGAATCACACTGATGAGGAACGATGGTTGGCTTGTCGATGCACGGGATCGCGTTCCGTTGTTTAACCCCAACGCCAACGGCGTGGGCGCGCACGCCGTTGGCGTGGCGGTTAAACATTAACTCAGCGTTACTACACGAAGCCTGAAGTCTCACAACTTCGGCGTCCGAATGCAGGCGAGCGGCGATCTCGCCGATACGTGGATTGTGGCAGTTCTCGCCGGCGGAAGGCCATCGCCGCTGGAAACTCATTGGCGGACCCGGCAGAGGCCGATAAGCTCGCATCAATGTTTTTGGATCTCGCGAGGTGCCGATGGCGATTGAGCAGCGAACAACTCGGTGCGATGCGATCAATCGACGTGAATGGCTGCGTCTAGGCGGTCTCAGTCTGGGTGCGCTCACGACCGGTGCGATGCCGAGTTTGTCTCGCCTGTTCGCTGCTGAAGACTCAGCGAAGAGCTTTGATAAAGACTTTTCCGTCGTGCTTTTCTGGGCGAATGGCGGCCCGAGTCATCTCGATCTGTTCGACTTGAAGCCTCAAGCTCCGACTGAGTATCGCGGACCGTTCCGTCCCATTCGTACGAACGTGCCGGGGATGGATATCAGCGAGCTGATGCCCAACCTCGCGCGGCTGGGTGACAAGATCACGCTGGTTCGCAGCCTGTGTCATGAACGAGCCGAACATTCGGGCGGCACGCATCGCTTCTTGTCCGGCTATGCCTCGCGCGCCGCGAACCTGCCCGATGCCGAGTTCCCGGAACTTGGTTCCATCGTCGCGCGGCAGTTGGATCGCACAACGCGCGACGTGCCGACGTTCGTGGCGGACTCAAAGTTCTACGGCGGCGGTCCGGCGTACCTCGGTTCAGCCTACGCGCCGTTCATGCCGAGTCCTAACCCGCTCACGTCCAGCGGTGCCAACACCTACGACCCGGTGCCCATCTACCGCACAGAAGGCGGCGTCGACAACCTGGCTCTCACGGTCGAACACGCTCGTCTGCAGCAGCGCGGTTCGCTGTTGCAGGAACTGGATCGCAACCCGCGTGCGATCGACTCAAATGGTGAGATGTCCGCCATCGACGCGTTCAATCGTCGTGCGATGAACATCTTGACGAGCACTCGCACGCGCGACGCCTTTGATCTCACGCAAGAGACCGACCGAACTCGGCAGCACTACGGCGACACTCATTGGGGCCGCAGCCTGTTGACCTGTCGCCGTCTCGTCGAAGCCGGCGTGCGGTTCGTGCAATGCCATGCGACCTATCGACTGAAAACTGAAACAGGCCGCACGACGACATGGGACGACCACTCGGTGAACTCCGATATCTTCGGCGCCTACCGCGAGAAAGTTCCCTGCTTCGATCAGGCAGTCCCCGCGTTCATTGAAGACCTCTATGCGCGAGGACTCGACCGTCACGTGCTGTTCATCTTCTGCGGCGAGTTCGGTCGCACGCCGCGCATCGCCGCTCAAGACGCCAGCGGCCGCCCCGGCCGCGATCACTGGCCGCGAGCCATGAGCGTGCTGCTCTCCGGCGGCGGTCTGAAGATGGGTCAGGTTATCGGAGCGACCAACCGCAAAGCGGAAGAACCGATCGATCGCATCATGGATTCCAACTGCCTGCTCGCGACGATCTATCACCGTTTCGGTATTTCAACAGCTCAACACTTCATGGACCCCTCCGGCCGCCCCATCCAGATCCTGCCCAGCGGCGTGCCGATCAAAGAGTTGTTGTAGTCGCTTGGATCTACGCGGTTCAGTCCTCTGGAGGGCTCCGTCAAGCCGGAGCACTCCAAGGCGCAGCCTACGAGCCGGGGCTGTTGAGGCAGCGTTTCAGGAACTCCCAGATCTGAGGGTTGCGATCGGTCGCCCACGTGTGATCAAGCTTCGGGACTTC
>CAYLTY010000348.1:0-6594 GCA_964386705.1 uncultured Planctomycetaceae bacterium
TGGTCAGCACGCGCGGCACGTGCGAGGCAGGAGCGGCAAACGCGGCGAGGGTCGCCCACAGGGCAATCCAGTGCGTCGGCAATTTGCGATCGACGCCGACCAGCCGGGCCAGCAGCATCAGCACAATGCCGGCGGACAGCGCCAGCTCGGGCGAAAAGATCCGCAGCGACGTGTGCGTCGTGTCGGTCAGCAGTTGATTGAGCAGGGCGTCGAACACAATCCCTGGTCCTTGCGGGCGATATCGAACAGGCGGGCGAAGGTTAAACGACGAACGGAAAACTCACACACTCACCGGAGAACGACGGCCGCGTCCTGCAGCTTCTGAATCGCCGTATCCATATTATTCACCAGCGTATCGATGCTGGGATTCATCAGGCTGAACAGCAGGTTCGGAAACACGCCGAGCAGTACGGCAAAAGCCAGCAGCGTGTAAGCCACCAGCAATTCGCGCGAATTGGCAGGAACCAGGGCTTCCGGATGCGGGCCTTTATAGGCCGGGCCGAAATACACCCGCTGGATCGTCCACAGGATGTAGCCCGCCGTCAGGATCACGCCGGCAGCGGCGATCACCGCCAGAACATAATCAAACTGCCAGGCACTGAGCACCGTGAAGATTTCGCCGACAAATCCGCACAAGCCCGGCAGACCCAGGCCGGCGAAAAAGATCCCCGCGGCGAGGGCGGTGTAGTGCGGCATCAGCCCGGCGATTCCGCCGAACTTATTGAGATCGCGGTGATGGACCCGGTCGTACAGCACGCCCACCATAAAGAACATGCCGGTCGACGACACGCCGTGGGCGATCATCTGGAACATGGCACCGCTCATGCCCTGCAGCCAAAAGTCGGTTCCATTGTGCTCATTGATCTTCCAGACAGCCATACCCAAGACCACGTAGCCCATGTGGCTGACGGAGCTGTAAGCGACCAGTCGCTTGAAGTCGGTTTGAGCCAGCGCGGCGAAGGCTCCGTAGATGATGCTGAAGACGCCAATCCCCACGAGCGTGTAGGCCGCGGCTTGAGCGCCCAGCGGGCACAGCGGAAACGCGATTCGCAGGATACCGTAGCCACCCATCTTCAGGAGCACGCCGGCCAGAATCATCGAGATCGGAGTTGGAGCCTCGACGTGAGCGTCAGGCAACCAGGTATGGAACGGGAAGCTCGGAACCTTGATCGCGAAACCGATAAACAACAGGACGAACGCGATCACTTGAGTGGTGTAGTCAAACGTGTGTCCATCCTGAGCCAACTCCGCCAGTTTGATCAGGCTGAATTCGCGACCGCTGCCGAAGTAGAACATCAGCATGGCGATCAGCATCAACACTGATCCCGCCAGCGTATACAGGAAGAACTTGATCGCTGCGTATTCGCGACGAGGACCGCCCCAGATGCCGATCAGGAAGTACATCGGCAGCAGCATCACTTCCCAGAACACATAGAACAGGAAGAAATCGAGCGCCAGGAACGTGCCCAGCATGCCGGTTTCCAGCAGCAGGAAGAGCATGAAGTAGCCCTTGTGAAGCTTGTTGATGCTCCACGAAGCCAATGCTGCCAGCACGCAGACGAAGCCGGTCAGCACGACCAGCGGCAAGCTGATGCCGTCGTATCCAAGGCGATAGTGAATGTTCCAATCCGGGATCCACGGCTTGGAGACGCCCTCAGCGACAGGTTGAATCGTCGCGATCGACGAATCGAAACTGCCGGCGCCGAGCCACAGGTTCAGCGTCATCGCGAAGACGAGCACCGTGATGGCGACCGTGAACATTCGCATCGCGTCGACGGCTTTGCTCGGGAACGCCACAAGGATCAACGCTCCGAGCGCGGGCAGAAAGATCAGGGCTGACAAGAAGCAAAGAGGATCCATAGTTATCCGCTAACCGTAATGAAGTGGTTTCCGCGACCAACGAAGAGTCGATATCAGGCCTTGGGAAGCAGAGCGAACAGCACTGCGAACAAGGCCACCACGCTGACTGCAATGAACATGACGTACTGACGGATCTGGCCGGTCTGGAAGACTCGCAAACTGTACCCAAAGCGTCGTGTGGTGTTGCCGACAAGGTTGACGATGCCATCCACGAAGCCTTCGTCAAACTTGCGATCGATGGCTGACACGATCACGGTGGACTTCGCCGCACCGTGCAGGATGCCGTCCAGAATCAGACGATCGAAGCCGGTCGCCCAGCGGGCAACGGCGTGTGAAGGTCGGATAAACAGAGCTTCGTAGAGGTCGTCGAAGTACCACTTCTCGACCAGGAAGTTGTGCAGTCCAGAGAACTGGTTCTTGATGTTTTCCGGCTTAACGACCGGCTTGCAGTACAGCAGGAACGCGGTCAGCGTGCCGAGGCTCGCGGCCAGCAGAGCGACGACCCCAGCTGTGGAATGCACGACGTGAATGTCGTGATGCGATGGCAGAGTGACTTGAGCGACGCCCGATGCTGGAACCCCTTCGGCCAAGCCAACCGGCTCGCTCAGCGAAATCATCTTGAAGAGCTGGCCATGGTCGCCGCCGATCGCACAGCCAGCGGCCAGTACCGACAGCACCAGCAACGGCACGAACATGACCTTCGGAACTTCATGGGCGTGTTCGTAAACATGCTCGTCGCGGGGCGTTCCCGTGAAGGTGTAGAACCACAGACGGAACATGTAGAACGCGGTGATTCCAGCGGTGACCAGCGGCGTCATGAAGAGCAGAAAGTGCACCGGATTGTGTTGGGTGTAAGCCAAGGCGGTTGCGACGATCGCATCCTTCGAGTGATATCCACTGAAGGCGATCGGAGTGCCCGGAATGGCGAGGCCTGCGATGGCGATGACACCGACCAGCATCGTGAGAGCCGTGATCGGCATCTTCTTGAACAGGCCACCCATCTTGGGCATCTCTTGTTCGTGGTGGCAGCCGTAGATCACGGCACCAGACGCGAGGAACATCAGAGATTTGAAGAACGCGTGCGTGATCAGGTGGAACAAGCCTGCGGCCCAACCACCCAAACCGATCGCCAGCATCATGTAGCCCAGCTGGCTGATGGTGGAATAAGCCAACACCTTCTTAATGTCCGTGGCAACAACGGCAATGGTCGCTGCGACGAACAAGGTGATACAGCCGGTGTAAGCAATCGCCAGCAAGACTTCGGAAGTAAAGACCGGGAAGAATCTCGCCGCTAGATAAACACCAGCCGCGACCATCGTGGCCGAGTGCACGAGCGCCGAAACCGGCGTTGGTCCTTCCATCGCGTCAGGCAACCAGGTCTGCAGCGGAAACTGAGCACTCTTGCCGATACATCCGCCAAAGACACCCAAGCCAGCCACAACCAGCAGCAGGTAGGGGATCGTGCGGCGCTTAGTGGACTCGCCTTGCGGGGCGACCCAGTGGCCATGCTCATTAGAAGTGTGCAGGGCGACGGATTCGTGAGTGTCGTCTGTGTAAGTCAGCTCACCTTCAGCGGTGCGAACCATCTCGAACAGACCCGGCTTCATCGTCTCACCGCTCTTGTATTCGGTGAAGTTGAAGGTACCGCAGTAGGTCCACAGGATCATCAGGCCGATAATGAAGCCAAAGTCGCCCACACGGTTGACGATGAATGCTTTGTTGGCCGCAACGTTGGCTGACTTACGTTCGGTATAGAAACCGATCAGCAGGAAGCTGCAGATACCAACCAGTTCCCAGAACACGAAGACCTGGAAAATGTTGCCGGCAATCACCAGTCCCAGCATCGCGAAGCAGAACAGCGAGAGGAACGAGAAGAAGCGGTAGAAGCGACCGAGGCGATGCACGTGGTGTCCGTGCGAGTCGTGCGCATGATGATCGACGTACTCGATGGTGAGTTCGTCTGACATATACCCGACCGCAAACACATGAATGCACGTGGCGATGAACGTCACCATGCAGAACATCAGCAGCGTGAGGCTGTCGATGTAGTAATCGAGAGACAGTTCCAGATTGCCGAATTTGGCGAGCGTGTAAAACTTGCCTGAGTAGGCCAGCGGCACGGTCGATTTGCTGTCCGCGTGGTGGTCGTGACCGACTTCTTTGGGGGTATCCAACACGCTGGCGTGACCATCATGGCTCTCGTGCTCGGCGAACACCGCCCAGTTTGTTTCAGTGCCCCAGCGACAGAACGCGTAGCTGCTGAAGAGGAAGCCCGTACCGATACACGCAATGGCCAGCAGCGCAGCCTTCCTGCTCAGCCGGTTCCATTGACCAAAGCCGTTCATCACTTCGATGACGAAGCCTACAAGTGGCAGCAGCCAGGCGATCGACAGGTATGTGGCTAGTTCTGGTCCGAGACTATCCATAGTTGCCTAACAGCAGGTTCTGTAAGTGGCGAGAAATCAAACGAACAAACTCTAACCGTGGAGTTCATCGCCACGATCAACGTCAATCGAGAGATGGCAGTTATAGAAGTTCATGGCAATTGCGAGTGCTACTGCGGCTTCGGCAGCGGCCAGCACGATCACGAAGATCGCAGCAACCTGGCCATCCAGCGCCAAAGGCGAGTAGCGAGAGAACGCCACGAAGTTGAGGTTCGCACCGTTGAGTACGAGTTCTACTCCAATCAGCACACCGATCGCGTTGCGTTTGGTCGTCATGCAGATGACCCCGCAGACGAACAACACGGCACCGACCCAGAGGAGTGAACTAAGGCTGACAGCTTCCATTGATAGACTCGTCAGGTAATTGTTGATTCAGTTTGCGAAGCTGTTATTGATTTTCCACGACGCGGCGTTTGGTTCGGGCCAGGTAGGCCGCACCAATCAACACCACGAGCAGGTGGACGGAAACAATTTCAAACGGCAGCAAGTAGCCGCCAGCGCCGGGCTTGTCAGGTCGCACGCCCATCAAGGCCAGTGCCAGAGGGCGCGTGGTCATGCCATGCGAGAGGTCCTGCTGCTGTTGGCCTTGCTTGGCAGGCTCAGCGGCTGCCAGCTTTTCGCTGTTGGCTGCCCAATCAACGCCACCGATCGTGAAGGCCACGATCGCCAGGAACAACACGCCAATACCGGCGGCCAGAAAGCCGTCAGCAGGAGACGTTCGCAATTGGTGACTCGGTGAGCTGGACGTCAGCATGATACCGAAAATCAACAGCACCACGGTGCCGCCGACATATACCATCAATTGGGTCGCTCCGACGAAGTCGGCACCCAGCAGAAAGTACAGAACAGCCACCGAAGCGAGGCAGAGAATCAAGCTGGCTGCCATCCGCGATACGTTCTGGCACAGCACGACGGAGATTGCTCCGCCGCAGGCGAGAATTGCGAACAGCCAAAAGAGTGCGACACTCATTCCGCGACCCCCTTCGACGCCACCGATTGCGTTGAATCCGGACGGTCGGTGTTCTGAGAAATGCTCGTGCGATCACCGAGTGGTTTCGTCGGTGTGAGCTGCGGCCGACCCAGGGTTTGGGCCAGAGCGAGCGGATAGATCGTCGCTGCCAGGAACAGGGCACACGCGATCGGAATCAGATACTTCAGGCAAGTTTCCATCACCTGATCGATGCGGATACGAGGCAGAGTCCATCGCACCCAGATCTGCACGAGAACCAGCTTTGAAGCCTTGATGGTGAAGATCAACGCCCCGAGCAGGTTGCCCAGCAACCCCTGACCGTTCTCTTTTAACCCATGAACGATGCCGAAGCCGTCATCCCAACCACCGAGGAACAGCGAAACTGCAATTCCGCTGACGAGGAACATCGAAGCGTATTCAGCGAGGAAGAAGAACGACCAGCGCATGCCGCTGTATTCGGTCAAGAAGCCAGCAACCAGTTCGCTTTCCGCTTCGGCGAGGTCGAAGGGTGCTCGCTTGCAACTGGCCGTCGCACAGACGAAGTAACAGATGAAGGCCAGCCAGCCGACAGGATGGAAGAAGAACCAATTGAAGAAGGGTGGAATTCCCGTCGCACGAAAATCAGCAAAGCTCCCGACTTGCAGCCGCACGACTTCATTCAGGTCCAGTGTGCCTGCCAAGACGATCGGAATCAAAGCACAGATGCCCATCGGGATTTCGTAGCTGACCATCTGGGCTGATTCACGCATGGCGCCGAACAAGGCCCATTTGGAACCGCTGGAATAACCAGCCAGAATCACGCCGATGACTTCCAAGGCCAGCAATCCGAGGATCAGGAATAGGCCGACATCGACGCCGACCGCTGCCCAGCCGTCTGAAAACGGCAGGAACATGTAAGCGAGGAAGGACGCGACGACCACAACCGTGGGAGCCGCAAAGAACAAGGCTTTATCGGCAGCGGAAGGGGCTAAATCTTCCTTTTGAATCAGTTTAAGTCCGTCAGCTAGTGACTGCAGCCAGCCGAATCTTCCGCCAGTGCGAGTGGGGCCCAAGCGGTCTTGAATTCGTCCGGAAACCTTGCGTTCGGCCCAGATGAAAACGCCCGCTGGCAGGCCGAAAACGGCTCCGATCAGCAGCGTGTGGATAATCGCGAGGGGCACGGGCCCCAATTGGATTGAGGTGAGCGCGTTGAAGAGGTCTGGTAGCGACGTAGAATTAAGTAGCTGAGCTAGCCACGATTCAGCTGACAAGAGCTGCATCACAGATCCTTCCGAGGTGTCACCCTGGCACTTAAGGCGACTCGACGAGCAAGCCAAGAAC
>CAYLTY010000349.1:0-6561 GCA_964386705.1 uncultured Planctomycetaceae bacterium
GGTGACGTCGAAGCCCGGCGATTGGCACGAGAACTGGAAGAGGCCCTCACCGAGCTGTCCCGTTTCGACGAAGGCCCCGACCTGGTGCTGTACTACAAGTATCTGCTCGTGCTGCTCGGCGATGCCGACTACGAGTTGCACTTCAACGAATCGGACCAGCTTTCGCCAAGTCAAAAGCACTTTGCCGAAGCACAATTGAAACTCTTTCAGCGGTGGTGGGAGAACTGGCCAGGCAAGGCGTATATAAAATGAAGAATCCTCGACATCTCAAATCAGTCTGCGCTTTTTCCTGCGAAACGAATCCAGGAGTCCGCTGCCCTCGCAACTTAAGTGGCATCACCGTTTGCCGGTTGATTGGTTACGGGGGTAGCAAATGAAGGCAAGTTCACAATGGATCGGCCTCGTCCTGTATATCGCCGTTTGTCTGGGTGCAGGAGGACTGGGCGCACTAGCGACAACACCGGAGATCGGGGGCTGGTATCGGACCATCATCAAGCCGAGTTGGAACCCACCAGACTGGGTGTTTGGTCCTGTGTGGACCATGCTATTCGTCCTGATGGGAACTTCCGCCTGGCTGGTGTGGAAATCCGCTGGGTTCAAGGATGCCGCGTACTCGCTCTCGCTGTTCTTTGTTCAGTTGACGCTCAACATCACCTGGTCATGGATCTTTTTCGGCCTGCACGCAATTGGCTGTGCGCTCATCGAGATCTTGGTGCTCTGGCTCGCCATCGTGGCGACGACGGGTGCATTTTTCCGCCGCGACAAGGCTGCCGGCTGGTTGCTGGTTCCGTATCTCGTGTGGGTGACCTTTGCAAGCTTCCTGAACTTCGCAATCTGGCGACTGAATGTTCCTTGATATTCCCATAACATCACCGTTCATTGAACGGGCCTGTAAACGGCGAGTGATTCACCTCACTGATTTACTTCCATTGGAAGAAAGGTCTTCATGAATTACGCCACAACCAAAGTGCTTGTTGCTGTGGTCGCGTCGAGCTTGTTCGTCTCTCTGGCTGCCGCCATAGGTGCCGAACGGTTGCCGAATGCACAGAGCAAGCCGCTCAAAGTGTTTGTTCTCGCCGGCCAGTCGAACATGCAGGGGCACGCTCATGTGCGGACGATCGACGCCATGAGCCTCAATCCGACGACGGCACTGATTCTCAAGGAGATGCGAAACGCTGACGGCTCGCCCCGCGTCTGCGAAATGGTGTGGATCTCGTCGATCGGCTCGGCGAATGAGGAGCGAATCGGCAAGCTGACCTCCGGCTTTGGAGCGGAGCAGGGAGGCCCCAAAATCGGGCCGGAGTTCACTTTTGGAATCACCGTGGACAAGTCGCTCAATGAACCGATTCTGATCATCAAGACCGCTTGGGGTGGCAAGAGCCTGCATACCGATTTCCGCCCGCCAAGCGCCGGGCCGTATCAATTCACTCAGGCCCAGTTGGACAACTTGAAGAAGCAGGGCAAGGACATCGAGGCGGTCACGGCCGAACGGACGAAGGTGAGCGGACACAGTTACCGCCTGATGACCGAGCATGTGAAGCATGTGCTGGCGGACATCAAGCGGGTCTATCCCGACTACGACGCGAAGCAAGGCTACGAGTTGGCCGGCTTCGTCTGGTTCCAGGGTTGGAACGACATGGTTGATGGCGACGTCTACCCCAAGCGCGACCAACCGCGCGGCTACGACAACTACAGCACCCTGCTGGCCCATTTCATTCGCGATGTCCGCAAGGATCTGTCCGCACCGAAGCTGCCGTTCGTGATCGGCGTGCTGGGAGTCGGCGGCCCAACGAGCAAATACAGCCCCGACCAGCAGCGTTACAAGAACATTCACCAGAACTTTCGCGATGCGATGGCCGCACCGGCCTCGATGCCCGAATTCAAAGGCAACGTGGCCGCTGTCTTGACGGAACACTACTGGGACATGGAAGTGACCGCGCTGCGTGAGAAGGAAAGAACGCTCAAGCCGAAAGTCGATGAGCTCAACAAAGCCGTGAAAGAGGGAACGCTGACCCGCGAGACCGCTGACGCGGCGCGGCAGAAGCTCGATGCCGAGACCTTCACGCCGCGCGAGTTGGTGCTCCTGAGAGACAGCGTTTCCAACGCGGAATTTCACTACCTCGGTTCCGCCAGGATCATGTCCCAAATCGGCAAGGGCCTCGGCGAGGCGATGATTCAACTCGGACCGAAATGAAAAACAGCGACCTCCAACTGCGACTGTCGGTCCGAGCCACCATTCACAGGAGCCATCGTTGAAGACTCATCCACATCTCCGAGCGGCCAGCATTGTCATGCTGCTTGTGGCCATCAACGTCGCTCCGGCGGCAGCCGATGAATCACGTCCGTCGGCACGGGATGCGACCGTCGTGGCGGCTCAGGCGAGGCTGCGGGGTGATGCGAGGCGGGGAGCATTGCTGTTTTACAAGTCGGCGGCTGCGTGCGTGAAGTGTCATGCCGGTGGGAAGGACACGAATCCGCTGGGACCGGATTTGACGACGATCACCAAAGACGCGACCGATCAGTACATCGTTGAGGCGATACTCGATCCCTCCAAGACGATCCGAAAGGGGTTTGAAACTGTCACGGTGACGACGGTGACTGGACAAGTGAAATCGGGACTGGTCGCGGCGAATACGAAAGAGCGACTCGTGCTGCGCGATGCGGCGAATCTCGAACAGGAAATTCGGATCGCGAAGAATGAGATCGACGAAATCACTGTCGGAAAGAAGTCGATGATGCCGGAAGGTCTCGCGGCAACCTTGAGCGGTGATCGAGACCTGTTCGATTTGGTCCGCTATGTGATGGAGGTGGCTCGCGGGGGACAGCCGAGAGCCGAAGCGTTGCGTCCCGATCCCGAGGAACTGATCGTCACGGATGACTCGGTTGACCTCGATCACGCGGGCATTCTGCGGTCGCTCGGCAAGCGAGATTTTGACGCGGGACGGGAGATCTTCCAGAGTCAGTGCAAAGGCTGCCACGGCACCGATGGCAACACACCGACTCTGCCCACCGCGCGGGCGTTTGGGTGGCAGCCGTTCAAGTACGGGGCCGATCCCTACAAGATGTTGCTGACGCTCACGCGTGGTGCCGGGCTGATGACGCCGATGCAGCAACTCTCGCCGAAGGAGCGCTATCAGGTCATCCATTACATTCGCGAAGCTCTGATGAAGCCGAGCAATCCGGCGTATAGCGAACTGGACGACAATTACTTGAGCAGCCTGCCGAAAGGGACGAGCGACGGTGAAGAAAGCATCTCGAAGGCCGCTCGCGATTACGGCCCGGTGCTCGGTTCGCAAATCGGCTCGACGGTGAACAACGCGCTAACGTTTCGGCTGCCGGACGACGTGACGGTCAGCTATGACCTGCATCGGATGCGACTGGCTGGCGCGTGGACGAACGGGTTTCTCGATCTTTCTCATACGCATCATTATCGGCAGCGCGGAGAGCAAATGCCAAAGATCGACGGCGAGCTAATCGCCGGTCTGAGCGACTGGCAATGGGCGTTCGCCGGCTCGCTTGAAATCCCCGCCGATGCAAAACCGCCGCGCGGTCCCGTGCGTTCAGACTGGCTGCAATATTACGGCCACTACCTGCTCGGCGATCGCGCGGTTCTGAGTTATGGCGTTCACGGCCGCAAGATTCTGGAGACGGTGCAGTCTTCGCAAACCGACGGCCGGCTCATGCTGCATCACACGCTACGCATCGACGCCAGCGAGCAGCCGCTGAAACTGAGCGTGGCAAAGTTGCCCGGCGGCAAGGGACCAGCCGGATTGATTGCGGCAGGCAACACGAACATCGCGGGACGCACGGGCGCGGCGAGCGATCACATCGCGATCGTCTCCGGCAAAGTTCGAACCGGAGCCGGTGAAGCGACGATGGCCAACAAGCCGCGGCATGTCGTCGATGGAAAGGTGGCGCGATCACTCGATCTCGGAACGATCGGGCGCACCGTTCTGGTCCGCTTTCGCTCGACAGGCGACGGGACGCTGATCGCGTCCGCGCCGCCCAATGGACTCTGGCAGCCGAACGGCAAGTCGCTCTTCGTCCGAGGCAAGCGGCTGGTTTACGACATCGGCGGGGTTGGAGCAATGACCGGAAAGTCCGAGGTCAGCAATGGTCAGTGGCATGTTGCGGCGCTTGTCGTCACGGAACGCGAAACGAAGCTGTATGTCGATGGCAAACTGGAAGCTTTGCGAGAAGGCTTTCGTAGCGATCCGGAGAACGGACATGTGCTCAAGATCGGAGCGACCGCGACCAACTTCGGCGGCGACTTTTCGGGAGACATCGACTGGATCGACATCCATGAGGCCGAGTTCTCTGCCGACGAACTCAAGCAAGTGGCGAAGACAGCTCAGCCACCGGAGCGCAAGTCACTCTACTCGTGGAAGCCTCAGCCGGATCAAAGTAAGCCCGCGCCAAAGCAGCCTCAGTCGGATTCACCTCTGACGTTCTCCGCTGCCGCCGTGATCGGCGACACAGACGGAACGACTTGGGAAGTCGATGAGACTGGCCGCATCGTGCTGTCGATTCCGCCGAGCCGCGAACCGCGCGTGCTGCGTGTCTCTCGGTGCTCTGGCATCGCCGAACTCGCCAAGAGTTCGGAGGATCGCGCAGTACCGTCGAAAGTCTTGGCGACTTTCGCTACTGCGGCGAAAGAAGAGCCGGTCGATCCGCTGACGATGACGCGCGGCGGCGCGCGGCGATGGCCGCAATCGGTGGAGGTTCGCGGCAGGCTCGGCGAACCGATCAACGGCTACGCGCTCGATACGATCCCGGTCCCGTTTAAGAATCCGTGGAATGCGTGGATTCGCACGAGTGCTCTCGACTTCTTCGAGGATGGCCGCGCGGTCGTGACGACTCACGGCGGCGACGTGTATTTCGTCAGCGGAATGAACAATCGGCTGGAACGGGTCGTCTGGAAGCGCTTCGCGGCCGGGCTGTTTGAACCGTTCGGCGTCCGCGTCGTCAACGGTGTGATCTACGTCACCTGTCGTGATGGCATCAAGCGGCTGCACGACCTCAACGCCGACGGCGAAGCCGACTTTGTAGAAGCGTTCTGGATCGACGACGACGTCTCGTGCTCGTTCCACGCTTACAACTTCGACCTGCAAACTGATTCGCGCGGCAACTTCTATTTCGCCAAGGCCGGGCAATACACGCAGCATCATCGCCCCGGAACAATCATGCGCGTGCCACCCGCTGGCGGTCGAGCTGAGGTCGTCGCGTGGGGGCTGCGCACGCCGAACGGCATGGGCAAGCTGAACGACGACCGCTTCACGGTCTCCGACAATCAAGGACCGTGGATGCCGGCGGGCAAGATCTCGCTCATCCGGCCCGACAGCTTTCTCGGCAACATGCCGATTTCCGACGAGCAGACTCAATGGCTGAAGCAACGGCACGGCGGCAAGTTGCCGGAGACGTTCGACGAGCCGATCGTGTGGACGCCGCAGGAACTGGACAACTCGTGCGGCGGTCAAATCTGGGTGGACGACAAACGCTTCGGCCCGCTGTCCGGTCGGTTGCTGCATTCGTCCTTCGGCAAAGGCTGGCTGTATTACCTCTCGCTGCAGGACATCAACGAGAAGACACAAGCGTCGATTGTCGCCCTGCCACACCAGTGGGATGCCGGCGTGATGCGGCTCCGCGTCAATCCGGCCGACGGGCAACTCTACGGAACAGGTCTGTCGGGCTGGCAAGGTCCGGCTCAAGGTAAGGACGGTTGCTTGCAGCGGCTCCGATACACGGGCGAACCAGTCAAGATGATCGACAACGTTCGCGTCGTCGCTGGTGGACTGGAACTGCGCTTCAGTTTCGCCGTTGATCCGAAGTCCGCCTGCGACAGTCAATCTTGGCGAGGAGAGATGTGGGACTACCTGTGGTCCAAACAATATGGGTCGGACCAGTACTCGGTCCTCCGGCCCGGCGAAAAGGGCCGCGATGCACTGTTAGTCAAGAACATTCGCTTGATCGACGATCGCACCGTCCACCTGAGCATCCCGGACCTGAAAGTCTGCGATCAATTGTCGCTGGAGATGAACTTCACGGATGCCGCTGGCGACCGATTCATCGAGCACCTTTACCAAACCATTCACGCCGTGCCGGACAAGTAGGCCGATTGATCATGACCTTTACTCGTCGCCAGTTTCTTCAAACGAGTGCAGCCGCCGTTTCGCTCTCGGCGTTCGACCAGCGCGGGCTCGTCGCTTCCGACGGCGACGTCCCGCAGTCGGTCATCGAGCTTTGGGCGGACTTCGATCCGCGAAAGGATGCGCTGGAAACAGAGGTCATTCGAGAGTGGAAAGAGAAGGACGGAGTCTTCCGCTATGTGCGGTTTCTGATCGGCACCTTCAAAGGAAAGCCGGCTCGGATGGCGGCGATCTATGGGTTCCCCGCGAGCCAGAAAAAACTGCCGGCAGTCATGCACATTCACGGCGGCGGGCAGCGAGCCTTCTTACACGAGGTGAAGTTTCTGGTGAGTCGCGGTTATGCGACTCTCTCGTTGAATTGGGGCGGAAGCGGAACGGGAAAACCGCCGTTCAACTCACCGGAAGGAGCGATGCC